>JAISOX010000177.1 GCA_031275325.1 Treponema sp.
GCGCGGGCGGGCCGCCGCCCCGGGGGGGCCCCCGCCCCCCCGCCCCCCCGCCCCCCCCCCCCCCCCCCCCACAAACAGCTTCTTTCCAGTCATTGATTTACTCCTCGTGCTTGAGGAAGGAGATAGGGCAAACATACCGGATATGCTGTGGTCTTTTCACAAAGCTCATTCCTCGAAGCCTGAAAAAATTGACAGCCCTATACAGGGCCTGCTATACCAAAGTCTCCTGGCTTGCGGGTTGAGCCTTCAAAGCAACGCTTGACAGGCCCCCGGTTTCCACCGGCCTTCCCGACCCGCGGGTCAGTGGCCGTCTGGCGGAACCGGTTCATCTGCTGACAAATACCCGGTTACAGTTACGGGATAGCGGAGGATTTGCACCTCTCTTCCTCTGAAGTATATACAGGCACTGTATCACGGAATTTTCATGCATGTCAAGAAAAACCGTCAGATTCCAGCACTTTTACATTGGGGTTGAAGCATGACGCCTCCTAGTCATGAAACCGCTTTTTTTATAAAATAAAAAATCCCCGCCCCATATCCCCGGGGGAGTAAACCCCACGGTAAAGGCGCGGTCCCGCTTGATATGAGCGGGTGGATTGAAATAAATAAAAAATAAAGGAAATAAACAAGAAAAGGAAAAATGGAGCAGTATGGATAGGAAACATGAGCATTGGGCCGATGAGACTGCCCTGAAGATAATTCGGGAAAAGGGGGAGAAACCGTGCTATACCTGCGCTTCAGGGATAACCCCTTCCGGGACCGTACATATCGGTAATTTCAGGGAGATTATCTCTGTGGACCTGGTGGCCCGGGCCCTTAGGGACCAGGGCAAGCAGGTACGGTTCATCTATTCCTGGGACGATTATGATGTGTTCAGGAAAGTGCCTAAAAACATGCCCAAACAGGAAGAACTCAAAGGGTACCTTCGTTTTCCTATTACCATGGTACCGGATCCCTGGGAACGGGATGAGAATTATGCCCGGCATCATGAGGCGGATGTGGAAACCCTGCTTCCTCAGGTAGGCATATACCCTGAGTATCTCTATCAGGCCCAACGATACCGGGCTTCCCGCTATGCTCCGGGCATCCTCAAGGCCCTGGAACGCCGGGAGGCCCTGAAGAAAATCCTCGACGCGTTTCGGGATGAAGAACACAAGATCCAGGGGGACTGGTGGCCGGTGAGCGTGTTTTGTGAACAATGCAACCGGGATGAAACCCATGTGGACGCCTGGGACGGGGAATGGGGTTTGAGTTATCATTGTACTCGCTGCGGGCATAAGGAGACCCTGGACCTCCGCAGGAGCCGGGGGGTCAAACTGGGCTGGCGGGTGGACTGGCCCATGCGATGGGAATATGAAAAGGTTGATTTTGAACCGGCTGGCAAAGATCATCATAGCCAGGGCGGTTCCTTTGATACTGCCCGGCGTGTATGCAAGGAGGTATATAACTGGGATGCGCCGGTGAGTTTTCGCTATGACTTCATCGGCACCAAGGGAATACCAGGAAAGATGTCCAGTTCTGTGGGTACGGTGATAACTTTGGAGGATCTCTTGCAGGTGTATACCCCGGAGCTGGTCCGCTTCCTCTTTGCCGGGACCCGGCCTAACACGGAATTTACCATTTCTTTTGATCTGGATGTGATCAAGCTCTATGAAGACTATGACCGGATCGAACGGATTGCCTGGAAGATCGAACCGGTCAAGGATGAAGGAACCTTTAAGAAGGCCCGCCGGATCTATGAATTCTCCCAGGTAGGGGCGCTGCCCAGGATCATGCCCTATCAAATTCCCTTCAGGCATCTTTGTAACCTCATCCAGATTGCCGACGGAGACCTGGAGAAGACCATTGCCGGCCTGGAAGGGGTCCAGCCTGAGCAGGTTCCGGCCCTCAAGACTAGGGGCTGCTGCGCGCGTTTCTGGATTGATATCTGCGCGCCTGAAGACTTTCGCTTTAAACTCCGTTCGCCTGGGGAAGCCCGGGCTGAACTCGGGGCTGCGGAAACCCAGGCCCTGCGGGAGCTTCGGGACCGGGTCATTGCTCATATCCAGGATTTCACCGATGACAAGACCTGTGCAGAGGCGATTTATAACGTGGCGGAGGATACCGGGGTGGAGAGCAAGGCCCTGTTCCGGGCAAGCTATCAAGCCCTTATCGGCAAAGACCAAGGGCCCCGGCTTGCAAACTTCCTGCGCTCCATCCGTAAAGAACGGCTTTTGGGGATACTGGAAGGGTATTAATCGACCCCCTGAGGTTTTTCCCGGAGGAAATGCCCGCTCTTGCCGCCGGATTTTTCCCAGAGCCGGATTTCGCCGAGGACCATGCCCCGGTCAATGGCTTTGCACATATCGTAAATGGTCAGGAGGGCCACCGATACCCCGGTGAGGGCCTCGATTTCCGCGCCGGTTTTACCGGAGAGCCGGACCGTACAGGTCGCTTCGATAGCCCCTTGTGAGGCGTCTCCCTCATCGGCGTTTTCTTGCAGCGCAAAATCCAGGGTACAGGAATCAAAAAGCAGGGGATGACAGAGGGGAATCAGTTCCGCGGTTTTTTTGGCTGCCATGACGCCTGCAATCCGGGCCACGGCGAGAACGTCCCCTTTCCGAACCGTACCTTGCTGAATAAGGCTCAGGGTTTCCTGGGTTACCGTGATGCGCCCTTTGGCTTGGGCCATGCGGAGGCTGTGGGGTTTGGCGGAAACATCCACCATGACCGCGTTGCCCTGGGAATCGAAATGGGTAAGTCCTGGTTCCATAGATGCGGCTCCTTTATGCAGGTTCTTTTCAGGTGCATGGTACTCTTACCTCACCGGAAAAAGCAAGTAGGCCCGGAAGGCGGC
>JAISOX010000178.1 GCA_031275325.1 Treponema sp.
CGTTCCAGCTTACCGCGATAAACGGGGTTAACAAAGACCTCGGCGGCCCGGTCACCCTTCCTTATGCCCATACCCCCCCCCCCCCCCCCCTCCAGCAGCACGGATAAAATGGAAGCAACAAAACAGAACCCCTACATCGTGGGCGTCGGCTTTGATACCACCCTCCCTTCCCTGCCCCTGCGTTTCTATGGACGGGTAAGCTACCGGTTTGGCGGCTATACCGAAACAACAACCAAAACAACTGCTGATACTACAACCAAAAAAGTAAAAGACGGAAACAACCTGCTCTTTTCCCTGACCCCCATGTATACCATCGCCCCCAACTGGATCATCGGCCTGGAATATATGCTCGACATCAACCACGACAGCGATGCTTCGGCTTTTAATGATACTGATTTCACTAAGGCAACGGGAGCAGCCGGCGGCGATGTAGACAAGCAGTATCTCGAATACTGGACCGGGAAAGATCATTCAAAACTCAAAAACAACTACATGGATATGGGTATCGGCCTGTACGTGCGGCATAACTTCGCGGGAGGGGATGTCCGGGTAGGGACCACCCTAAAACTCCCTGGAGGGGAAGCCCACGAAGGAGCCAAACCCCAGTTGTTCTTCCCCATCATTCTTAATTACAACTTCTAGGCCTGGCGAACCTGGCAGGCCGCGGCTTACGGCCCTGGTCTGCCATCCGGCAGCGGCCCAGACGCCCGGGTTTGTATAAGCGAACCCCTGGGAATTTACAGTTTAAGGAGGTTAGTGATGAAAACAGACAATGCCTTGGCGGCTCAAAAATGGAAAGACCGGATCATCTACATTAAACGGACCTGGATGCTCTACCTGATGTTAGCGCTGCCCATGGCGTTCTTTTTGGTGTTCCGGTATGTCCCCATGACGAATATCGTCATCGCTTTCAAAGATTACAATATGTTTAGAGGCGTGTGGGAGTCCCCCTGGAGCGGGGGCAAGTGGTTTGTCCAGGCCTTTACCTCCCGGGATTTTTATAACGCCCTGCGGAATACCCTGTGGCTTAACTTTCTCGATCTGCTGGTCGGGTTTCCCGCCCCCATCATCCTGGCTATTTTGTTAAATGAACTGCACTTCAGGTTTTACAAGCGCCTCACCCAAACCATCGTGTATCTTCCCCACTTCCTCTCGTGGATCATCATCAGCGGCATCGCCAGTAAGCTCCTCGCTCCGGGGGGAGGGATTGTCAACATGGGGCTTGCCAATCTCGGCATTGGGCCGGTGGACTTCCTGATGGACAAGACCCTCTGGGTAGGGACCTATGTGGCCTTTGGGGTATGGAAAGAGGTAGGCTGGGGAACCATCATCTACCTCGCGGCAATCACCAGCATCAACCCTGAAATCTACGAAGCCGCGGAAGTAGACGGGGCAGGACGGTTCGGCAAAATATGGCATGTTACCTTGCCCGCGCTGCGGCCCACCATCGTTACGCTCCTTATCATGAACATTGGCCGTATCTTGGGCAGCGAATTTGACCGGCCCTATACCTTGGGGAACAGCCTGGTCATCCAAGTATCGGACGTGATCAGTACCATGGTGTACCGGGTAGGGATCCGGTCCTTCCAGTTCTCCTATACCGCGGCAATCGGCCTGTTCCAGTCGATTATCTGCGTCATCTTTCTGGTTGGCGCCAACGCTCTGGCGAAACGGTTCGGTGAACGGGGCGTGTGGTAACGGTCATGTCCAAAGACAAAGAGGAGGAAGTATATGATTAAATCGAGATTTACCAAAGCAGGGGACTGGGTCATTGCGTTTTTGTGCCTTTTGGTCATCCTCGCCTGCATATTACCCCTGGTGAACCTTTTGGCCCAATCCTTGAGTTCTCCCCTGGCGATTGTCAATCGCCGGGTTGGGTTCCTGCCGGTGGAAATGACCACCGAATCCTACCGGTACGTGTTCCGGGATCCGGCGTTTGTCCGGTCTTTGGGGTGGACCGCGATCCTCACGGTGATTTGTACCCTGGTTTCCCTGGGGATAACCATTCTGTGCGCGTTTCCCCTCACCTATGAGCACCTTAAAGGCAAGGGGATCTTCAATACGATTATTCTCTTCACCATGTACTTCGGCGCAGGAACCATACCGACCTATATCTGGATGAAAGACCTGGGGCTGCTCAATAACCCCCTGGTCCTCATCATCCCCAACTGTCTTTCGGTGTTTAACATGATCATCCTGCGGAGCTTTTTTTACAGCGTTCCTGAGAGCCTGCGGGAATCTGCGGAACTGGACGGCGCGAATCCCTTTACGGTTTTGATCCATGTGTACCTGCCCTTGTCCACTGCGGTGCTGGCCACCTTGGCCCTGTTTTACGCGGTGGGCCGCTGGAACGGGTTCTCCGACGCGCTGCTCTATCTCACGGAGCCGGACTTCGCCCCGATTCAGCTCAAGCTCTATCAGATCATCAACAACTTGTCGTCCATAGAAATAGCCACTCAGGAAGGGATTGCCGGGGGCGCGCCCCAGGCGAGTGAAGGTATGAAGGCCGCATCGGTCATGATCGCCACGATTCCTATCGTGATTGTCTATCCCTGGCTTCAGCGGTATTTCATTGCCGGGGTGAGCGTAGGCGCGGTGAAAGGATAAGGGAACCAAAGGAATCATCTGATTCCTGATTTTATTTTAAGAAGGTAGCACATGTACCGAGGAGGGTTACAATGAAATGGATGATGAAGGGGATAGGGGTAAAAACCCTTATCGTCGGAGCGCTTGCAGGCATGATGGTTCTTTCCATGACGGCCTGTTCCAAGAAGCAGGGTTCTGGTAGCGGAACGTCCCAAGGGGGAAAACCGGTTACGATCACCGTAGAGGTGTTTGACCGGGGCACTGACGGGGGCAAGTCGGACCCCACCAAAAACAACTGGACCGATTGGATTCAGAAAAAGGTCCTGGAAGACGAGAACATTGAGGTTAAGTTCGTCCGGGTTTCCCGGTGGGAAGAGATCACCGCATTGAACAACCTGATGGCCGCGGGTAATCCGCCGGATGTGTGCCTTACCTATTCCGGGGAATTGGTGGGCAGTTTTCGGGACCTTGGGGGCTTGTATGATATGTCCCCTCATATCGACACCCTGCTGGTTGATTTGAAGCAATTCCTGGGGCCGGATCTGGCTATACCGGGACGGGATTTTATCCGGCGGAATCAGGACCCCCAGACAGGGCAGATCTTCTCGATCCAGTCCAAGCGGATGAATACTGCCCAGCGGAACATCTTCATCCGGAAGGACTGGCTGGACAAACTGGGCCTGCCCTTGCCCACTACCACCCAGGA
Organism: Treponema sp.; assembly: GCA_031275325.1. GTDB lineage: Bacteria > Spirochaetota > Spirochaetia > Treponematales > Breznakiellaceae > JAIRLU01. Next base: position 3,293 of record JAISOX010000178.1, read on the forward strand.
ATTCTATGACGCCCTGGCGGCCTTCAAGGAGCAAGACCCTGGCGGGATTGGCAAGAACAGGGTGATCCCTTTCAGCATGACTAAGGATGTGGTATGGACCGGCGGGAATATCATCATGCCCTTTGTTGACCCGAATATCAGCTCCCGGGATCTCTGGATCAACACGATAATCGACCGGCACTTCTTGGTGCCGGGTTATAAAGAAGGGGTCCGGTTCCTGAACAAGATGTACAACGACGGCCTCATTGACCGGGATTTCCCCCTGTACAAGGATGATCAAGTGTTGGCCAATCTCCTTAAAAGCGGGATGATAGGGTCCATTTGCCATAACTGGGATCAGATTTACCGGGAAAGCACGGCCCTTTTGTCGGACCTCCAAAAGAACGTACCCGGAGCGGATATGGTTCCTATCGACGCCATCCAGAGTTCTGACGGCATCACCCACAAGAGCGCGTATGATATGGCAGGGGTGCATTATTTCATCCCCGCTTCCTGCAAAAACCCCGAAGCCGCCCTGCGGTACATCAACTGGCTTGCCCGGTTTGAGAATTACCACTTCCTCCAGGTAGGCCCTGAGGGTATTGTCCACGATATAGTAGACGGGATTCCCAAGATAAAGAACGGGGAAGGACTGTGGATTCAGAACAGCGCTCAGAACATTGATTACACCATCACCATGAATGGTCTTGATTTGGGGGATCCGGATTTAACTGCCCGGGCTTTGGCCAACGCGTACCCCTGGCCTGCGGAGGTTATCGCCAACGCCTACACGATTTCCATGCGGAACGCCAAACCCGGTCCGATTGTTCCGGTAACCCTTTCCGCTGCGGGGCCGGTAACCCAGACCCTGGTAGACAAGGGGGATTCCCTTTTAATCGGGGCGGTTACCGCAAGCCCCGCGAATTTCGACAAGGTATGGGATGACGGCATCGCGGACTGGCTTGCTTCAGGCGCGGAAGCAGTCCGGAAGGAACGGGCCGAAAAATACTTTCAACCCTAAGGTTAGGGGAAGCGGAGGGGAGTCCGCTTTTTTTGGAGCCGGTTTCATCGGAAGCCGTTGAAACCGGCGCTCCTAACCTGCTAGTATAAAACCATTGGGGCCGTGGAAAAAGCCCTCCCATTTTTGGAGGCGCCCTCGTATAGAGACGCCTCTGCTGCCATGCTTAGGGAGCAATTACATGATCAACATAGGAATTATCGGGACCGGGAGTATCTCCCGGCTTCATCTGGAAGGGTATCTGGCTTTTCCAAAACGGGCTGCCATAGCGGCCTTCTGCGATATAGCCCCTGAAAAATGCAGGGACCAGCAGGAACAGTACCATCTGGATGGGGTAAAGCTGTTCTCTTCCTATCAGGAAATGCTGGAAGCGGTGAAAGCCGGTTTGCGTATCGACTTGGTGAGTATCTGTACTCCCCCTTTTACCCATGCGGAGATTACCTGCGCGTGCCTTGCAGCAGGGATTAATGTTCTGGTAGAAAAACCCATGGCCGCAAGCCTTGAAGAGTGCGACGCCATGCTTGAAGCCGCCAAAAAGAGCGGCAAAACCCTTGCCTGCGTCGCTCAGAACCGGTTCCGGGAGCCTATTGCCGCGCTTAAAAAGGTCCTCCAGGCAGGGCTTATTGGCCGGGTGCTTCATGCCCAGGTGGATTCCTTCTGGTGGCGGGGCTTCCATTACTATGACCTCTGGTGGCGGGGGACCTGGAAAACCGAAGGCGGAGGGTGTACGCTGAATCATGCGGTTCACCATATTGATATGTTGCTCTGGATGATGGGGATGCCTGAAAAGGTGAGCGCGGTGATATGTAATGCGGCTCATAGCAATGCCGAGGTAGAAGACATATCCGTAGCGATTTTACAATACCCCCAGGGAACCCTCGCGCAGATCACGAGTTCGGTGATCCACCACGGCGAAGAACAGCAGCTCATCTTCCAGGGGGAGAAGGCCCGGATTTCCGCACCCTGGAAAGTGCACGCGAGCATTGCCGGTCCTAACGCCTTTCCCTTGGCTGAACAGGATGAGGCGCTGAAAAAAGACCTGGAGGACTTTGTAACGTCCCTCCCTCCCATGACCTATACCGGCCATACCGGAGAGATCGAAGATGTGCTTACCGCCCTGGAAACCGGAAGGGATCCCCTCATCACCGCTCAGGATGGCCGCAACACCATCGAACTTATCACCGCTATTTACAAAGCCGGTTCTGCGGAACAAACCGTTACCCTTCCCCTCACCAAGGAGGATCCTTTTTACCGGGTACCGGGGATCCTCGCGGAGGTTCCCCATTTTTATGAGAAATCCGCTTCAGTACAGGATTTTACCGGTGCAATAAGCACCGGCAGCAATTACAAATAAAGG
>JAISOX010000002.1 GCA_031275325.1 Treponema sp.
GGCGGGCCCCTTCGTTGATTATATTGATGATCCCCGGATGAATAATATCACCTCGCATTCCAAGATACACCTTACTCATGCCGGCCTCTTTTCAGAAAGACCACGACCGGCAAAAGCAGGATACCCTGACGTTTTAGACGGGGGGGGGGGGGGGGGGTATATCTGTTACTAGATATTTGCCCATTGCTGCCAAGGCCTGGACCAGACCCTCATTATCCTTTCGCGCGCGTATGGCAATACGCACAAAAGAACCATCAGGTATACCCTTTTTTCCGCTCAGATCTTTTATAAACATACCATACTCCGATAAAATTTGTTCCGCTAAATTTGACGCGCTTATATCCGCATTTATTTTACACAGAAAATAATTTCCCTGGGAAGGATATACCGTCAATAGCCCTGCGCAGAGATGAAGGCGCTTTTTTACGGCACGATAACTTCTTCAATATCCCCCCAGGGGCCTTTTTCCCCTTCCCGCTGGATTTCCACCGTCCGCACAAATACACCTTTCCCCCGCTCATGTTCCTCAAAAGTAAGTTCCAGAAGCGGCTTCGTGTCAAAGGCGGAATTGACCAGTTCACCTGTATCCCTGGGGGCTTCCTTGGGTTTAGCCCATTTAATGTCAATCCCTTTATTGGGGTTCCGGCACGACTCAAAGGCGGTTTCAAAAGCCGTCAAGAGGGGCGTGAGCGCGGTTTGCGAGTCAGGAATGTTCCATACGGTGAAATGCCGGGGACCATCGGCGATTAAATCGCCGGTCCATGGGAAGAAAGCCCCATCTGCAGCAGGAATATAGTCTGAACTTGGCATAAAAGCCCCTTCCTTGGGCAAAAATTCAAGCCCCTCCCCTCCAGGATATAGCTCAGGCTGTATCCTGGAGAATGCGGCGGTTATAACCGGAAGACCTCCGGTTATAACCGCAAACATCGGCAGTATAACGCCAGGTATCGGCAGTATACTGGAGAATATGGCGGTTATAACGGGGAGACCTCCGGTTATAACGGCAAACATCGGCAGTATAACGCCAAGTATCAGCAGTATACTGGGGAATTGCGACACGATGTCATCGAATATCATCAAAAGGTTGTTATAGCGCTTTTTCAAGAAGAAAGGGGTGTATCGCAAACCAAGCAAAGTACCCGCGCTGCCGCGCCATCCCCGCTCAAGCAGTCTATGGCTGCCCCACCCCGTAATACCTAAGCCCTGCGGCTTCTACTTCCTCCCGCTTATAAATATTCCGTAAATCAAAGAAGCAGGGGAGACTGAGCAGGCTTTTCACCCGGGACAGATCCAAGTTCCGCAGTTGGTTCCACTCGGTCAACAGCACCAGAGCGCTTGCCCCGGTAAGCGCATCGTACTCGTTTTCCGCAAAATACAGTTTTTCCTCTGCAGGAGCATCGGGACCGGTCCCGGCAAGCGCGCCAAAACGCCAGGCCGCTTCCTTCATGGCTGCCGGATCCCAGAGCCGCAGCCGCGCCCCTCCTTTCACCAGCCCTTCGGCAATGGTTATAGCCGGAGCTTCCCGCATATCATCCGTGTTCGCTTTGAAGGCCAGGCCCAGAAGGGCAATGGTCTTGCCGGATAGGGAACCTAGGCCGGCTTCGATCTTATGAACCATCCGCTGCTTCTGCCGCTCGTTACTGGCAATGGCGGTCTCCACAATTCCCAGGGGTTCGTTCAAGGCTTTGCCGATGCTTACCAAGGCCCGGGTATCCTTGGGAAAACAGGACCCGCCGTAACCAGGACCAGGGTGCAGGAATTTGGGCCCTATCCGGCCATCCCTGCCTATGGCCTTGGCCACGTCCTGCACATTGGCGCCGGTTTTCTCGCAGAGGTTGGCAATCTCGTTAATAAAGGTGATTTTTACCGCTAAAAACGCATTGGCCGCGTATTTAATCAACTCCGCGGATTCCAGATTGGTTTCGATAAAGGGCGTCTCATTGAGGTACAGGGAACGGTACACGTCCTTCATGATCTTCCGGGCGGTTTCACCCTCGGTTCCGATGACCACCCGATCCGGATGGGTAAAATCATAGACCGCAGATCCTTCCCGCAGGAATTCGGGATTGGAAACCACCTCGAAGGGTATATCCCGGCCCCGTTTCTGCAACTCCTCCCCAATCCATTGGGCTACCTTCCGGCCCGTGCCAATGGGGACCGTACTCTTATCCACCACCACGGTATACCCTTCCATGGCCTGGCCGATTTCCCGGGCAGCAGCTTCCACATACTGTAAGTCCGCGCTCCCGTCTTCAGCGGGAGGAGTACCCACCGCGATAAACACAATCTGATGGGTCTTAACCGTGGAACTCAGATCCGTGGTAAACCGTAACCTCTCTGCCCGGACATTGCGCTCCACCACCGCATCAAGCCCAGGCTCAAAAATAGGAATCACCCCTTGCTGTAAGGAACGGATCTTCTCAGCATCTTTGTCCACACAGGTTACGAAGTTTCCGAAATCCGCAAGACACGCCCCGGAAACAGAACCCACATACCCAGTTCCAATAACCCCAATATACGCCATGGTTTGCCCTATCCTCCGTGCCTTGCGGCGGTTGCAAAACTCGGTTAGTTTTGAAACTGCCTCACTTAATAATGATGCCCAATACCAATGAAGAGTTCCCGGTTAGCTCCGCTGGGGAGGCTTTTGGTCTTGAACGCTTCAATCAGGTTCCACCCTATACTCACCCGTACATAGAGGCTCCGCATAAACTCAGGGAAAACAATACCTTCCAGCCCGCCGGTCAGGGCTGTCTGGGGAGCCGGTATGAGGGCGGCGTCAATAAAGGGGGATAGATGCAGTTCAAAGTTAAACAGCCGGACCTTAGGGTTGTTCAGCCATTGAGAAGGGGTAAAGCGCAAAACCCGGAAGGGAAAATCCAGATTCAAGGAAACCATATAAGGCACATGCACGGATTTATCCAGCATACCCCGGAGCGCGTCCCCTGCATCCTGGGTATCATCAAACCAATGCCGGTACCGGAACCGGCTCGAAATACCGAAAAAATCCCTCACCAGCAGGTGGCCTGCCACCGTAAGGAACAGGGTTTTGTCCCAGCCCGGGCGATAGAAGTTATATTGGTAGGCATTATCCAGGGAAACTTCCAGGCCCTTACGGTAATTGTTAATCCAGTCTATCCGGCCAAAGCCCAAGCTGTGGCTCAGGGTGGCGGTCGGTCCGTGTCTAAAGTATTCCAGGTTTTCTTCAGGATATGTAAGGTTCCCCGCTACCTTAGGGGTATAGGTCAGTTCCCCAAAGGTATGCACCAAAAACCCGGTGGGGATTTCCCAGGAAGCGTACAGCTCACTGGACATATACCAGTCATCATAATCCCCATAAGCAGGCTTATACTCGTCTTCATTTTCTTCATGGATCACCACCGCCTCTTCAAACCCAAAGGTAAAGGCCGTCCGTTGATAGGGCAGTTCCATAGAGATGCCCGTGGTGTTCTTATAATACAGGGGCTGCTCAAAGGTATACGCAAAGGCATGATCAAAGTTGAGATTAAAGGCATACCCAAAGGCATTGAAGGGCGTATCCGAATCAATTTCAAACACCAGGGAATTCTCGCCTTCTAAGTTTCGCTGATACCCCAGATCGATACGCAGGGCATGCATGGTACCCAGAAAGTTATAATCCCGGCCCTTGAGGGTAAGCTCAAATCCCTTGTTATCATCGTATTGCGGCCGGGGAAGCACAATAATATTCCAGGTATCAGTAACGCTTACCAACAGATCCACCGGTATAAAGCCCTGCTCATCCGCTTCCCCTGCCGCATAGTCAATATGTACCGCTTCCAAGACCCGCTGGTTAAGAAGAAGCTGGGTTTTATCTTTGATATAGGAGGCCAAATTCGCTTCGCCTACAAGCAGTTCCCCTTTCTGAAACTTACCCGCATCCAGCAGCGCAAAAGGCCGGGTGCGGCCCTTTATAGCGAACCGAATGGTTTCTATTATATAAAGCGCCTCAGTTGTTTCCGTTTCAGGCAGCGTATCTTCCTGTACTTCCTCTATTTCCTGCTCCTGCCTCGGATCTGCCGTTTGTCCAAAGATCGGTATCCGAAATACCAGAAACAGGTATAAACAAAACAGTACCGGTTTCATCTTGTTTTTATAATGTAGCATAGATAATAAATCAGTCCTTCCATCTCCCTTACCGGGATCAGTAGATTAAGCGTGAAGTATCCAGGGCGCCGCAGATGATACGCTCCACCAAACCCGCTTCTATGGCGGGTGCAGAAACCGCCTGCACGCCCTGGGCAAGGGGAACTATAAACCTGAGTTTCCCGGCCTTTTTTTTCTTATCTCCTTCCAAAGCCCGCATAAAAGCCTCGATCCTTCCCTGTTCCTCTAGAAGGGGATGGGGCGCCCTGGTTTCATAAGCCCAGCCTTTGATGAGGCTGGTGATTGCCCTTCCCCGTTCCCCCGGGGTAATGCCCAAGGCATACCCCAGCTCACAGGCCCGGACCACCCCCCAGGCAACAGCCTCGCCGTGGGATACCTGCCCCAGCCCCGCCGCGGATTCCAGGGCATGGGCAAAGGTATGCCCTAGATTTAAGCGCGCTCGTTCTACGCCAGTTTCCTTGGGATCCGCCTCCACGATCCGGCCCTTGATCTGCACTGATCGGGCTATACTGGCGAAGATACGCTCTCGGCCTGCCCTGTCCTGGGAGTTTGGCGGCTCAGGTCCCAGGAGCCGCAAGCGCTCCAATAACGCATCCGTCTCATCCAACACCGCGGTCTTAATGAGTTCCCCCATACCGGACTTCCATTCAGCCTTGGGCAAACTCAGAAGGCTGTCCAAGGGCATATAGATGAGAGGCGCCGGATAAAAGGTCCCTGCCAGGTTTTTCATGCCAAAAAGGTCAAACCCGGTCTTCCCCCCCACCGCGGCATCCACCATACCCAGGAGGGAGGTAGATACCAGACAAAGCCCGGTTCCCCGCATATAAATCGAAGCGGCAAACGCGGTCAAATCGCTTACCACCCCGCCACCCACGCCGATAAAGAGCCCGTCCCGTCCCAGTCCAGCTTCCTTCCCCGCATTCAGGATGGCCTCCACTGCAGTCCAGTTCTTAGCGGTCTCTCCTGAAGGCAATACACACCAGGGCCGATCCTGCGTACCCAGGATGTCCCGGACGATATATTCGGTGTGGGTATCACAAACCAGCAAAATCTGACCAACAGCATCCCCCCTTATTGATTCAAAATCAGCCCATATCCTGTCAATAGGCGGAAACTCCTCTTGCATCCGGACGCAAGAGGGGGTTTTATCAAAGGTAAAGGTATATTCCTGGTTCATTTTTTCCTCTTTAAAAATAGTTTTATTTTTCCCTTTATTTAGAAGTAAAAGAGCAACACCACAACTTCCAGAAGCTCTTTTCCCGGAAAAAATACCCCCTCCCTAGCGCATACGGAAAGCATAGGCGGACGTAACACGCTCCATGATGCCGTTTGGTTTGTCTATTCAAAAATATAGCACACGAGAGGGGGTAATATCAATCAATATGTTTGGCCTGTAACATACAGGTTAATAAAAGAACCATTGAGAAAGAGCTAGGGGTTTTACTGGTTCATGGGGATTTCTATACGTGCTTCTTATCCTCATCGGTGAAATACCGATAATCAAGGGCTTCTCATGGTTTATAGGTGTATCCTTGTATTAACCCACCAGGATAATGCTTCCAATATAAGCGCATCCTCTTTCGTGACGAGAACAAGATGCTTGGGAGCTTAAAGAATACATGACCCTACAGGAACAAGGCATCCCTGGGGCTTGGGGTTTACCTCTTGACTTTATTCAGAATACTGGGTAAGTATATTTATATATGCGTAGGCTCTCGTAAGCATATATGCCGGGGTGGTGGAATGGTAGACACCGGGGACTTAAAATCCCCTCTCTGCAAAGGGGTACGGGTTCAACTCCCGTCCTCGGCAAAGATAGGAGGAAATGGAGGTGCCTGGGAAACTGAGTAGGAACCTCCGGTTCAGTTCCCCTATCCGCCGCAACATCGGATTGGCTAATTAAACCTGATTTTTAAGAAACAATCCCTAAAACATGGAGGGTAGTTTTTTCATTACCCAGCAGTCCCCGTATGTCGTTTTTTAGGGTGGGGGCCGGTGAAAGAGGAGTCAGTTTCATGATTTTCGGTAGTATGTTGGATGTCTCCTTGACATAGCTGGAGCATCTCCTATCCCAAGCGAATAACCCGCTTATCTATGGTTGAGAAGTCGGCGATAGCCAATTATAATCAATACCCCCAGGGCAATCAGGCTTACCAAAACCATGATAACTGCCCTTTATAGTTATCCCTCCGATATTGCTCCTCTGCTAGAACAGCTTTCAATTCGTCGATTTTTCCATGTTTCAAGGAAATCTAACGTAATAGGTCTTGTTCGTAGGTGTTGAAGGATTGCCTCAATAGCCGGTAATCCGCCTGTACTTGTGTCAATTATCTATTCAATGCCTCTGATATCTGCTGTAAGGTCTTGGCCCTGCTCCTCAACTGCTGCACCTGTAAGAGCTAGGTCTGCCTGTCCTGCTCCCATATCTTCGCTGAATATTCGACACTCTGCAGATCCTCCTCATGGATAAGATACCAGTCCTGGATTCATACCAGTAAAGCGGTAGCCCAAAACAAGCACAACACCATAATTTTCCACATAATCAGGTACCTCCTGTCATTATGTCTTTCCTGAGACTGCTTCAGTAATTCAAAATATAGGTTATCCCAACCCTGCCCCCAGGTCTACCGTAGCCTCAGGTGCACCAGTCAAAGCTGCATTGCTAGGCAAACTTTCCCATGCGTTCCAAGACCTCCTGGGGAGGCGGTCTACAAGGGATACCGCGGTTTTCCGGGGATTTCCGGGCAGGGCAACAGCACTTACTCGCCGAATAACACCTTGAGAAGGAAATCCGGAACAAGGCTGGCTCTGAGCATTTTCCGTTTGACCCTTACCCGTTTCCCCCCGTTAACGGCCCGAAGCCG
>JAISOX010000005.1 GCA_031275325.1 Treponema sp.
GTATCTTGAGGCCTATTATAACCGGGTGCGTATACATTCGGCACTTGACTATGTGGCCCCTGAGGGGTTTAACTCAGGACAAGCCGCTTAACACTGTCTACCTAAGGGGGGCAAGTCCACTTTTGCCCTGGGCAAGTCCAGGTCCGGAAAAAAACCTCCTTCGCCTTCCCGAAATCCTCCATCACATTGAATTCATCCCATCCGGCAAGTATGGTCGTTAGCCCGATTACCAGCACGTCTATCAGTTTGTGCAGAAAATGTCCGCTCTGCCGCCGCTCGTCCTTTATCCCTCTTAAGCATTCTTCCATCCTTGGTATGTCTACTTCCGTGATCCTCACCTGTTTACCCCTCCCATGGTAACTCCTTTATATCACAGATTTTTAAATGACGATGCCCTGAGAGACCCCCAGGGCATCGGCGTTTACTCTGAGAACAAGGCCTCGCACAGGAAACCAGAATCCAGGGCGACGTGCATCATACGCCGTTTAGCACTCACCCGTTTCTTTTCCATCTTCATTTTCTTCAACCGGTATAATGCCAGCTTCCTCAGGATATTCAAATTGAGCACCCCATGCCCCCTCCTCACCCGACAGTCGTCTTCCCGAAATACGACGTCCAGCATCCAGTGCATCTGGTTCTCTATCGACCAGTGCCCTCGGATGTATTTCAGGAATTCTTCCGCGGAAAAGTCGCCGCTCGAAATGTAATACCGGTCCGTTTGCACGGTTTCTTTCCATCACGATGAATATGCGGTACGGGAATACGAAAAATTGAAACGCCTGATATGTGATATTCCGCTTAATATAGCGAATGTCCAGCTATACGAGGAAGCCAACCTGTTACGGAAAATAAAACCGGATCTTTTCATCGGCCATACGCAGAGCAATACAACCGCCGAGAAAATGGGAATACCGGTCCATGTAGTGTTTAATTCTTCGCTGTCCTACATTGGTTTCCGCGGCGTGTTTGAAGTTGCCCGGCGGCTTTTCAGGCAGCTTTCCTGCCCATCGCTTAACAAAAAATTTCCCGAATATATCAAATTGCCGTATAAGGCAAGCTGGTACAATGAAGACCCGTTCAAATATATCAAGGAGAACACCAAATGAAGCGCAGCTATACCGAAAGGCCGCGTTATTTTTGCACGTTTGGCGGGGCCTTGTCAACTTTTGAAGCCTTGCCGGAAACAATACCGGTAATGCACGCTTCCGTTGGATGTGCCGCAAGTATTACCTGGGGGCAAAGCGGGGCTTCCGCGCTGGAAGTCGGCGGCTACTGCGGCGGCCTTTCCGTGCCGTCTTCAAATATAACCGAAAAAGAAGTGATATTTGGCGGTATGAAACGCTTAAAACAACAGATACTCAATACCCTCGGATAATGGATGGGCGTTTGTATGTTGTTATTACCAGTTGTGTTACGGAGATAATAGGCGATAATGTCCAATCCGTTGTTTCAGATGTTCGTTCAGATCTTCATGCCATAAATGGTTCTGAAGATGCCTCGCTGATTTTTACCGAGACGGCGGGGTTCAGGGGCAACTCATATACCGGCTATGACATCGTAATGTCCGCAATCGCGAAGCAATTTGTAGTTAAAACTGAAGCAAAAAAACGAGGAAAGGTAAATGTATTTGGCATTGTTCCCTTTATGGATTGTTTTTGGAAGGGTAATCTTGCGGAGGTACGAAAGGCCCTTGAATTGCTTGGCCTGGAAGTGAATAGACCATTCCCCTGCGCTTGAAAATAAGGGGGTGTCTATGTATACTTCATAAAGAGATAAGGAAGTATATGTTCAATAGTATCCGGGGAACCATTACCGAAAAACTGAAGGATACGCTGCGGATTGTAACCGGCGGTATCGAATGGGATATTGCCGTACCTGCTACAGACCTGGATCGCCTTCCCGAAGCAGGGGAAACCGGGCAGGTCTTCACCTGGCTCTACCATAAAGAAGACCAGATGCGGGTTTTTGGGTTTTCCGATCCATCCCGGCGGATAACCTTCCTAGAACTGCTCAAGGTGGAAGGTATCGGCCCCAAAGGCGCGCTTAAAATCCTGGGAGGTATAACGCAAGAGGACCTGGAAAGCGCCTTGGAGACTGAGGATATAGCCCGACTGGAAAGCGTACCTGGCTTGGGAAAGAAAACCGCCCAGAAGATGATCCTCGCGTTGAAGGGTAAGCTTACTCCGGCATCCCGGGCAGACCCGGTGTCCTCTCCCTATGGGGAACTGGTGGAGGCCCTGGCTGGTATGGGGTATGATAAGCGGGCAGCTGCAGAAGCCCTTGCCAAGGCAGAGGCTGGTTTGAGTCCCGGTATAAGCCGGGCAGAGCAGGAAAAACAGCTCTTCAAGCAGGCCATCCTCTATTTAAGCGGAACATAGGAGTTGCATACAACTTTTTCACAAAAAACAGGTCAAAAAGTATATACCACAAGGTTATAAGGAGTGTTATTTCATGGAGCCATCGCCATCAAATGCCGTGCAGGTGATCATCGCCATCATCCCCATTGTGGGGATCGTGATGGGGTCGGTGGTGGTGTTTTTTTACCTCCTGTGGAATCATAAACGCAGGACCTTGCTCATCCAGGCGGGGCAGTACGAGCGGCCTCCCTTTGATCTCCTTTCTTTTAGTTTGCTTGCAGGCTTGCTCCTCAGCAGCATCGGATTGGGGTTAACGGTTTTTCTCGTGATAGCTTTGGGCGTCAATTTCGGTCTTTTAGGGGGGATCATCCCCTTATCTATCGGGATCGGCTTATTGGTCTATTATGGGATTAAACGGAGCGATACATCTCCATGAACAAAGGAGACGATTTTGACGATCCCTTGATCGTCGCAGAGGTCGTCTCGGGACAGAAAGAATTGTTCCGGCTTCTGGTGAACCGGCACGAAAAGACGGTATACCGCATGGGATTAAGTTTTTTCCATAACATTGAGGATGCTTCAGATTTTACCCAAGAGGTGTTCCTCAAAGTATTTCGGCATCTTTCTACCTTTGAAGGCCGCTGCCGGTTTTCTACCTGGCTGTACCGGGTGGCCTATAATACCGCGGTGAACAGGGCGGCCCGCAAGACAGAATACCAGAGTTTGGCGGAAGACCCAGCAAGCCCTGAGTATGCCCAGGATTGGAATACCCCTGAACAGACCCTGCTCCGGCAGGCAGTGCAGGCCGCGGTAGGGGAAGCGGTGAAGGAGCTTCCCGAACGGTACCGGATCTGCGTGGATCTCTTCTTTTTCTATGATAGGTCCTATCAGGAGATCGAAGTGATCACCGGGTATCCGGTTAATACGATCAAATCCCATGTATTCCGGGCCAAGAAACTACTCCGGGAAAAACTGGCGGACTTTCGGTATTTGTGAACAAGGCCGGTGTACTTCCTTAGGCTTGGGAGCTGCGTTCTATAAGGAGATGAGCATGAAGTGTCCACTGGAGGAACAAGTGATGAATAAGGTGTATGAGGCCCTGGGAGAAAGGCCCCTTCCCCTGCGCTACCGGTTGTACCTGGGGCTGCACCGTTTATATTGCCCGCGCTGTGATGAGGAACTGAAAAGACTGGAGGCGGTTCAGGAACTCTTGGAGACCGGTTTTCTTCCTGAAGTCCCGGCACTGGAGGATGTCATCATGGAAGAGATTTATAGGGAAGAACCTCACGGGCCGGCCTTAGATAGGGACCTGGCGACAGGGGTTTCTTTTCGCGGCTGGGTGATCAGCGGGCTGATTATCCTGGTTACCCTGCCGGCGTCCTTTTTTGGCATGAATGCGGTAAAGCTCAGCGCCTCTTTTGGTTCGTCTCTTCTGCTTCCCCTGGGGCTTACCATTGGGGGTATTGTAACGAGTTACGGCGCCCTTTTTATCGGCAGTCATCTGAATGAGCTTTCCCAGAGGTTTAGGCTGCATTAAAGGTCAGTTGAGCCTCAGCCCAGAAAATCTTTAATCGGTTTATCTGTTTGTTTCAATCCACGCGCTCACAGGAACCGCGACCGCGCCTTTACCGTGGGGTTTAATACCCCGCTGCAAGGGGCTAAACTTGACCCACAGATTTCTCCCATTTATGCTATACTCCCTGAAAAGCCAGGAACTCTGGGGAGGGGAATATGGCGGCGGGACAACATTTCGACATGGAAGCAGAATTTGCGGGGCTGGATTTTCATTCCATC
>JAISOX010000009.1 GCA_031275325.1 Treponema sp.
GCTCCAACGAAGCGCTGGAAACGATTCCCTATAAAAAAATCCCCCGGCCCTTCTACCCTCTGGACCCCGGTATGGAATGGAGCGTTTGAATATCCCCCCGCCGGTTGATCCGGCAGGGGAAGCAAGCGCCTTGGCTAGGGGGATGCACGGGCCTTACCTAGGGGGAGGGACAAGTACCTTGCCTAGGGGGGGACAAGGGTCTAGCGTAAGGTAGGTAAGGGCCTGGCGTGAAGGAGGTATGGTTCTGGCGTAAAGGAGGTAAGGGCCTGGTGTAAAGGAGGTACGACCTTTACCTAGGGGGATGCCAGCGCCTTGTCTAGGGGGAGGGCTTGTTTTTTATCCAATCCTAGATAGTAGGTTTCAAAAGAGGTTCTACGGCAGGCCGCGGGTTTAAAACTCCTCCCTGTTTTGAATCGTTCCCGAATACCTTGGAGCAGCTTGGGAGTATCTCCCCCTTGGAACACCTTTACTACGAAATTACCCCCTTTAAGCAGGATTCGGTCAGCGTACTCCAGGGCTGCTTCAGCTAAGACCAGGGAACGGAGGGTATCTATTCCTGGGTTACCGGTGGTCCCCGGTGCGGCGTCACTCATCACCAGATGAAAGGGACCCTGCTCTAAGATGGCATCCCGGATTCCCTCAGCGGTCATATCCCCCTGCAAAAAACCGTAGTGGTCCCCTCCAAAGAACCCTCCATCGTAGTTCTGGCAAAGGGGCGAAGGATCCACTCCCAGGATAAAAATCCGCTTACCCCATTGCCTAAGGGCGTAGAGGCTCCAACTTCCTGGAGCAGCCCCCAAATCCAAGACCTTAAAAAGCCCGGATTGCCCTGCGGCTTTGGAAGAACAAGGGGAAAGGCCGAATTTCTCATCCATTTCTTGTAACTTATACACCGAGCGGGCGGGATAACCCTCTTTTTTTGCTTTTATGGACCAATAGTCCGGTTTTTCATATAATGACATGCTTGCCTTTAGCTGTATACTTCGGGTAAAATACCCGCAAGGTTTAGACTTATGGATAAAAGTATATGGATCGAGCGTATACGCAAAGACTTGAAAAGATAGAAGCGGTCTTGCAAGCATGGCTGCCGGAAAATCCTGATCCTGCCGGAGCAGCCCGCCAGTGGATGACTCAGGCCTTTGGGTATCTTGAAGGGGCGCTTGCGCCGGAATTGGTAAAGGCACTGACGCAGCCTGGATGGGACCTCTTCCATCGGGGCGGTAAACGGTGGAGGCCCTTGCTTATGACTCTGGTCTGTGAGGCCCTGGGAGGCGGAGACCGGGCCTTACCCTTGACTCCCCTGCTGGAATTTCCCCACACCGCGAGCCTCATCCATGACGATATTGAAGACAATGCAGATGAACGGCGAGGAGAGCCTGCCATTCATATACGCTATGGAACCGATACAGCCATCAATACCGGGGCTTTCTTGTACTTCCTGGCCCTAGCCTGTATCAGCCCTTGGGATGCTCCGGCAGAACGGAAGAACCAGGTTTTTAAGCTCTGGGGCGTTTCTATGCGGCGGCTCCACCTGGGCCAGGCCATGGACATAGGCTGGCACCGGGATTTTTCCTCGCTTCCCAGCCTAGAAGCCTATGATCTTATGTGCCGGTTAAAAACCGGATCCCTCGCCCGGCTTGCTGCGGTTCTGGGGGTCCTTGCGGCCTTGCCCGATGATACGTTGCCTGAGCATGAAGCCTTTCTTTTTAAAGCCTTGGGAAAGGCTGCCGAAAATTTGGGAATGGGGTTTCAGATTCTTGATGATGTCAAAAACCTGACCACAGGAAATCCCGGCAAAAAGCGCGGGGATGATGTGGTTGAAGGGAAAAAGAGCCTTCCGGTTTTATTATACTTGTACCGTCATGCGGATCATCAGGAATGGGTTACCCGTTGTTTTTCCGCTGCCCGGCAGGGTGGAAGCAGCGCCCCGGAAATAGAAGCGCTTATTAGCGCATTGACCGCTAGCGGGGTCCTCACAGAAGCAGCAGCCCGGGGACGATCCCTTATAAGCGAGGCCCGAGAGGTTTTTTCTCATATTCCCGGTGCAGTTCAGGGGTCTGGGGGATCAGAGGCGCTGCTGGGAGGGCTTTTGGATTTTATAGGCGGAACCTCGTTCCATGATCAGGAAGGGTGAGGATGTATAAAAAGAGAGGAGCAAAGTTCTGGACTATTACCCGAAAGGCTCAAAGGGGACTGGCAGTACTCACGCTCATAGAAGGGAATAGGGGGATCCCCTTCTATGCCAGGCTTGATGAGGTCCAATCCATAGTCAAAGGCTGCGATATCCCGGTATTCAAGCGCCTTGGTATGCATGATCTGCTGCTGGACCTGATATACCAGATGAGGCTTGCCTTATTGCAGGCAGAGTTATATGCTATTTAAGAATCATATCTTTTATACGAAATTGTTTTTTTCTAGAAAAGTAAGGGATCAGGAGAAGGAAGGGACTGAAAATGCCCCGGTTCAGCGGGGAACCGGATTATGCAGATCCTGGAGCGCCCTTTTGGAGGGGCCTGGAGCCAGCAGTAACCTTTGCAGGGGAGTCTATGAGCAGACCGCGGATATGAGGGATTACTGGTTCTTTTAGGGGCTGAACAAGGAGAGCAGGCATCCTAAGGTATAAAATAAAGATAGCAGATATGAGCCGTCTTCAAAAGGCTCGGTGCAGTGCACCGGTATGGTGAAAAAGGCTCATATCATAATAAGGATATGTAATGAAACATGAAGTGGTTGTTGATGTACTGTCGTTTGTGGGTATAGTCATAAAACAGATAGTTTGTTGGTATGAAACACTGCACTATACTTGGATGCATAGGTTTTTTCATACCCCTACTCCTGCCACTGGTAATCCTTTATTTCGGTTCCCCTATCTGCATAAAGCCTTGAGGCATACTCCGGTTCAGCGGGTTTCTCCGCGGCGGTTTCCGGTTCCTCGTCGGCATAGGGTTGGGTGGTATAAGGCGGTCCTGAGATGTGCTGTGGTGGCAGGCTTAGGCTATTATATGCTACCCGACGGGTTCGCTCCCTTGGCCAGGCTGGTACAAAAACGAGAAACTGCTGAAATCGGCGAATCCCTCTTTGAACCGGAAACAGGCATGGGGGGAATGCCCTATTTTGAATTAGGGCTCCTGGGCCTAGACATTAAAACCGCGTCTCTGGAAAAGGATGCGCTCATTTCCGGCATACCAGAACCCGCGGAATATTCTAAACCTAAATTACTGCTTTACACCTCTTATACAGTGCAGCCTGGGGATATCATTGGTACTTTGGCGCTGAGTTTTGGATTGAATCAGGATACCCTCATATCGGTCAATGGGATTACCAATACCCGGCTCCTGCAAATAAACCAGGTTTTGCGGGTGCCTAATCAAGATGGAATCCTGTACCCGGTTAAAAAAGGGGATACCCTGGACTCCATTGCGGCGAAATTTAATACCCCGGTTCAGGCCCTTCAAATGGTGAATGAGCTATTTTCTGATAGTCTTATGATTAATACGACCCTCTTTATTCCCGGAGCCCGGCTTGAGATGCTTGATCTCCAGGAGATCAACGGAGACCTCTTTATATGGCCTGTACGGGGCTTCATCACTTCCTATTACGGGTACCGGTCCAGTCCTTTTACCGGGATTCGACAGTTTCATTCCGGTATTGATATAGGGGTTCCTATGGGTACTCCCATACGGGCGGCCATGGCCGGACGGGTTACCTCGGTAGGCTTTGATAAATCCTTCGGAAACTTTGTGGTGATCTCCCATCATGCAGGATACCGAACCCTGTATGCCCACATGAGCGTGATTCGGACTAAATCCGGCGACTATGTGGGAACCGGCGAGCATATCGGCGATGCAGGAAGCACCGGTCTCAGCACAGGCCCGCACTTACATTTTACGGTGTATAAGAATGGGGTTACTATAAATCCTCGAACCCTTATCAAATAGTTCGAGGAAGCCTCGAATCAAGGGGCTGGCTGCAATCTACCGGAGCGTTTTTGGTGGATGTAAGGGGCTGCTCTTATGAGGTTTCCTGGTTCCATCCTGGGGGTCTGAGAGAGGACTTGCGCTGGATCGTAGGGGTGAGAATCCTCTGGCATCTCCGCCTTATCCTACTATCCCCATATAGAGCCAGGGGATGAATATAGCCGGGATGAGATTGGCTACCCTGATTTCTTTGACTCCCAGGAAGTTATACCCAATGGCTGCTACCAGAAGATTTCCTACTGCAGACATCTCCCGGATAATGTCAGGGTTGAGGTAATCCTTTATCGCGCTGGCGGCCAGGCTTATGCTTCCCTGATATATAAAGACCGGCAGCGCGGAAAAGACCACTCCCATGCCCATAGAGGCGCCGAAGATCAGCGAAATGGAGCCGTCCAAGATAGACTTGGCAAAGAGGGTCTCATGGTTACCGAGAAGCCCGCTCTGCATAGAACCCACAATAGCCATGGACCCGGTACAAAACAGGATACTGGCGGATACAAAGCCCTTGGAGAAGGCTCCCCCCTTCATGCCGAGCCGGACTTCCGCCCAGGCGCCAAACTGGTTCATCCGCCTATCCAGGTTGATACATTCCCCGATGAGCGCGCCGCTCACCATACTCATGATGAGGAGCAGGACCCGTTGGTTATCTAAGGCTCCCTTAATCCCCATATAGATGATCGAAAGACCGACGGCCTTTTTGATGATCTCTTCAAACCGTTCCGGGATGCCCCGAATGATAAAACAACCTGCTAGAGCGCATACCACAATCGTAAGTCCATTCACTACCGGTCCTAGCATACTTTTTGGCGCTCCTTTTTTTAGGTTTCTGAAGGATTACCCCGCGTTTACGGCAGGATGTTTCCTGCAGCCAGATATAACTCATACCATTCTTCCCGGGAAAGGGTAAGCTCTGCGGCCTTCACACAGTCCTTGAGACGCTCCACCTTCATAGTACCGGTGATCGGCTGCATCCGGGCAGGATGCCTGAGTATCCAGGCCAAAGCAATGGTAGTATCGGATACCTGGTATTTTTGGGCGATCTCCTTAATTTTTTGGTTGAGCCTGGGAAACTGGGGATTTCCCAAAAACACCCCTTCAAATACGCCGTACTGAAAGGGAGACCAGGTTTGAATGGTGATGTCCTTGAGGCGGCAAAAGTCAAGCACTGAACCATCCCGGCTGATCGCCGCATCCTCCGGCATATTCACATGAAGACCCTGGGATATCATGGCGGCGTTGGTAATACTGAGCTGCAACTGATTGATGATGATAGGCTGCTTGATATATTTTTGCAGCAACTGTATTTGTAGCGGGTTCTGATTGGATACTCCGAAATAACGGACCTTGCCGCTGCTCTGGAGTATGCCGAAAGCCTCGGCTACTTCCTCAGGCTCCATTAAAGCGTCAGGGCGATGCAGTAACAGCACATCCAGATAATCGGTCTTGAGCCGTTTCAAACTTGCCTCTACAGAACGGAGCAGATGGGCTTTAGAAAAGTCAAAGCCTATCCCTGGTCTGATGCCGCACTTGGATTGGAGCTGTATCGTTTCCCGGATCTTCGGGTTCATCCCCAGGGCTTCCGCGAAAAGGGTTTCACAATCGCCAGCTCCGTAAATATCCGCATGATCAAAGAAACAGGCTCCCATATCCAGGGCGGATTTGACAAACCCTTCCGCCTCGGCCTTGGTTAGTTTGTTGATTCGCATACACCCTACCACTATGGCCGGTACCTGCAATCCTGATTGTCCTACATTAATGGTTCTCATCCCTCATACTCCTTACGCATGTATGAAACATACTGTAACTGATAAAGTAAACCTTAGGTCAAGGGGATAGGGCATATAAAAATTTGGAGGTGCTCCACAAGTATGATAGGTCTCAAACGAAGCCGTAATTGATGTAAGAGAAAGCCCTGTCAAAGGCTTTCAGATGGTTGAACAGTTTTTTTGAAAAACAGCAGGTCTTCCGAAATGTCCTGCGTACCTGATGCCTCAGCCGGCAATGGTTCCCCTCTATCCCTCGGGCGTGTTCTTTCCCTGCCTCGCGGCGGTCTTCCCCGAATGGCCTATTCGGGACCCCGAATGCTCTATTCGGGACCCCGAATGTCTTATTCGGGACCCCGAATGCTCTATTCGGGACCCCGAATGCTCTATTCGGGACCCCGAATGCTCTATTCGGGACCCCGAATGTCCTACAGGGATTTCCAGCGCTTGTGCCGTCTGCAGAGCATATCGAGTTGGAATGTCCTTCAGGGTTTGTTCCCAAGGAATGGTGAACTGGTAAGCATCATCCCGTTTGCTTTGGGCTTTTGCCGCTTTGGAGCCAAGCCCACGGTATAAATGAGAACGCGCCTCCTGATGCCGGAACGAAGGGACGTGCGCCGTATTCCCGCACTCCTCCGCACCCATAACGCCCGCCGCAGGCGCCCATGATCGAGCCGCTTATGCCGCGGGAGATTCGGGCTTCGGGAAAAGCGGATGGAACGGTTACATCCACCCACGGCTATGGTTTCCCCTGAGGCATCATTACCTGGGATATGCTGCTGCGAGCAGGTTCCTCATAACGACGGCCACGAGGCAGACCGGCCCTGGATTCCCCCATTCTTACGAACCAGGCCAAGCGGAGCGTTTCCCTCAAGCGGATCTTCCGCAGGGCCAAGGCTGCCCAGGCAAAAGGAGGCAAACCCACATAAGCGCGGCCAGGGACCAGTGGACAGAGCATGAAGGCTGAAGCATGGGGTAATCCTCCCTGTCTAGGGTCTCTCCGGCAAGAACCGCGCTGCCTTGTACTTCCGGATCCCGCT
>JAISOX010000053.1 GCA_031275325.1 Treponema sp.
CGAAAGGAAACGCAACCCAGACCAGAGCCTATGATTCCGTTACTGAGGTTACCCCTCGCAATTATGTTAATGTAGACCTTTCTTTGGGTGCAAAAACCCTTACCTCTGTTACTGGCGGCGCGAATAATGCGTATTCGGTTACCCCCTCCTTTGGATACAAAGGGATATTGGGGGCGGCGGATAAGCTGGTTGTCTATTATATGACCGGTTCTTCCCCCTCTCAGGGTCCTTACGCTGCGGCGCTTAGTTTCACTAAGGCAGAGCTTGAAGCGGCAACCGTAACCCCCAAGACGCTTACGATATTCAAGGCCACGAGTGCTTATAATAGTGCGTATGTGCAAGCCTGGCTGGAATTCGCTGACGGTACAAAGGAAAATGTTTCTAGTATTTATGGTGATGGGGTAACATCTGATAGCTCTTATCAGGGTCCCGGTGATGAGTGGGTTAACTGCAAGCTGCTCGACTATTAACCCTCCGGCGTAGCAACTCCGGCGCCGGATGTTTCCCGGATTAACCACCCCTGGGAAACATCCGGTACACCCTGCCCGGGTCCGGCGGACCCGCAAAAGGGCGATCCTTACGCCTGGCTGAAAGGCCGGGCGTTTTTTATACCCAGGGGCGCTGCGGGGACGTGCATCCCTGGAGGCGGAACAGCCAGTGAAGGGCGGAGAGGGGCCTCCTCTTTTGTTTTGTTCGTAGTTACATTGCTTCAAACCCATAGCATACCAGGGTGAAAGGGATCTGTTCGAGGGAGAAAGGATCATGCCGATCATGACCGATGAAGAAGCGGACCGGTTTGACGAAGCCTGGACAAAAACCACGCCCACCATAAATCCCCCCGGCCCGTATCTTTGCCTGTCAGCGGGCTGTGCTTGAAGCCCTTGACCGGGTATCCGCAAAGTATATCCTCAATCGGGCGGGAGACAGAACAGGCCATCCGGTTGACAGAACAAACCGGGCGGGAGACAGAACACGCCGGGCGGGAGACAGAACAGGTCATCCGGCGGACAGAACACGCCGGGCGGTTGACAGAACACGCCATCCTGCGGACAGAACACGCCGGGCGGTTGACAGAACAAGTCATCCGGCGGACAGAACACGCCGGGCGGGAGACAGAACAGGCCATCCGGGAGACAGAACACGCCGGGCGGGAGACAGAACAAGCCATCCGGTTGACAGAACACGCCGGGCGGGAGACAGAACAGGTCATCCGGCGGACAGAGTAAATCATCGGGTTGACAAAATGGGTCATCCCGCGGATAAAATGAATCATCCCGCGGACAACCCGCGTGCGGGGGCAGATAAAACCGATCAGCCTGTCCGCGGCGCCGCGTGATAAAAGACGAAACAAGGAGGAACCGTATGTCCTATAACACCGATTGGTATCCCGGCAGACGGACGGATCAGATCGTCCTGTGCCGGAACTGGATTTCCATCATGACCGCGGAAGTACGGACCGCGTGGGGCATCCCTCAGGACCAGTTTACCGCGCTGAACACCCTGTTCGCCGCCGCGGAAACCCTGCTGGAAAAGGCCCAGGGCAGCGACCGCACCCCGGTCATCACCGAACAGTGCCGCGAGGCATTTCACGAGCTGGAGGCGAAGGCCCGCTTCTTCAAGAGCCGCTACTTCCTCGTGCCGCCCCTAACCAACGGGGACATCGTGGAACTGGGCCTTACCCCCCAGGACCCCACCCACACCCCCATCCCCAAACCCGAAGCCCAGGTAGAAGCGGACCTCACCTTCCCAGGCATACACCTGGTGGAGCTGAAAAACATCCGCGCCGTAGGAACCCAGGGCATCCCGGACCCCCGCAGCGACTACGGGGTGCGGATATTCTACGGCCTCTCCGGAGAACCCACCGATACCTACCGCTTCCGGGTAAACGAGCCGCCGAAGAAAGGCGGGGACCTGCCCTATTCGGTCTTCACCCGCCGCAAAAAAGAACGCTTCGACTTTGAAGGCGAAAGCGGCAGCCGGGTCTGGTTCTGCCTCCGCTACGAAAACAGCAAAGGCGGCAAAGAAGGGGAAGGCCCCTTCGGCCCGATCCTTACCGCGATAATTCCTTAGTAAAGGGAGAGGGAAGGGTGGAGAGGGGCCTCCCCGTTCCTAACTTCCCTCTCCTCTTTTGTTTTGTTCGTAGTTATATTGCTTCAAAACCATAGCATACCAGGGTGAAAACGATCTGTTCGAGGGAGGAAGGATCATGCCGAGCATGACCGATGAAGAAGCGGACGGGCTTGACGAAGCCTGGACAAAAAACACGCCCACCATAAATCCCGCGCGGCCCGGTATCTTTGCCCGTCAGCGGGCTTTGCTTGAAGCCCTTGACCGGGTATCCGCAAACTATATCCTCAACCGGGCAGAGGCCGCCCATAAAAGCCCCGCGGAAATAATCGGCGAAATGGTCCGGGAAAAGATCCGGCCCCCCGCATAATCCTTAAGTACCGGCTCATGCCGGGGTCTGACCTCATTTCTTATGACCACTTCGTTGACAATTCCCCTTGACAGGTTTTTCTGAGGGTGATATATACTCTATTGTTGCTCACGAAGGGCAGCAAACTAGCCGCACGAAGCCTAGTCTTCCTTGTCGGGAAGCGGGACTGAACTCCTGTAACGGAATCCTTCCGTAAGACCCCCAATTTATTCGGCAGCCCATAGGGGAGGCCATATAGGAGTTCTTCAATGAAAAGCAAAAACATGCTCGTTACTTTTGCCTTGTGCGCGGCTATTGCGGCCGCGGCGCAGGCCCACGAGACCTTCATCATCCCCGGCGATACGTCGAAAGACTACAAAGCCGGAGATACCGCTGCCCTTATCGGCATTTCCTCCCACTATTTCGCGGTGGGCGAGGAAATCGAACCCCCCGAAACCGTGGAGATGTACGTTTACAAAAACGGCGTAAAGGGCGGGAATATCCCGCTGGAGGCAAACAGGGACCGGCTCTGGTATGAAGGGAGATACCGGCTGACCGACGACACGCCGGTAATCGCGGTGTTCAGGAGTATCGGCGGCTTTTATTCCATTCTCACCGACGGGAGCTACGCGGACGGCAACAGAAGCCAGGCGCTGGCCGCCAATCCAGGTAAGTCGGTCCAGGTATCCCGCTATTTTACCAAGTGGGGCAAACTGTACCTCAACCCGAACAGGAACGACCGGAACTTCAGCCAGGCCCTGGGCCTTGATTTTGAGATTGTCCCCCTCAACAACCCTGCCGAGATGAGGCGGGGTTCAAGCATGAGGCTTCGGGTGCTTTACAAGGGCCAGCCCTGGGCCAACGGGGAAGTCAAGGCGACCTGGGACTACTACGATTATCACACGATGGATGCCTGGGCGCAGACTGGAAAGACCGATACAAAGGGGGAGGTGAGCTTCCGGCTTGATCATGTGGATATGAAAAAACCGGTCCTGTGGATCTTCCAGGCAGGGGATACGCGGAAGTCGTCCCAGCCAAATGCGGATGAGGACAACCTCAAGGCAACCCTGGTTTTTGCGGTGAAGTAAGCACAAGTGAATTGGGTGAATAGCATGAAACACCTGTGTGCCGTAGGGGTTGTGCTTTTGATGCTTCCCGCCGCGGTCTTTGCCCACGGCGTGGAGATCTCCGATGTAACCGGGCGGCAGGATGTTTATACCATCAGGTTTTCCTATACGGATGGTACGCCTATGCTCTTCGCCCGGGTCAAGGTCTTCCCGCCGTCATCCCCCGACGCGCCGGCCCAGGAAAGTATCGCTGACCGGAACGGCTATTTCAGTTTTGTAAACGATGAGAGCGGTGAATGGCGGCTGACCGCGGAAGACGGTATGGGACACAAGGGAGAAATAATGGTCGCTACAGCCCTAGCCGCGGCTCCTGGGGCGGAGGAAGCGGGGAAACCATCTGGCGAAAAGACCAGAGGACCGGCTTCCCTGGGGACGCGGCTCATCCTGGGGCTCAGCCTGATCCTGAATGTCTTCGCCCTTTACGGTTTCGTGCTTGCGGGACTTGCGAAAAAGCGGGGCGGTTATGCACATCAGTGAGGGGGTGCTTTCCGCGCCTGTCCTGGCGGCCGGCTGGGCTGTTACCGCAGGGGGCCTGGCCATAGGGTTACGGAAAACCCCGGTGGAGGAACTGCCGAAAACAGCCCTGGTTTCGGGGGTGCTTTTCCTTATAAGTCTGGTTCATGTGCCCCTGGGGCCTTCCAGCATACACCTGACCCTGCTGGGCCTGGCCGGGGTCCTGCTGGGGTGGAGCGCGATCCCCGCCTTGTTTACCGCGCTGTTCCTCCAGGGGCTGCTCCTCCAGTTTGGGGGACTCCTCTCCCTTGGGGTAAATACCGCGGTGATGGGGAGCGCTGCCCTGGCAGGATGCGCTGTTTTTAAGGCGCTGCCCCGGCGGGTGTACCTCCCCGCCGCGTTTGCCGCGGGTTTTATCGCGGTGATCACCGGCGCGGTTCTGGTAACCGCAGCCCTGTTTTTCAGCAGCGGAAACCTGGCCCTTACGGCAACGCTTATCTTCGCGGCAAACCTGCCCCTGGCCGCGGTAGAGGGTGCTATCACGGTATTGATGGTACTTTTCCTTGGGAGGGCCTTGCCGGATTATGTATTTGGACAGACTGGAATTTAAAAGCGATTCTTTTAGGGCCCTTGATCCCCGCTGCCGTATAGCAGCCGGGGTATGCCTTATCTTCTCGGCTGTGAGCGTCTCCAATCCCCTGATCCTGACCGGCCTTGTCCTGGGAGCGGCTTTAACCCTGTGGCGGGATACGCCGCGGGTACTGGCCCGGCTCGTTCCGGTAAACATCTTTGTCCTCTTTCTCTGGCTGACCCTGCCCCTGAACGCCTTGGGAACAGGCTTTTTTGCCGCGTCCCAGGCAGCCGCAGGGGGCCTTTTCCCCGGAGGGACAGGCGGCGGAGGTTTGGAAGGGGCTTTGAAACAGGCGCTGATATACACCCTGCGGATCAACGCGTCGGCCCTTGTTTACATGGCCCTGATCATCCCCCTGGGAATAGGGGGTCTTACCAACGCCCTGATGAAGCTCCGTTTTCCGGTAAAACTTGCCGCGCTGTTCCTCCTGAGCTACCGGTATATCTTTGTCATGTACCAGAGGGTCTTTGTCTCGGTACTTTCCCTGCGGCTCCGGCAGCCCCGGCAAAGCACCCTGGGCCGGTGGCGATCCTACACCGCGGTCTTCGGAACCGCCCTGATAAGCGCGCTCCGCCGTTCCCAAAGAATAGGCCGGGCCCTGCAAAGCCGGGGTTTCGGCGCGGATCTTCCCCTGACCAGAGCCTTTACCCTGAAGCCCGGGGACCTGCTCTTTTTCTGCGCTTCCATCCTCCTCTCGGTCAGCCTCCTGGTACTGGACGGCTTTTTCAACGGTTTTTTATCGGGGAATATATGGAACTTTTAAGGGTGAGCGGGCTTTCGTACAGCTACGAAGATGTTCCGGTACTCCGGGACATCAGTTTTTCCCTGGAAAGCCGCGGCCGGCTCTGCGTTGCCGGGGCCAATGGTTCGGGAAAATCGACCCTCCTGGAGCTTATCGCGGGCTGCATGAAACCCGCCTCCGGGGAAATTCTGATAAACCGCGAAAAGGTTTCCCCGAAAAACCGCGGGGTGCAGCGGAAGACGGGCATGGTGTTTCAGGACCCGGACAACCAGCTCTTCATGCCCACGGTTTGGGAAGACACGGCTTTCGCGGTAATGCACCGGGGGGTAAGCCCGGCTGAAGCGCGGGACCTGGCCCTTGAAACGCTCAGGGCAGTGGGAGCGGAACATCTTGCGGATCGTCCCCCTTATAAACTCTCCGGCGGGGAAAAACAGCGGGCCGCCATCGCCTCGGCCCTGATCCTGAAACCGGAAATTCTGCTTTTGGACGAACCGACCGCTGCGCTTGATCCCCGTGCCCGGAAAAACATCATCGCCCTGCTCCGGGGCCTGAACTGCGCGGTCATCATCGCCGGCCACGATCTGGACATGATGCTGGATCTCGGCGGTGAGGCGCTTTTCCTCCACGGAGGAAGTATCGCTGCCCGGGGCAGGGCCGGGGAACTGCTGCGGGACGGGGCTTTTTTGCGGAGCATAGGCCTGGAATTACCCCTGAGCCTTTCACTCCGCAACTGACTATAAAGCGGATCCCCCTGCTGGTAGGCATTATCACCGGAACCGATCTCTTGCAGGTATGTATCAACGCTTTCCACGCTCGCCATCCGGGGGTACGGATTACCCCACCCATGACCGAACGTCCGGGCCAGTTGGCTAAATTAGCCGGAGCTCTCGCGGAAAAGGGGGCAACCTCGGGTCTTTTGTTTCCGCTTTACCTATGGGCGTACTTTAGAAAAGGGCAGCCTAAAGAATTGTTTTTTTTAACCGATTACTTTAGTAAGTATAAGGAGATTGAGGTGGCCCCATTCGGAAAACCGCGGATTCTTGGCAAGATAATCGTGCTTTTACTGCTCATTTTGGTCCTTGCCGGAGGAGGATTCGTGTGGTTCGATTATCTCAATGTGATCGATGCTAAGACCCTTTTATCCCCTCTCTACCGTTTTATAGGCCGGGAGGGCCGTAGCAGCAGCGGCGCCCTTGCGGATGATGCGTTCCTTTCCCTGGACGCGGAACGGCTCGCCATACGGCTGGAAGCCTTGGAACTGCGTAGTCTGGAACTGGAAAAACAGGAACAGGATATTCAGAGCCGGCGGGGAGAAATAGAACAAATGGCCCAGGCATTGGAAGAGCGGCAGAAAGCCCTGGAGGAACGGGAGACTTCTTTCAACGCTGTGATGCAGGCCGCGGAGACTAAGAGTAGAAATGTGGAACAGGTTGCTCGGTACTTGACTGGTATGCCTCCCCAACAAGCGGTGGGTATCATTACCGAGATGGAAGATCAGGATGCTATTGACGTGTTCAGGAAGGCGGAAGAGCTTGCCCAGGCAGAAGGGACCGCCTCTATCGTCTCGTATTGGATATCCCTCCTGCCCGCTGAACGAGCCGCAGAGTTACAACGGAAGATGGTGGGGCGGCCTGCTACCCTCAACTGAGGATCTTACCGGTTTTTCGATCCAGTTCAGGCAGGAGCAGGGCATGGGGAGAGCTAGTTTCAAAACCCGGTTAGTACAGACGACTCCGGGTACTATGAAGGGGGTTCCTGAAAAAGGGGCCTCCCATTCGTTTTTTCTTTAACGAGTTGTTCGGAAATTGCAGTTGTCGAACAAGTCCAATAAACTAAGGGGGCGGTTTCAAAACGTAACATTGTGAAACCGCCTAGGGTAACAATATAAAAATGGTCGAAGTTTGATAAGCTCCGGGCATAGTATGAGGAGGCTGGGTGATGATGCAAGTAGCTCCCCGGATGTACAGTTCGGATGGTTCCCTTGAAGGAATGAACGGGATGGATAAGGGAGGAGAACCCCAATCCCTTAATGCTAAGCAGGGTCAGGGAAAGTCCCGTAAACAGGATAAGTTCAATTTTTTTGCTCGACTCCTGGAAGGGCTGGTCAAGAATAGCCCTACCGGAACCGGCTCCCAGGTGAGCGCTCTGGGGGATGGTCAGCCCGCAGAAGAGGCCCGGGCCGGTGATGAAGGCAAGGGAAACAGGGGGAAGAAAAATCCGCAAAAACAGGTCCGTTTATCCAGTGGAGAAGCCCAGGAAGGGGAAAGGTCCCGTTTCAAGAAAGGGGTACAGGACTTGAGCCAGAACAGCAGAAATAACCGGGATCCGGGAGGGGCTTTTTCTTTTTTGGCAGTGCAGGAAGGACAGGATCCTAACCAGGCAGGCTCCCAGGTACTGCTTCAGAAAAAAGACAGCCTCCCTTCGCCGCGCCGTCACCTAGGTAAGGTTCATCTTGCCCCGGCCCCAGGTTCCCGGACAGAAACCGGATCCGGGGATGCGGGGGGAAAAACCGAAGCCGCAGTTCAGGAAGCCGGTTCTCAGGAGGGTGTCTCCAAACTCAAGATGAATAATCGGAATATCCGGGATAATACGGGGGCTGAGAAAGCAGGTTCCTCTAAAACAGGGATCTTTCGGACAAACCAGGCTATAGGAACCGATGAGGGGCTTACCCTTTCTCTGGCTCCTTCACAGGGACTGGAGGCCGGTGAAGAACCTGCCCGGAAGGGCCTCAAGAGGGATGCTGATGCCAAGGTCCGGGATAAACGCCGGGATCGGATGGATATTCGGGATCTCCGCTCCCGGGAAGGAGCGGAGCCTGTTTCGGGTTCCCTGGTTCTTGGGAATACCAAATCAGGAGCAGAAACCAACGCCCTGGAACTCACCGTGGACCTTCATACCGATACCCCAGATCAGGAAGCCCTGCCGGGTCCGCGGGAGACCTCCCTCAGCGGCAGCTTCGAGGATCTCCTCGCCCGGGAGCTCTCCCAAAACCTCAACGGAGATATTGTCCGGCAAGCCCAGGTGTTGTTGCGGGACCGCGGCGAAGGGACCATACGGCTTGCCCTCAGACCGGAATCACTGGGAAATGTAAAGATACAACTTGAACTAGCCGAAAAGAAAATAACAGGGCACATCATCGTAGAAAGTAATGAGGCGCTTCGGGCATTTGAGCGGGAAATACATTCCTTGGAACAGGCATTTAAGGATTCGGGCTTTGGAGAGACCCGCCTGGATACAGCCTTGGCCTCAGATGGGCAGGGAGGAAACCCCCAGCAGAGAGACCCTGAATCAGGGCCGTTCTTCTCAGAACGCTTTGCCTCGTCTACCTATGATACAGCCTCGGAAAGGACCGAGGAAGGGGAACGAGGGTTAAAGGCAGCCGGGAAGGGCGGTTTATCGGGTCATAGCTCGATTGATATGCTGGTATAAAGGGAGGATGCATTATATGGAACTTCAAGCCATACTGAGTTCACAAGAGCAGGCAGAGCTTGCCCAACGGGTGAAAGAACACAATAGCAAGCTAAATCAGGGGAAGAATCTTCAACAGAATCTGGGGAAAGATGATTTTCTTAAGATCCTGATTACCCAACTTTCCTATCAAGACCCTACGGCTCCAATGGAAGATAAGGAATTTATCGCCCAGATGGCCCAGTTTTCCACTCTGGATCAGATGACCAGTATGGCTACGGATTTTTCCCGGCTTGCGGCTCTCGTTGCAGGGAGTGAAGCTACCAGTGCTTTGGGGAAATCCGTGGAAATAGCCGCAGGGGATAAGGTTATCCAGGGTACGGTTAAGGCGGTAACCCGAGGGGATAATCCTGAAGTGCTGGTCCAGGGTTCCTATTATCCCTGGAGCCAGGTTAAGAAGGTATTTGAGGAATAGGGTGAACAACCTTTTAAGCTAGGGAGTATATACGATATGATGCGATCATTGTTTGCCGGCGTATCAGGCCTGCAAAATCATCAAACTCGAATGGATGTGATTGGTAATAACATTGCCAATATCAATACGATGGGTTTCAAAAAAGGGCGGGTTAATTTCCAGGACCTGCTCTATCAGCAGCTTCAAGGCGCTTCCCGGCCTACCGAGGACATCGGGGGGGTAAACCCTAAAGAGGTGGGCCTGGGTATGTCCATTGCTTCCATTGATACGGTCCATACCCAAGGGGCCTTTCAATCGACGGGGGTAGGGACCGACTTGGCGGTTCAGGGTACTGGTTTTTTTGTACTGAAAGAAGGGGCTAATGCCTATTATACCCGGGCCGGAGCCTTTAATGTGGATCAAGAAGGAACCCTGGTGAATCCTGCCAACGGGATGAAGGTGCAGGGCTGGATGGCTCAAGACGTACAAGGGGTCCAGACCCTGGATGTTTCCCGGGATGCGGAAAACCTGATAATCCCGGTAGGTTCCAAGGATCCAGCCCGGGCCACTACCATGGTTAATTTCGCGTGTAACCTGGATAAACGGATCCCCGTAATTCCCGAAGAAGCTACTGCGTTGGATATTCAGCGGGGCACCTGGAATACGACTATCAAGATTTACGATACTTTTGGAGAAGAGCATATCCTGCAGGTGGAGTTTACCCGGGTGCCGGGTACGGCCAATAGCTGGAACGCCGCGGTGGCGGTGGATCCAAATGCCGAGGCAGATACCAATACCGCTATCGGGCTTGGGGAAAATGCGCCGGCAGCAGGGGAAGGCGCGGCCTTTACGGTGAATTTCTCTAATAACGGGACCCTCCTCAGTGCGATAGACGGCGCGGGGAATGAATCCGGCGGGGCAGGAAACGTGATCATGAACGTGGCCTATGATGTGCAGAATACGGATCCTGATGCGGATGGGGCCCAGGTGCGTCAAGAATTTGCCCTGAACCTGGGTACTGTGGGGGGCTTTGTCAATTCCATTACCCAGTATGCGGAAGAGAGTTCCTCCAAGGCGGTGATGCAGGACGGGTATTCCATGGGGTACTTGGATAATTTCAAGATCGATTCCAGCGGGATCATTACCGGGGTCTATTCCAATGGATCAAACCGGACCATCGGCCAGATTGCCTTGGCCAGTTTCACCAATCAGGGAGGGCTGGAGAAAGCCGGGGAAAACCTTTATGTGGTTTCTACCAACTCCGGGGCGGCAAATGTTGGACCTTCGGGAATCGCAGGCAAGGGCGAGATCGTCTCCGGCGTCTTGGAAATGTCCAACGTGGATATGGCCGAACAGTTTACCGATATGATCGTTACCCAGCGGGGTTTTCAGGCCAATTCCCGGACCATCCAGACCGCGGATCAGCTCTTGCAAGAACTCTTGGCCCTCAAGCGATAACGGGTATATTTAAATGATCAAAGTAACCCGGCTTGACGGAACAGAGTACTATATCAACCCGCATCAAATCGAATCCATGGAACTTAGACCGGATACCACGATTTTAATGTTATCTGGAAAGTACTTAGTAGTGCGGGAGACCGCAGCGGTAGTTATAGAGCGCATCGTTGCATACCGCCGGCAGATTGGGGCCTTTAAAAACGAGGAGTAAGTACCTTATATGAATCTTTCGACCATAATTGGAATCGTTGGTTGTTTTAGTATGGTGATTATGGCTATTTTTACCTCCGGGGGCACCATCATAGCCTACCTCGATCTCCCTTCGTTTTTTATGACCGTCATTGGTTCGTATCTTGCGCTTTTTATCTTTTGTTCTATTCCGGAAACCCTGGGGGTTTTCGGTACCTTGGGCCTTTGCATGAAAGTTCCGACATTTAATGAAGAGGGAATCATCACCAAACTGCTGGCTTTTTCCGATAAGGCCCGGCGGGAAGGACTCCTGGCCTTGGAAGAAGAATTGGAAGATCTGGATGATGAGTTTTTGAAGAAAGGGATGCGCCTCGTGGTAGACGGTACTGATGGGGCGATCATTCGGGAGTTACTTGAGAATGAGTTGAGCCAAATCCAGGAGCGGCATAGCAGTAAAATCGGGGTGGTAAATATGTGGGGTACTTTGGCCCCAGGACTTGGGATGATAGGAACCGTAGTCGGCCTTATCGCCATGTTGAAAAACCTGGAAGATAAAAGCGCCTTAGGGCCTAACATGGCAGTGGCGCTGATGACCACCCTCTACGGAGCGCTGATTGCCAACGTCCTTATGATTCCCCTTTCAGGGAAGCTGAAAGTCCGGGATGCCATGGAAACCAAACTCAAGGAAATGGAAATTGAGGGGATCCTTTCGATTCAGGCTGGGGAAAACACCCGGGTTTTGGCTACAAAGCTCCTTTCTTATCTTACCCCTATAGCCCGGAAAAAAGTGGAACAAGAAGTACTGAGGGATTAGGGCGGTTTGTTTCCAGGGTAAAGCCAAGAAGGATACGGTATGGCACGGAAAAAGAAAGAAGACGAAGGCGTAAAAGGGGACTGGATTGTAACCTATTCTGATATGGTTACCCTGTTGCTCTGTTTTTTCGTCGCCCTTTTTGACGCGAGTGAAATTGATCCGGGGCAAATGTCCGCATTGCTTTCCGCCTTGTCCAATGTAGGGATGGGGAATTCAAGTGGAGGCATGACCTTATCCGAGGGTAAAAGTGTGGAATTGGGGAATACCATCAATACCTTGCCTTCGATGGACCGCGGCAGGGTTTTAGGCCAGGCCCTGCGGCGGGCCATGAGCCTTTTCAGCCCGGAGGTGAAATCCAATAAGGTTCGTATCACCCATGATGAACGGGGGCTGGTGATCAACCTGGCGTCAGACGCTTTTTTCGCCCCGGCCAGCGCCAGAATCAACGTAGAAGAAACCCGGGATATCCTGATCCGGTTGGCAGGGCTTTTGAACGCTGAGGAACTAGCAGGCCGGAAATTTAGGATTGAAGGGCATACTGACGCGGTACCGGTAGACCCGGATGGGCCCTGGGAATCGAACTGGGAGCTTTCCACTGCCCGCTCTATCGCGGTATTGCATTATTTGACGGATCTGGGGGTGGAGGAAAAGCGGTTTCAGGTGGCGGGATTTGCCGACACCATGCCGATAAGTAGAAACGACACCCCTGAAGGCCGGGCCTATAACCGGCGGGTGGATATTATTATATTGGATGACGGGCACTTATAACCCTATGGGTATAAAGTGTTATGTATATAGATACAGAGGCTTTTTCAAAACCCATGCATTTTGGAAAAGGTTCTGGTGCCAGTTTCAAAACTCGGTTAGGGGGACATTTTGTTTCCGATGAAACTGGTTCCTGAAAGAGCGGCCTAAAATCCGTTTTTTCCGTACATCTGGTTGGCGTTTCAAAATTTGACATTTTGAAACAGCTTCTCTAGAGTAAAAATATAAAGTGGGAGGTAACAGGGCATGTCTGATGCACAAGCAACTGAGAATCAGGAAGAAGGCTCTCCAGAGGGAGAGGGATCCTCTAAGAAAAAAGCTGCCGGCTTAATCGCTTTTTTGCCCCATTTGCTTAAATTTGTAGCGATTGGCCTGGGGGTGTTGGTACTGATCGTAACGGTGGTAGTGATTACCTATAATATTCTCAACAAGGGCGGCAAATCGCAGACCGTAGTTCCGGAAAATTCCCCTTATATTGGGAGCAGGCCCCAGTATTCCATGTTCAGCGCTATCGGTACGATCCGGGCCCGCACCAAGGATCCGACCCCCTATGCAGTGGTGGTGGATATGATTATCGGGTATGATTTAAATAACGCGCAGGCTGCAACAGAATTAACCGGACGTTTGTATGAATTGCGGGATTTTGTACGGAATTATTTCAGCAGTAAATATGTGGAAGAATTGCAGCCTGAAAATGAGACCCGGTTAAAACAGGAGATTATAGAGCTCCTCAATACCCGGGTGCTTAATACGGCAAAAGTACGGACGATCTTGTTTAACCAGCTTGATGCAATGGAAATGTAGGGTCTGAATAAACCTGAGCTTCTTCCCTTGACCCGGGGACTGGAGCATCCGTGCGTTTTGCATGTCTTTAGGGCGTGAGATGGTTCGGCGTATAGCGCGGTATGTAAGGTCGAAATGCATCAAATTTCCGGGGATAGGGTAAGAGCGTGGTACTGGGGGGAAAGGTTAGCCTTGGTGATGGGTTGAATGAGGGTAATCGAATTTTGGTAACATACGTACCGTTTTCGATTGAATTTTCATAATAGATGGTTTAGGATACGGGTATGACCGAAGTTCTTTCTCAAAATGAAATAGATCAGTTACTAAGCGCCATTAATGCCGGAGATACCGAGACTGAAGACTTCAAGCCGGCGGCAGATATCCGTAAAATAAAGATCTATGATTTTAAGCGGCCTGATAAATTCTCTAAAGAACAGATTCGAACCGTCTCGATTATGCATGAGACCTTTGCCCGGCTCACCACGACCGCGCTTTCTGCAACGCTGCGCAGTATGGTTCATGTCCATGTGGCCTCGGTGGATCAGCTCACCTATGAAGAATTTATCCGGTCTATTCCGACTCCCACCACTTTGGCGATCATCAATATGGATCCCTTAAAGGGGAACGCCATTTTGGAAATTGATCCAGCCATAACGTTTTCCATTATTGACCGTCTCTTTGGTGGTACCGGGGAGGGTACCAAAATCCAGCACGAGCTTACAGATATTGAAACCTCGGTCATGGAAGGGATTATCGTCCGTATCCTGGGCAATATGCGGGAGGCCTGGACCACGGTAATAGACCTGCGGCCCAGGCTCGGTCAGATCGACACGAACCCTCAGTTTGCCCAAATCGTACCGCCTACGGAAATGGTGGTCCTGGTTACTCTGGAGACCAAAGTAGGGGAGGTAGAGGGTATGATGAATTTCTGTATACCCTACCTGACCATTGAACCGATAATTGGTAAACTTTCAGCTCAATTCTGGTATTCCTCAGTACGCCGGGGAACCACCACGGAAAATTTGAATATACTCAAGGAAAAGTTGACAACTGTCGATGTTAATGTAGTAGCTGAGATAGGGACGATTCAGATATCGGTTCGGGATGTATTGGCTCTTCAGCCTGGGGATGTGATCTGCTTATATAATACGAAGATAGGAGATCCCTATTCCCTTAATATCGGCAACAAAAAGAAATTCCTTTGCCGGCCAGGGATTATTGGAAAAAAAATGGCGGTACAGGTTATCAAAAAAATCGCAGAAATGAAACAAGAAGATTTTATAGAGATTGCATCTGACGGGGAGGAGACGCTATGAGTGACGGTACACTTTCGCAAGCTGAACTTGATGCATTATTGGCTGGAACCGGAGAGAGTTCTGTAGCAGTTGCAGGGGGTAACGAGCGCGAACGGCAGCTTTTGCAGGACTTTCTCGTTTCCTCCGCGGATAGCTTGAGCGCTAATTTTTCACAGCTCACGACCACCGAAGTTTCGCTCAGAGGGCCGGAGGTATCCTTCACCAATCAGGATGCGTTGCTTGAACAGCTTCCCGATATGGTTACCACGATTAAAGCGGATTTTAATGCGGGTTTTCCTGGTGAACATGTGTTTATTATGGGAGAGGCCACGGCCAAGGCTATAGCCGCGCGTATGACCCAGGAAGAAGATATTCAGATGGACGCTATGGCCCTTTCGGTCATTGGAGAGCTGGTGTCCACCTTAGTGGGAACCCAAATTACGGCCCTGACCAAACAGACCGGTAATAAGTCCATTGCCTCGGTTTCTCCTGAGGCAAGCAATGTGCCTAAAGCGGTCGTTGCGTTACCCCGGGGTGATTTTTCCACTGCGCTCTATCAGCTCGATCTAGGGGACGGAAATGCGCAACAGTTCTGGGAAATATATGGTTCTGAGGTATCAGAAAGTATTGCTCGTTCTTTGGATAAGGATAACATTCCGACTGCTCGATCTTCACCGCCTCCGAGGAACAGCATGATGTCGGGGAGAGGAGGGGGTATGTCAGGTATAGGTAATAGCGGGATAGGGCAGCAGGCGCAGGTACAATCAGTACAGTTCCCTGGTCTTACGCCTCATTCAACGCCTCAAGAGCAGGGAAATATCGGTCTTCTCATGGATGTTTTCATGGAAATGACCGTGGAATTGGGCCGTACTAAGAAACTTATCAAGGAAATTCTGGGAATGGGCGAGGGGACTATCATTGAGTTGGATAAACTGGCCGGTGAACCGGTGGATATTTTAGTGAACCATAAACTTATCGCTAAAGGTGAAGTGGTAGTTATTGACGAGAATTTTGGTGTTCGGGTTACCGAAATTGTTTCTCCTACAGAACGTATGCAGGATTGAGCTGGTTTGAACCTTGGACGCTTCGTTTCATCAAGCCTGCCCTGGGGATGGGGGAATGGGCCGCTTGCTAAAGCCAGTGGGCCGCTCATTAAAGCCAATGAGCGGCTTGCTAAAGCCAATGAGCGGCTCATTAAGGCCAATGAGCCAGGAAACGCATTTTTTCATCTCAGGCGTTTGTTTGAGAGATGGGTGAGTAGGATGAGTACGGTATGCACCTTGCAAACAGGCAGGGGGGAGTATTGTTTTTTGTAGTTCAGTTCGTATTGGGGAGGGGGAAAAACTGGGATCCTTTCGTATAATCATGGTCATTATGGTACTTACCGGTAGTTTCTGGACCGGCAGTACCGAATTACCCGCGCAAACTTCGGACACCCTATCGGGAACCGTGGAATTGACCGATCTCCAAGGAAGTTCGATTCCTTCGGGGGAACAGGCGATCCCCCTGGGAACAGGCCCCGCAGTAGCTATCCCTCCGAGTCAAGGCGCGGGTTCTTTTTTTGCGATCCTCCGGATGGTCCTGGTTCTTGCGCTGGCGGCGGGGGCGATTTATGGGGTTGTGGTTTTTCTAAAACGGATTTCCCGCCCTCCTGACCAGAAAGATCCGTATCTCAAGGTATTAGCAGGGGCCCATCTCGGTTCTAATCGTTTTCTCCATGCGGTGTCTTTGGGTTCTCAAGCCTGGCTTGTGGGAGCTGGTGAGGGCGGGGTCTCCCTCATAGCCGAGATAACCGATAGGGAAACCATAGACGCCATGCTCCTGAATGCGTCCCGGAAGCACGCCGAACCAGGAGAAGGTAAATTGCTTGATTTTTCACAACTCCTTCGCCGTTTGGGAGGGGAAGCAGGGCCGGATCCTCAAACTAAACTCAAGGCAGAAAATGTCCGTAAACGGCGGGAACGGTTGAGGGGGCTCTAGGTGTATGGGGGTAAGATCGCGCGGGCGGGGTGTTTGGGTCTCTTGTGTATCCTGGGGATGGTGAGCGTGCCTATGGTCCATGCCCAAATGTTCCCGGATATGGGGACTTCTGGAACCGCAGGCATCCCGGCTCCTCCTGCAAATCCGGTGATTCCTTTCATTGATCTTTCGATCCGCAACCCTGCAACAGGGCAGGAAGTTGCCTTTTCTCTCCAGGTGCTCCTGCTTATTACGGTTCTTTCCCTGGCGCCCAGCATCATCATCCTGATGACCAGCTTTCTGCGGATTTCTATAGTCTTGGATTTTATCAAGCGGGCCTTATCACTCCAACAGGTTCCTCCGAATCAGGTAATCTTGGGAATATCCTTGTTTTTAACTATTTTCATCATGTGGCCCACCTTTGAAACCATCTACCAGGACTCGGTGCAGCCCTTAGCCGGGGGCGCCATTTCAGTGGAGCAAGCCTATCGAGCCGCTGAAGGCCCGCTGCGGCTCTTTATGTACAATCAGATGCGGAATCATCCCGATAATATCCGACTATTCATGGCGATGCGGGGACTGGAACGGCCGGAAACCCTGGCGGATGTACCTACCTATGTGCTGATTCCGGCTTTTATCTTGAATGAATTAACCGTGGCCTTCAAAATAGGGATACTCCTCTTTATCCCCTTTATTGTGATCGATATGGTGGTGGCGAGCGCGCTCATGTCCATGGGGATGATCATGCTGCCTCCGGTGATGATTTCCATGCCTTTTAAGCTCATCCTGTTCATTCTCGTCGATGGGTGGGGACTCTTGACGGATCAACTGATCCGTTCTTTTATATAGGAAGCAGGGATGAGTATCGGCGAAATAACGACCCTCTTGCGCGGAGGTATCCTGGAAGTCCTCTTGTTGGCGGCTCCCTTGCTTTTTTCCGCGCTGGCGGTGGGCTTGGTAGTGGCCATACTCCAGGCTACTACCTCCATCCAGGAACAGACCCTTACCTTTGTCCCTAAAATTATTGCGATTCTTCTGGTCCTCGCCTTTTTGGGAGGATGGATGTTTTCCTCTTTGGAGAATTATACGATCCAGTTATTTCGGATGATTCCGGATATGGCGCGGTAAGGAAACAGCGTGGAATATAGACAAGCGTGAAAACAAACAGCAAAAGATGGAAAAATTATGATTGAAGAGCTGCTGATGCAGGGGCCGTTTTTTATTCTGATCGCGGTCAGGGCCTTGGCCATGATTGAAACGGCCCCGCTCCTGTCATCTTCTGCGATTCCCCAAGTGGCAAAACTTGCCTTAGCCGGTTTCGCTGCTTATGCGGCCTTCCCTGCAGCGGAGCATACCTTAGGGGCGGTGGCGTTAAACGGGGATATAGGCCTCTATAGCCTGAGCTTTTTGCTTCTCGTGATAGGAGAGGGAATTATCGGCCTCATCATGGGGTTTTTTCTTACCCTTATATTCTCAGCTTTCGCCACTGCAGGGCAGTTCTTCTCCCTTCAGATGGGCTTTGGGGCTTCAGAAACCTTCGATCCCCTCGCTCAGGTGGAAAACCCGCTCATGGGCCAATACCTCAATTTGGTAGCCATGCTGGTTTTCCTTTCTATGGGGGGCTTTAGGGCGCTCTTTCTCGAAGGGTTTTGGCATTCGCTGCAATCCATCAGTATCATCCACCTCATAGAAGGCAGGGAAACGGTGATGGGTATGCTCCTTTCAGGACTCTCGCAGTTGTTCCTGGATGCCATTATCATTTCCATGCCTATTCTGGGGACCCTTTTTTTGACGACCCTCTCCACCGGGCTTATTTCCAAAGCTGCCCCGCAGATCAATATTCTTTCGGAAGGGTTTCCTATATCCATCACCGTAGCCTTTGTACTCATCTTCGCCACCTTGCCCTTCATGGTAGAAGCCTTTAGCCGGGTGGTGGATGCAGGTTTCCAGGGCCTGGAAACCCTCTATAGCCGGATCGGGCTTCAAATCAGCAGATCTCGGGAGGCCCTATGAATACGCCGCCAATTCCAGCCTGGAATTGCCACCGGTTTTATGACGCCCAATCCGCGTTGAGCATCGCCGCGGCCATGGATCTCCAATGGTTTGCCGCGGAAGATGAAGGCCGGACCGAGGAACCTTCGGAATATAAGATCCGTAGAACCCGGGAAGAGGAAGGCAGGGTTGCTAAAAGTCAAGAACTCATCAGCGCCCTGGTGCTCCTCTTGCCGGCGCTGGGGCTTCTCTTTTTGGCGCCTTTCATGCTGCGGACCTGTGTAGAAATGGTTCGGTTCTTTCTGCTCCGGGTTACCGCCTTGGACCCTGCCCAAAACAGGAGCATCTTAGGCTTGGTGTTTTTCTATTATATTCGGCTGAGTCTCCCTATCCTGGCCATAGCCCTGGGCGCGGCCATCTTTTCAAACCTGGTACAGACCGGTTTGCTCTTTACCACCAAACCCTTGACGCCCAAATTTTCCAAGATCCTCCCCCATGTTGGGCGTTATTTTCAGAAAACCCTTTTTTCTGTAGAAGGGCTATTTAACTTTTTTAAGTCCACTATTAAAATGGTAATTATCGGAGGAGTTGCTTTTTTCCTTATCCGTTCCCGGATAGCAGAGCTGGCAAATCTGCAAACCGCGAGTTTGTGGTTGGGGATACAGACGGTGGCTTCCTTGGCCATACGAATGCTCATCATCTCGGCTTTGCTCTTGTTACTGCTTTCTATTCCGGATTATATGTTCCAGCGTTGGCAGTACCGGGAATCCCTCAAGATGACCAAACAGGAAGTCAAGGAAGAGCACAAGATGTATGAGGGAGACCCTTTAATCAAGTCCCGGCTCCGCAGCCGTATGCGGGAGATTTTGAGTCAGAATATGGCTATCAATGTGCCTAAGGCGGATGTGGTTATCACCAATCCTACCCATGTAGCGGTTGCTTTGGAGTATAATCGGACCAATATGGCCGCTCCCCAAGTTACCGCTAAGGGTGAAGATGAAATGGCCTTCAGGATCCGCCGTATTGCCCAGGATCATGGGGTACCCCTGGTGGAGAACAAGCCCTTGGCCCGGGCCCTCTATGCGGAGACCAAAGTCGGGGATATGGTACCAGAAGCCTATTGGGAAATTGTGGCGGTGGTATTGAGTAAAGTGATGAAAATTAACGAAGAACGCCGGCGAGCCCAGGGTGTATGAGCCGGTTCTCCGCCCTTTCTGCAGGAAGGGACATGACGATTGATTGAAAAGGAGCGCTAGATACAGTATGGCCAATAGGCTGCATACGAATAATACATCCAAGTCAGGTACGCTTATAGGGGAGTCCCGGGATCTGGTCATTGCCATCGGCGTGGTGGCAGTGGTGATCATGCTCATAG
The DNA here is from genome assembly GCA_031275325.1 of Treponema sp. Lineage (GTDB taxonomy): Bacteria > Spirochaetota > Spirochaetia > Treponematales > Breznakiellaceae > JAIRLU01. The sequence goes on from JAISOX010000053.1 coordinate 19,862, forward strand.
TACCCCTGCCCACGATCTTACTGGATACCCTCATGGCTATGAATCTAGTGTTCTCCCTGTCCGTCCTCCTCATCGTGCTTTACACCAAGAAGGCCACGGATTTCAATGTTTTTCCTACGGTTCTCTTGATCGTTACGGTCTTCGGTCTGGCGCTGAATATTTCTTCCACCCGGCTCATCCTCACCCAGGGCGCGCGCTTTGACGGCCGGATGATCCGGGCTTTCTCTACCTTTGTGGTTGGTTCAGGCGGGACCGATGGCCTAGTGGTGGGGTTCATTATCTTCATCGCCCTCATTGCGGTTCAGGTGGTGGTCATCACCAAGGGTTCCACGCGGATCTGCGAAGTGGCGGCCCGTTTCGCGCTGGACGCCCTGCCGGGCAAGCAAATGGCCATTGACGGCCTCTATAGTTCCGGGGCAATTACCGAGGAGGAGTCCCGAATTCGGAAACAGGAACTGCAGAAGGAAGTGGATTTTTACGGCGCTATGGATGGTTCCAGTAAATTTGTATCCGGTAATGTGAAGGTAGGGATCTTCATAACCGCCATCAATATCCTGGGAGGGATCATCATCGGCGCGGCCATCCATGGAGAACCCATTAGCGCCGCCATAGGCACCTACATTGCCTTTTCTGTGGGAGACGGGCTGCTTTCCCAGTTTCCTGCGCTCCTGATATCCACTGCCACGGGTATCGCGGTTACCCGTTCCGCTTCAAACGGTACCTTTGGGGAGGATGTTTCCAGTCAGTTTTCCCGGGATGCCCGGGTTTATTGGATCGGTGCCTTGGTACTTCTTGGGTTCGCCCTGCTTCCGGGTTTTCCCTGGTATGTGCTTATTCCTATGGCTGTTGGGTTAGGATTCTTCGCCTTTAAATTAGGACAAGCCCAGCAGCGAACCGCGAATTTTAATGCTATGATGAGCAAAACTGCGGATCCCCAGAAACTCCAGGGAGGCGCTACCGGAGAACTCTCTCCAGTAGTGCCTCTGGACACCTTATCCCTTGAATTGGGCTACGGCCTCATCCCTTTAGTTGATAAGGATAAAGGGGCTGAGCTGTTAGAGCGGGTCCAGGGGATTCGCAAACAAGCCGGTTTAGAGCTGGGACTGGTTATACCCAAGATCCGGATCATTGATAACATGCTACTGGAACCCTCGGAATATTGCTTCAAAATTCGAGGCGTCGATACAGGCCGGGGTAAGATCCGGATGGGATACTATCTTTGTATGAATCCTGGGAACATCCGGGAAGAGATAGCCGGCGAAAAAACCCGGGAGCCGGTTTTTGGCCTTCCCGCATTGTGGATAAGCGATGATAAGCGGGACGCCGCTGAACGGGCTGGGTACACCGTGGTGGATCCTCCTTCCATGATCGCGACCCATTTAACGGAGATCATCCGGCGTCATGCTGCAGAAATACTGGGCCGTCAGGAAACTCAGGCCATTCTTGATACCCTGCGGAGGGATTACCCCGCGCTGGTAGAGGAGGCTCAGAGCCAGAAGGCATTGAATGTCGGTGAAATCCAAAAGGTACTCCAAGGACTACTCAAAGAACAGGTCTCCATCCGTAACATGGTAACCATTTTGGAAGCCTTAGCGGATTTTGCCCCAGTAACCCGGGATACCCGGTTCCTTACGGAAAAGGCCCGGCAGGCCCTGGGCAGGCAGATATGCCATCGTTATGCGGATGATCGTCTGGTGCTCCATGTGCTCACCTTGGATCCTGCTTTGGAACAGAAGATCATCGACAGTCGAGTGGAAACCAGTTCCGGGATCGTGTCAGCCCTGGACCCGGCGGTTCAAAATGCCTGGATAAAGGCCCTTACCCGGTCAGTCGCGGCGGTCCAAGAACATGGGTGGTACCCGGTTATTGTCTGTTCAGAATCTGCCCGATACTTGGTTAAGTCTTCCTCTGACCGGGATCTCCCGGATTTGGTGGTCCTTTCAGTGCCGGAGATCGTAGCGGATGTTACCTTAGAATCGGTAGGGGTCATACGGTTGGACCATTAAGGAGTGAGCAGAACAAATGGAATATTTTACCGAACAAGCCTTAACCTATACTGAATGTCTCAATAAAATCCGTATGAAGTATGGGGAGCGGTTTTCTATATTAAACCATAAGAGTATTCGTTTGGGGGGATTTTTAGGGTTATTCGCCAAGGATGGGGTAGAAATCAGCGGGTTTACCTCAAACAACGTGGTAAAAAATATCAACCTTGGCAGTACGGAGCCGGTTATTTCCCGTCCTTCCTCAGGGGCGGATCCAGCAGGAGCGGCCCGGAAATCGCCCCTGGATTTTGAAGAGGAAAAACGCAAAGTCCTGGATGCGGCGAATACCGCGAGTAAGGGAGAAAGCGGCTGGCAGGTAGTCTTGAAAGAGGTACAGACCCTCAAGGAACGGATCGATGCAGGCGCGGCTGCTCAAGTCCCGGAAGAACATCCTACCCTGAGCCGTATTGGAGAGGTCCTGGAGTACAATGATTTTTCCCCCCGTTTTAGCCAAATGATCTTGGAACGGATTAAAAAGGAATTGTCTCTGGATGCCCTCAATGATTATAAAGCGGTGCAGGACAAGGTTATCCAGTGGATTGGTGAAAATATCTCCATCTACAAAGAGGAGAAGTTTCAGCGGCTGCCCCGTATCATGGTTTTGGTGGGACCTACCGGCGTGGGGAAGACCACGACTATTGCCAAGTTAGCTGCTATTTTTGGGATTGGGAATGCGGACCGGCGTCCTCTCTCGGTGCGGATGATCACCATTGACGCCTTTAGGATCGGCGCGAAAGAACAGATCGAAAAGTACGGTAATATCATGGCTCTTCCCGTTTCCTATGTGGAAGATTATGATGATCTCAAGAAAACTATCGCCCAATACTCGGAAGGGGTGGATCTCATCCTGGTAGATACCATTGGGAAGAGTCCCCGGGATTCCGCCCAGTTGGGGAAGATGAAGCAGATGCTGGATGCCTGCGGGACTCAGGCGGAGCTGTATCTTGCGGTGGCAGCGACCACAAAATCCAGCGATCTCAAGGAAATCATCCGGCAGTTTGAACCGTTCAATTACCGGTCGTTGATCATCACGAAACTGGATGAAACCATACGGATGGGTAATGTGATCAGTGTGCTTTCGGACATGGGAAAATCCGTTTCCTATATTACCGACGGACAGAAGGTACCCAGTAATATACAGAAGGCCACGGTGGTTCGTTTCCTTATCAATCTTGAGGGCTTCCAGGTCAATAGGGCAAAAATTGAGCGACTTTTCCCGGTTGATGAATCCGAACAAATTCAATGGAGATAGTTATGGAAGATCAGGCTGAAAAACTACGGGAAATCATGCGTAAAAAAAACGACTTCCAGGAGAAACCCAAGCCGGTAAAGTCCCAGGAAGTCAAAAGAACCCGGATTATTACCGTTACCAGCGGCAAGGGAGGGGTGGGAAAAACGAGTATATCCGTCAATATGGCCTTAGCCTATGCCCGGATGGGGAAGAAAGTGGTGGTCATGGATGCGGATTTGGGTCTTGCCAATGTCAATGTCATGCTCAACACGATTCCAAAGTTTAACCTGTACCATGTGATGCGTAAGCAAAAAACCATGAAGGAAATCCTGTGGGAAACGGATTACGGCATTTCCATTGTGGCCGGGGCTTCAGGGCTTTCCAAGATCGCGAACCTTACCGAAGATGAGCGGCAGTATTTCATCAATGAATTGGATTCTCTTTCTGAGGCGGATATTATTATTATTGATACCAGCGCCGGGGTTTCCAGTAATGTGCTCGATTTTATCGCTGCCGCAGACGATGCGGTGATCATCGCGACTCCAGAGCCCACCGCGATTACCGATGCCTATGGCATCACCAAGATAATCGCTACCGAATATGAAAGCCTTACTATGGGGCTTAAGTTGGTGGTGAACCGGGTAAGAAGTGTGGCTGAGGCAAAGAAGGTGGCGGACCGGATGACCCATATTGCCGGTCAATTTCTAAACATCCGGATTGATTATTTAGGGTTTATCTACGATGATGCTATGGTTTCCCAGGCGGTGCTGCGGCAGAAGCCCTTCATGGCGCTGGACGCTAAGTGTAAGGCTTCGCTCTGTATTCAGCATATCGCGGAACGCATGGAAAAGCATGAGTCTCGAAGCGAAAACGACGGCTTTGCCGTTATGATTCGACGGCTTTTTGGGCGGGCCTAGTAGAATGAGGGGATGCGGCCCCATAAATTGCAATAGATAAGGTGGATTACCAAGGTGCTTGGGGGAAAAAAGGTAAAAGTAAATGGTATGGCCGGGGGGATGGGCTTTGTACTGTCCTTTATCGTGGGGATCATCAGCGGCGGTAGTTTTCTTATTGTTCTTTTGCGGGCGTTTATTTTTGGAGCATGTTTTTTTGTCTTCATGGAGATTTCCCAGCGGCTTATTGGCGCCTTTCTCCCGGAACTGCTTAACCCCGATGAGGATACATCATCCGCAGCCTATGACGCCCCTGGTTCCCGGGTAGATATTTCCGTGGAAGATGAAACAGATAAGGAACGAGCTGATTTATTCGATGTATCCATATCCCCGGAGCAGAAGGACCTGGCCAGCAGGGGTGATGCTTTTATCGCTGCTGGAGGAGGATCCCTGGATCAGGAGCAGAAAAAAGACTATACTCAACAAAAAGGGGGGGGAGTAGATGATCCTACCGGCTTTGTGCCTTCAGTACCCGGTTCCACGGATAGTGTTCAAGAGATGGCCGAAAGGGATCCTTTTTTCTCGACCAATGAGGTTATTCCTGAGGTAACGTCAAGCAAAGCCAAGAGTACGAGCAGGGCGCCAAGTATGAAAGAAAATCTGGATCCGAGAAAAATGGCGTCCGCTATACAGACCATATTAAAACAAGAATAAGGGGATAGGCTATGGGGAATGTCCCCCTGGAACAAAGAAGAGAAGATGAGCTTTGGGTGGAATACCACCAAAACCGGGATTTGAAGATTCGGGAACATTTTATTAAACAATATGCTCCTTTGGTGAAGTATGTGGCCGGTAAAGTTGCGATTGGTATGCCCCATAATGTGGAGTTTGATGACCTAGTAGGGTACGGGGCATTTGGTCTCCTGGATGCTATTGATAAATTTGATCCTGATAAGGGGGTTAAATTTAAAACCTATGCGGTAACCCGCATCCGAGGGGCTATCTTTGATGAACTCCGTTCCATTGATTGGGTCCCCCGGTCGGTACGGCAGAAAACCCGGGAAGTGGAGGATGCCATAGGAACCTTGGAAGCGCAGCTTGGCAGAACCGCTACGGATCAAGAGATTGCGGGGTCCTTGGGTATGGACGAAGGTGAATATCTTAAAACCATGATGAAGATATCCGGTACTTCGATCCTTTCCCTCAACGATGTGTGGTTCTCAGGGGATGAAAACGATAAAGTTTCTATTGGGGATAGCATTGAGGCTCCTATCAGTCTCAATCCTGATGTGATTGTCGAGAAAGATGAGATCCGCCGGGTCATTGTAGAGCATATCAATGAATTGCCGGACAAGGAAAAGAAGATTTTAGTTTTGTATTACTATGAGGATTTGACTTTAAAAGAGATAGGCCAGGTATTGGAAGTAACCGAATCCCGGGTATCTCAACTGCATACCAAAGCGATACTGCGGCTTAGGTCAAAACTCACGAATATTCGTAAAGGTATTATATAGAGCGGTTTTGAAACCCTACCCGTAGCGGTATGGGAAAAAAGGGAAAAAAGGGAAAAAGCAGAGGGGAGGCCGCTTTTTCGGGAGCCCGTTTCATGGGAAATGACGTTTCCCTGCGTAAGCGCGTTTTGAAAAAGACCCGCTAATTTAAGAAGCAACAGGAGGGGGAGGAGAGAGAATGGTTGATTTTGTTCAGCTTCAAGCTATCATGAAGGAGCGTTTGACCCAGGATAGGGCCATACGTACGGTTGATACCGAAGGCCCTACCCTGGAAGCGGCGATTACCGAAGCGGCTACCTTGCTTAACCTTCCGGTTAAACGGATTAATTATGAAATTACCGAAAAAGGGTTTTCCGGTTTTTTAGGGGTCGGTAAAAAAGACTGGAAAATTCGGGCCTACCCACGGTTGGTTACTAAGCAAGATGCGACGGTGGCATCAGTTTTAGCCGATGCCGATACGGAAACCGCCGCGCCGGTGATGGTGAGTAAAGACGGGGATGTGTTTGTGCATCTGGATGACGATGGGGCAAATCTCAAGGTGGTAGCTCCCGTGATGGAAGGGAAACGGGTAACTAAGGGAGAAGCGATGAGAGCCCTCGCTGCCAAGGGAGCGATAGATATTGACGAAGACTTGGTTGCTATCGTGGTCAATGAGGCGAAGGGCGTATATGTACGGGTCGGTAGTTTCACTCGTAAATACACCAACGATAGTATGGTTTCGGTGAGTATTAGCGATCAAGATATGAAGGCCTATATTACGCTGATGCCTCCAGGTCCTGGAGGGATCGATCTGTCTTTTGAGACGGTTATCAATGTTTTGCGGGATAACCGGGTGGTATATGGCATTAAAGAAGATTTTTTACGGGATTTTTTGGACCGTCCAAGCTATCGAGTGCCTGTGGTAGTAGCTGAGGGGACTCCAGGAGAGAACGGCCATGATGCATACATAGAGTACCTTTTTAAGACCACTCAGAAGCGGGGCCCCCTCCATGAGGGAATTGATGGAAGGGTCGATTTCAGGGATGTTAATACGATCCAAAATGTGGTCAAAGACCAGCCCTTAGCCAGAAAAATTCCCCCCGGAGAGGGAACCGTGGGTAGGACCGTGGTAGGGGGCTACCTCCCCGCTAAACCGGGCAATGATATTGAGATTCCCCTGGGGAATAATGTCCATGTCGGTGAAGATCGAGCCACTATTATTTCAGATATCCATGGTCAAGTCATATTGGCATCGGGGACGATCAATGTGGAACCGGTATACACGGTGCCGGGTAATGTGAATCTTAAAACCGGGAATATTATTTTCTTAGGTACTGTCGTGGTAACCGGTAATGTGGAGGACGGCTTTTCCGTTAAAGCCCAGGGAAATATTGAAGTTAAAGGGTCCGTTGAAATGGCGAATCTGGAAGCGGAAGGGGATATTGTCGTCCAGAAAGGTATTACCGGTCGAAATACCGGTACGGTAAAGGCAGGGAAATCCGTCTATGCACGATTTATTGAGAATGCCGTGATTGAAGCAGGGAATATGGTGATTGTGTCTGACGGTATTATCAATTCCCGGGTGGATGCGCTGAAGCGGATAGTTTGTAAGGGTAAACGGGCCACCATCGTCGGGGGCCATCTGCGGGCTACTGAAGAGATTAATGCCAAGATCATCGGCAGCGCTGCCAGCGGTACGGAAACCATCTGTGAAGTCGGTATTGACCCCAAAAGTAAGAAAGAGTTGGATACCCTTATGGCGAATAAGGCAACCCGGGAAAAAGAAATCGAGCAATTGAAACTGGACTTCCAGACGCTTAACAATATTTTACAACAACGTAAATCCCTTCCTGAAGATAAAGATCTCCAAATGCAGGAAGTGATGGAACGGCACCGGACCCTATTGGCTGAAATAAAGGAAATAGATGAGAATATCAATAAAATACAAGAGTTGATTAATGGGGTAAAAGTCCGGGGACGGGTCTCTGCATCAGAAAAAATACTTCCAGGAGTTAAGATCATAATCCGGGATGTGGTCGAAACCGTAAAAAATGAATACCGGGCGACTACCTTTATTCTGGAAAATGAGTTGATACGGGTGACTAAATATGAAGAACCGGATGAAGAGGCAAAGCGAGGTCCTGATGGCTATACAACCAATTGATATCCAGACCTTGTTCACGCAAGTGGAGAAGGTAGGTAAAATTCAGGCGTCCCAAAAAGAGGGTCTTGCTATTCAACAAGCCTTGCAGGGTATTCAAGTCCAGAAAAAGGTGGAAGCCCAAATCCAATCGGTAAATGAACCCCAGAATATGGGAGAAGGGTCTGAAGGGGTGCGGGATCGCAATCCCCGAAAACAACCGGAAGAGGAAGGGACAGGCCGCGAGGAGGCGGGAGGAAATACGGAAAAGGACAGCATTGCCGATCCAGTTTCCATCATACGAGATCCGACTCTAGGAAAAAACATTGATATAAATGGGTAGGCCTCCCTTATTCTGGAGGCATGGGAGTTGTATGAATATAGCTATGGTTCTTTCTGTATCAACGCTTATAGCATGTGTTTGTTTCTTTATATACTGCCGAGCGTATCTGAGGCGCCGCACTGGATCCGAACGGATTTTAGCCGAATTCCGGGAAGAGGTGTATAAACTGATTGCCGAAATTGATGCGGCCACTGATAAGGATGCGCTTTTGGTGGAAGAGCGGATAAAAACCCTCCGGGCTACTTTAGAGGAGGTAGATAAGCGTATTAGCGTCCACCTCCGGGAAGCGGACCGGCGGCAATGCCAGGAAGAAGTCTATGCTGAATTAGGCAGAAAGCACCGCTTGACCAATCCTTTTTCTGCGGTTATCCAGCCTTTTCCCAAGGCCTATGATCTTTTTTCCGGCTCTTCCGCTAAAACCGGCACGAAGGGGAATCCCGAAGAACCAGAGGCTGCAGAAAAAGATATCCCTGTTGCATCCAGCGCGGCGGTGGGCTTTACCGCTCCCGCTGATACTGCGCCCATCCCCCTAAAACGGGAACCCGTAGGTCCCCGTATTGTGCGAGCCCAGCGGGAAATAACGCCGAAACCCCCTCCTTTCGCAGAACAGGTGGCGGAATTATCCAAGGCTGGTCTTTCAGCTAGTCTGATTGCCACACGGCTAGGAGTCAGCCTATCTGAGGTCGAACTGGCCATCGCCATTTCTGAACGATCATAGGGGGCCTATGGTAGTACCGATAAAGGATTCCCCATGAAGTATTTTTTTTAAGTTTTCCAAATTACGCCCGGCAGCGCAGATCACCGGGAGGTTCAGGTGTGCCGCATACCGGCTTGCAACAGGGTCGAAGGGAATATGCTTCCCCGGCGCCCATTCATCGCCCACCAGGCCGCGAAATTCCGCCCAGCTTATGGCGTCTATGGGTTTTGCCTGGGTGTTGGCGCGGGGATCATCGGTATAGACCTGTTCAATATTAGATAAATTGATCACCTTATCAGCCTTAAACCGTTCTGCCAGGAGGACCGCATCATAATCAGAAGAAAATCCTGGTTTCCATCCTGCGGCTACCAGTACCCGGCCCTCAAATACCGCCTGGGTTGGATCCGTTACCACTGCTTGGGTACACCAGGGCCCCAGTATTCCCCGAATAAGTTCTGCATTGAGCCGGGTCGCCATGATGCCAATCCAATCGGCCTGCTCGTGAGAAACTGCGGTCCCAGATATAGTCTGGTAGGCATGCTGCCATACCCGGGCAGGTCCGCCGCCGCCGGCTACTAAAATAAACCGGCGCTGGGACTCCTCTTCTAAAAGCATGGTGATGAGGGAGATAAAATCCTTCAAAAAAGGTTCATCCACCGTATCGGGGGCTACAATGGAACCGCCCACTGAAATAACCGTAATCATACTACACTCCTTAGCTGAAACTGAAACCCTATGCCGGAAGGACCGTGCGAGCGGAATGAGGATCGGTCCTGCAACCTGCCCGGAGGAACTTTTTTGACCTGAGTTCGATGCAATCTCATTTTTCTTTAGGCCCGTGAATGAACGCATTTCCACGAATTATTCAGATACATGAGCGTTAATTCGCGTCATTCGCGGAGTGTACTCTGGAAGTCCCGGACTCAAGTCCGCGACCGCCGGAGTTAAGTCCGCGACCGCCGGAGTCAAGTCCGCGACCGCCGGACTCAAGTCCGCTACTGCCGGACTCAAGTCCGCGACCGCCGGAGTTAAGTCCACAGCCGCTGGGGTCAAGTCCGCGACCGCCGGACTCAAGTCTGACGGACTTTTTCTCGCTGTCGAACGCACGTTAGGCAGCAGGCAGCTATTAGACTTGTTTCACCCCTGAAATTGCCGGACAAGCCTATTGGACGTACATACCGGTAATGGTAATGTCACTCCAGAGGGAAGAATAAGACGCTATGCCCCCTATCGCTTCTTCCCAGAGATTTTGTAGCGCATAATCCCGGCTGCGCACCGTGATCCTGCCCCGGGGGTCCATCTGAGAAAGAACCTCCTGTCCACGGGAAAAGGCGATCCGCTGGTTATCCAGATTACCGAAATAATAACCTCCCGGTTCTTGATGCAGATTGAAATCCTCTGGAGCAATCCCTGCACCCAGGCACGGATCCACCGGTATCCAGCCGAATCCTTCAATCCAGAATTCCGCCCAGTAATGAGGGCTGGACAGGCGGGCGCGGTTTATGAGCACCCCTGCCACAGGAATGGCTGGTATGGCCGCTGCTCTGGCCAAGGCGCAAAAGAGGAGCGCCCCGGAATAGGCGTCCGTTTGTTTTTGCATCAGCCCGTCCAGCGCGCTGTTATGCAGCGGCGTCCCCTGGATACCTCCTTCATATATAAGCCATTCGTATACTTTCCGGGCTTTTTCGTAGGGATTCCGCTCGTTACCGGTAATGGCATTCGCTCGTGCGGCTATGTCAGGATTATCCGAAGGTATCAGCGTGGAAGGAAGGGTATATACCGTAGGAATCGGAGAATCGCCGGTTTGCCGAATGGACTGGCTCTTCAAGGCAGTCTCCAAGGTATACACATCCACCAGATATGACAGGCTCATCCGGACGCTGGTATGCGCGGCTAGATCGGTTAATTGAAACAGGGTAGTCCCCTGGTAATGTTCTGCAAAAGGCTCCCTGTTCCGGGATAAGAGGGTAACATTCCGCTGGGAAGCGGAACTAACCGGATGGGGGATCCAGAGGTACAGGGTATTCGGGGCTTCTGCCTCTTGTACCTGGATATCCACGGTATAGGCAATGGTGTAGCTGCGTTTTTCTTTGAAGGTTTTAGTTCCCGGCCTGCCGGTAATCGTAAACAAGACCGGCTTGGAACTTCCCCAGGGGGTCTGAACCAGGATATTCCCGCTTACCGCCCCGTCGGGAATCCGCAGGCGAATTTCCCGTTCACTCCAGAGCTCATAACCGAATTCCATTTCAAAAACCTCGACCATTTCCGGCTCTTGAGCTGCCTCAGGCGCGGTAGGGGATGGTTCAGCATTCCACGGGAAAAACACCCCGCTTTTTTCCCGGGAAGCGCCGAAACCGCTTCCCTGTATGCTTATGAGGGCGCCAATGGAACCGGCTTCCGGTTTTATCGAACTGATTTGAGGCGCCAGCCCGACAACCTGGTTCTGTACCAGATCCGGCATGGCTGCCCGATTGGAAAAGAGCTGGGGGTTACTTTTCTTACCATCCCTATGCACATATACCAGTCCGAATCCTCCCAATGCCGGTATTTTCACGGTAATGCGATCATCCTGCCACGTAAGGTATGAGGAACTAGTAGGGGGTATGCCTGAGATGGTGATGTACGATTCATGCTGTTCATCGCCAAAGCCGGTCCCTTCAATGGTGAGGATATCCCCGCTCATGCCGATCCGGGGATCAATCGAAAGAATGAACGGCGCATCTTCTTTACAGGCATATAAACACAAACAGAACCAGGGAAAAAAGAACCCGTACCAGATCCGCTTGCCCACAGGCCCTTCCATAGGACGTTTCATGGGCTGTTTTCAGGACCTCCTGGTTTTACCGGAACTCCCTCCGGTGAAGCTGAAGGAACCGTATCCGGGGACACCTCTTCGGATAGGGGGGCTTCCTTAGGATCCTCCAGTTCTTTTGCATTTTCTGAATAGGGATGTAATACCAATTGGATTTCTATATGAGCCTCATCTTGGGCATTAACCGAACCCAGGGGGAAAAAATAGATCTGCTCCCCGAATTCCAGGGGTATCGACTGTATCGTGGTCTGATAGTGGATTCCCTGGTTGGGGATATCTATCCATATCTGGCCTTGAGCTACCAAGAGGTTGTTGCCGTCACGCCGGAGATAGGGGGTAAATTGCACTACCACAAGAATATTAGTACCCACCAGCTTCAAACTTACGGGCTTTCCAGGAATCGTAACTTTTGAATTAAAAGAATGCCAGACTTCCTGTTGGGTTTTTTCCACTACCCGGGCAATGATATCTAAGACCACTGCCCGCTCTTTGAGCGCTGGCAGCAGTTCTTCGAGAGAAGGTTCCTGAGCTGGTCCCCGGGCAGCAAGAAACAACAGGCTTCCGAAGAGGGTTACCCGCCGTAAGAGCGCGTAGGATCTCATGGACTTCTGTTTCTCCTCGTATAATCCGCAGCCCGCAGAATGGTGGGTTCCCCGGAACTAGAGAAACTCCGGGTCTCGGGAAGCCGTATGATCACGATATCGGTCATGTCCTGATTTTCCAGGTATTGCAGCACCTCGTTCATATCCGATACAGGTATAATACCCTGCATATCCACCGTCTCACTGGCTGCCATGGTATCCTGCTGAGGCGGCGAAATCCCCATAGGCAGTCTGGTTAAGATGAAAGCAAAAGCCATGATGAGCAATACCGCGGCTGCAGTTGCCAGAGGCAGGGGAATCGAAAGGCTCCGCTGCCAGAGGCTAGGGCGCTGTCTCCAGCCCCATTTTTCAGTTTCCAGACGAACCATACGCTGCCACACCCGATCCTTTGCAGCTTCCATGGCTGGAATTTTAGGCGTGATCCCTCCTGCATAAGGATCCCTCAGGGCTTCTGAACACCCCCTGAACCGTTCAAGCCGGGCCTTACATACCGGACACGATATGAGGTGCAACTCCATTTTTTCTTTCCATGGAGAAGGAAGCTCCTGGTCAAAGTATACGGAAAGAATGTGATAATCAGGACACATGTGAACCATCCTTCGATAAAAGCCCGGCTAAGCGTTCCCGGGCTCTAAATACCCGAACTTTTACATTTCCCTCGCTGATGCCCAAGGCACGTCCAATTTCTTTATAATTCAGCTCACCGTATTCTTTTAATATTAACACGATACGCAAATTTTCCGGTAATTTTTCCAGGGCTTCCTGCACTTCCCGCTGGGTTTCCTGGTTAATCAGTACCTGCTCTCCCGTCTTTTCAAGCCGGATATCCTCACGGAACGCCTTTTGGTATGCCTTCCGTTCCCTATCTTTACGTTTAGCATAATTGAGCGCGGCATTTTTAACCACCCGGATAAGCCAGTACTTGGCCTCTTCAGAATTGGGAAAAACCATGTTTTTTTCATACAGCCGGAAAAAAGCCTCCTGGCACAAATCCTCTGCTGCTTCTTCACTAGTAGCAATACGATAAGCAACCTTGAATAGTATGGGGAATACCGTCTCATAGAGCTTACGGAATTCCGTCATAGGCATCTTATCATCCATAGCTAAAAACAAGATTTATCCTTAATCGTTACACCCGCGGGGGAATCTTCCTGTAAGACCCGGGGAGCGCCGGCTCTACCCACGACGCCATACCGTTTCAGTGGGCCTGTCTTCCAGAATAATACCTTGTTCTTTGAGGGTTTGCCGGATATGGTCAGCCCTGGCAAAATCCCGGGCCTTCTTTGCCGCGGCCCGTTCGGTAATCAGGGCTTCAATGGAATCCCGCAATGCAGGGCTTTCTACTGGAACCAGGGTTTCCGCGCCTTCCGCCAGGTTAAGCCCCAAGATTTCATCCATAGCGCAGGCTCCCAGGAGGGCATCCTGAGCAGATACGGCAGGATCCCGGAGGATCCCCCACAGTTCGGCCAAACCCCGGGGGGTTGCCAGGTCATCATCCAGCGCGGCATTGAAGGCCGCCAGATAAGTCCCAGCCTTGCCTTCAGTAAACGAGCGAGGCAGGGGCTTGTTTCGTAACTCAAGAAAGCCCCTCCCCAGAGCCTTCACCCGCTCCCGGATCCGATCCATCAGCGATTTCCGGGCATTCCGGGCGCCGGTCAAGGCTTCATAGGAAAACTGGACCTGGCTCCGGTAATGAGCGCCCAAAAGAAAATACCGGTAATCTAAGGGATCATACCCGGCATCCATCAAGGTTTGAAGGGTCAGGAAACCTCCGGTAGATTTGGACATCTTCCCCTTATCCAGAACCAAGAATTCGTTATGTACCCAGTACCGTACCCAAGGGTGTTTACCGGTGGCAGCTTCGCTTTGGGCAATTTCATTGGTATGATGGATAGGTACATGGTCAATGCCGCCGGCATGAATATCAAAGGTCTCCCCCAGGTATTTGATGCTCATGGCGGAACATTCAATATGCCAACCTGGATAGCCCCGTCCCCAGGGGCTGTCCCATACCATGGCCTGATTTTCAAATTTACTTTTGGTGAACCAGAGCACAAAATCCTGGGGGTTGCGCTTGTTCTTGTCCACGCCGATTCGGGCCCCGGCCTTCTGGTCTTCCAGCCGCAGCCGGCCCAGTTCCCCGTAGGAAGAAAACTTAGTGATATCGAAATAGAGATTCCCTGCGGCAAGATAGGTGAACCCCCGCTCCTCAATCCGTTTGATAAGGGCAATCATGTCGGCTATATGCTCGGTGGCTTTACAGATCACCCTGGGTTTTTGGATATTGAGCCGTTCCGTATCCTGGAAAAAGCGCTGGGTATACATATCCGCCACTTCCCAGACGGTTTTCCCCCGTGCTTCCGCGCTTTTGAGCATTTTGTCATCTCCCTCGTCGTTATCCCCGGAAAGATGGCCCACATCGGTGATGTTCATCACATGGGTTACTTCAAATCCTGCCCGATGCAGGGTCCTTACCAGGATATCATGGAGCACATAGGCCCGGAGGTTCCCGATATGGGCGTAATTGTATACCGTAGGGCCGCACCCGTAAAAACCGACCTTTCCAGGTTTGAGGGGTTCAAAGGGCTGTAAGGTTCGCCCTAAGGTGTTGAATAAGGTAAGCGCCATGAAACCTCCGTTACTGTTTGCGCGGCTCGTATATCCTGCTATACTACTAATAAATATGATTAGTGTACGGAAATTCATAGAAAAAATCAATATAGAGCGGGGATTTACCGGGGAACTCCGGTATGATGAGCCTTTAGCCTTGCATACCACCTTTAAGGTCGGCGGCCCTGCGGATCTGTGGATACGGCCCCAGGCAGGGTGTTTCCCGGAGTATGGGGCCTGCTTACTCCGTCATGCGCAGGCTGAGGGCATCCCGGTTTTTGTGCTGGGGGGCGGGGCGAATATCGTGGTTTCAGATCAGGGTATTCGGGGTATTGTCCTGGATACCGGCGGATGGTCCGGGCTGTCCCTTACTGGGGAGGAGGTAATCATCCGTTCAGGCATGGGGATCGATGCGGCCTTGGATACCCTGGCCGCGCATGAGCGGGGAGGGCTTGAATTTCTCGCGGGTATGCCTGGATCCTTTGGGGGCGCGCTATGGATGAACGCCCGGTGTTATGAAAAATCCCTTTCCGATGTGGTGGCGAGCGCGGAATGTTTGGATGCAGATTTTCAGCCGTGCTGGGTACCCTATAGAGCGGAAGACTACGGCTATAAGCGGAGTCCCTTCCAGACCCAGGATAGGCTCATCCTTTCCGTCAGGCTGAGAACAATGCACCGGCCAGAGACCGCCATACGGCAGGAAATGGAACAGTACCATCTGGATCGGGAACGCAAGGGCCACTACCGGTTCCCCTCGGCAGGGTCGGCCTTTAAGAACAACCGGCATTTTGGAAAGCCTACGGGAAAGATCCTGGATGCATTGGGTTTACGGGGCCTGCAGATAGGCGGGGCTGCGGTGGCTCCTTGGCACGGCAATATCATCATCAATACGGGGAATGCCCGTGCCAAGGATATCCGCGCTTTGGTCCTGCACATCACCGAACAGGTTCAGGCTGCCTTGGGGATACACCTTGAACCGGAGATCCGCTTTGTAGGAGACTGGCCGCCTCAAGCGCCCTCCCCGTAATAAAAGCGCCTCCAAAAAGGAGGCCCCGGTACACTGGAGGAATGCGCTCAGGCCAGGGCTTACTTAAAAGTCTTCCAAGGGGGAATCAGTATCCATCAATTCCGGGAGGGTATACACCAACGTACCGGATTTACGCACCCGAATTTCCGCGAATCCTTTGGAAACCAGGGTATCCAGATTTTTCTTCGCCTCATCCATGGAAATGTTAGCCCCCAAGGCCACTTCACTGGCAGTCAGGATACCCTTATTCTCTTTAGCTAGTTTCAGGATGACCCGTTCAACCGTTTCTTTTTCCTTAACCACCCGGGCGTCCCCGTCATTAACATACCGCCAGAGAGGTGAGCCATGGCGGTACCTGGGGTGGTTAAAGAGGGCGTTCCGAATATTCGCCTCCCGAACCTGCCCAGGGAGGGTAAAAAAATCGTAAACCGCGCCGATCATTCCCAGCCCGCCGGTACACATCCAGAGAATACCGGTAGGGATTTTCCCCAAATAAAACCGGTGGAACCCTAAGGCTCCGCACCCTGATACGAGCCAAAGCAAATATGCTATCCCCACACTGTACATTCTAACCTCCCCACGCGCTTTATATCTATTGAAGGGCGCATTACCCTGAAATAGTTAATAACCGGGCTTGCTGCGGGTGAAAGTCCGGCGGGCTTCCATCAGGGCCTTTGGGGTCCCTTATGGATCACGATGGTATAAAGTATAGCAAGGGGAGGGATCTATGGCAAGTACGGGGGTACCTTGGACAGGATACATTGATGAGGAGCCGGGTTTTGGCTGACCCCTGAACAGGGAGGGGAGCCCCGGCTGGATGGTATCCGGCCTGCAGGATCCCCTCTCTGTTCTTTGCTATTCCCAGCCGCCTGGAGGAGTCATTTTTTTCCAAAAGTCAAAACCAACCATAGCCACATTATTTATTAGACGATCTACCTCTGTAAAATATAAGATTTCATAGGTGACTCTATCGCCAATCTTGGGATTATAATTAAAAATTTGGGCTTCATCATCATCAAGAAAGAATTTTTGTTGATCCCTTCTTCCTTCGTTGGCGACTTGGACAAAACATATTTTACCCTTTTTGTCTCTAACCCATTTATAATCGGTTTTATCACCATAGGTCCCGAAAAGCCATTCACCGAATTTTTGACCCGCTGATTTTTTCTCCAGCTTCATGGTATACCCATCTACAATACGGACAATTTTGCCCTCAACAATATCGCCTTTTTGAGGTTTTGGAACCGAAGAACATGAAACAAAGAAACCAAACATGAGGACCAGCATAAAACCAAAAACAATTTTCATCTTTAATACTCCTTTCAAATTTTTCACATATACCAAAAGTTGATATGTCCGGCACGCCGGCCGCTGCGCCGAACCCATATCCTTCCGCTCACACCCTCGTAATAGGGCCTACAGCGTGTTCTCTCCTGCCCTGCGGCCAATAGACCGCGGGACAGTTTTAGTTACTGGAGCTGCAGCCACCGGTACTGCAGCTGCATCCGGCAGTGCGCTTTGAGCCGGAACAAGACCCTAGAAACCCCATAATACCCAAGACCAAGAGACCGATTGCCGTTCCTTGGATGACAGCCTTAGAAAATCGAGTAAAGCCCGTCATACTATCCTCCTTTGTGTCCGGCCAGGATGCCGGACAGCTGTTTTACCGCGCTCAGAGGCGGGTTAAAGCGGCTTTTTCCCCCGCGGCCAACTGGCCGCGGGACCGCTTCATTAACAGTTGCCTCTTAGGTTTGTATGTGCTGGTACTGGATACCGCACTTTATAGACTGCGAAACTTCACTTGCAGTATCGCACCCGGCAAAGGCCAGCCCGAAAACCAG
>JAISOX010000123.1 GCA_031275325.1 Treponema sp.
GTCTTCCTGGCCGCTCAATAAACGCTGTTCATTCCGTATCGCGAGATTTATGCTGGTCCGGGGCGCCGGGGTAAACACCGCGGTCAGTTCATCTTCAAAAGAGAACAGTTCCGCTATGGTTTCCCCGTCCTCTCCGGTTCCGCCGGTAAAGGGAAGGATAGCCAGCATATCCTTAGCCCATGCCCGGGCGCTCAGGAGCAGCCCTGCCAGGGCTAAAGCTAACGCCTTCCGCATAAAAACACCCCTGTTCTCAGCGGCCAATCGTACCCACCGGTACGATCCGGTTCTGCACCAGGTCGCACACATTCCACCGGTACCCGTTCCCTGAAGATGGAACCGTAAAGGTCTCTAAAAGCCGGTTCTGGCTGTATACCCGGATGGCGGCCCCTGAACGGGACAAGGCAGTGGAGCTGCTGTTGCCCCCGCTGGTATAGTCGATCACGTAGAGGTGGTACACCCCGTTCCCTTCCGCCCGGGTTACGGTGATGGTTTCAGGGCCATACCCGCTCGTGTCATCCCGATCCAGTTTCGCGCTCCCGTCCGCGGGGCTGCGCATATTCCGGTATGAAATATGATAACCTCCCTGTTTTTCCCAGTGGAGGTCCAAATCCGCAGGCCGCTCCCCCCAATCCAGGACGAACCGGAAATCTCCCGGCAATTCCGGGGAAATGGAGTACCAGTTGTTAATCACCGTGGAAAGCTGGATCTTAAAGAGGATGGAGGTAGGGATAAACCCTGGTTTGGTAAAGAGCAAGGTGAAACTGCCGTCCTCCTGTTCCGGGAAGGAGATGATCCCCCGGGTATCCGTAACAAAACTGCCGATCCCCGGAATTTCCACGGAAGCCCCTGGTATGGGCTTCCCGTCCAGGGCGTTGCCGAAGCGCATGGGGATCCGCTTATCCAGCTTCATTAAGGCCATATCCGACAGCACCATAGCCCGCTCCATATCCGGTATCGTAAAAGAAAAATCCGGAAACCCTGTTTGGCTATACGCCGCTGCGGCGATCCGCAGAAGCAATAGGGCGATAAGTCCTTTCTTCATACTGCACTCCTTCTTTGCATTTTTGCATTGGGGGACGTTCAAAAGGTGAGCCTTTGAACCTACTTAATAGTATACCGGCTTTTGTCCATTCAGTCCATTGAAGGATTTCTATGGCGCAAAACCGCGGTATTACCCATGATGGGGCTGAACCCGCCCCTCCCATGACCCAAGGCTTGAACCGAGAGACCCAGCTCTCTAAACCGGAAACCCAGGTTTCTTGCGCGGAGACCCAGCTCTCTGAACCGGAAACCCAGGTTTCTTACGCGGAGACCCAGCTCTCTGAACCGGAAACCCAGGTTTCTTGCGCGGAGACCCAGTTCTCTGAACCGGAAACCCAGGTCAAAATAATGGAGCATGGATCCCCGAATGACGCGGATTTTCACGAATTGATGAGGGGTTGGTTCTGACCGCCTTTTTTCCGGTTTTCCTTATTGTTCTGGGCGGTTTTGATTCCATGGACAGACGCCGGCTTGAGTTGTCCCGTTCATGGGAACTGGGCTTTTTCCGCGGTCTGGGCTGGATTCTTGTTCCTGCAGCCCTGCCCCAGATAGTTACCGGATTCAGGCTGGGATTCGGTTACGCTTGGCGGGCGCTTTGAGGAGCGGAACGCTTCGCCTCCGCTGCGGGACTGGGCTATCTGATAAGCGACGCGCTGCTCCAGGCCCTGGCAAGAGCCCTTTCCATGGACCTAGAGGACAGGAATTGGGGGGCGGACGGCTGAACCCGCCCCTCCCGGTACAGTATCCATACGGGTCTAAGCCGCACCTTTCGGAACCGGGATAAAGCGGTACAGGGGGTCCGCGGCATTGACCTCGTGACGCCTGGGGGACGTTTTACCCTCATCCTGGGGCCCAGCGGCTGCGGGAAGAGGACCTTCCTGCGCCTTGCGGCCGGTCTTGAGACAGCGGATTCAGGAAAAATTGATTTAAGCAGTCCTGTCCAGCGCCCCAGCCGTTCCCGCTTTGGCTTATGTTTCAGTACCCCCGGCTTTTGCCCTGGCTCACGGTAGAAGAAAACCTGCGCCTGGCCTTTCCTCCCACGGCGGCTCCCCAAAGGGAAGCGGAAATCGACCGTCTGCTGGGGCTTGTCGGATTGGGGGCTGGAAAAGGGCCTATCCCCGCAGACTTTTCCGCGGCATGGTCCAGCGGGCGGCCCTGGCACGGGGGTTGTGCAGGAACCCAGAGATACTGCTGCGGGATGAACCCTTTGGCGCGTTGGACGGGTTTACCCCTGCGCGGCTTCGGCGGGATCTGGATGCATGGTGGAAGTCCCTGCAGGTTACGGTAATCCTGGTAACCCGCGACATTGAGGAAGCGGTCTACCTTGCCCACCGGGTGATACGCATGAAAGAGGGGGGCATCGACGGCTGCTTCGACCTATCTCTGCCCCGCCCCCGGGAACCGCGCCGTGGGAACTTCCAAAATCTCTGCCGCCTCATCGAAGAAGCTATATGACCTTTGGCCGCCCAGCGCGAAATACTAGGGAGGATGGAGCAGTGGGTTTCAGGGAATAATAAGCGGTGATTTTTTCAGCATACCGGAAGTTCCAGCGGGATTGTGGAGCCCCTTACCAATGCCTGGTGATACTGGTCTTTTCTGAGAACGAACGAGTATACTAAAAAAGTATCCTAAACCAGGGGTTCGATGCGCGGCGCTGCATGAAGCATCTGCAATGGATAAGCCTCCCTCACCTTGCTGCATGGGAACCGGCTCGCACTCAGGTTAGAAACCCCCAGGAGTCTTACTATGCGCAGAAAAGATCGGGAAATGCCCAGAGATTTTGCAGAAGCGGTGATTGACCGGTGTGTCTATGCGGTTCTGGCAACGGTCAATGAAGATGGGACCCCTTACTGCATTCCTCTTTCCATTGTACGGGAAGGGGAATGGCTGTATTTCCACAGCGCCCAGGAAGGCCGGAAGATCGACAATGTACGATCCCGGAATCGAGTATGCCTTTGTTGTGTAGGGGAGGCCCGTGTACCGGAAGGCCGGTTTACCATGGAATATGCCTCCGCAGTGGTCTTTGGCAGGGTGGAAGCAGTGCCGGGGGATGATGAAAAAACCCATGCGCTGCGGCTCCTCGGTCTGCGGTATACCCCGAAAGCTATGGCTGACTTTGATAAGGTCCTGGCCCGGCAGCTTGCCCAAACCGGGGTATGGAAAGTCCATATAGACGAAATTACCGGGAAGCAGAATCGCCTATGATCATTGGACGTGCACCAGAGGTTAGTCCGATACAAGTCTCCCCAAAAACGGGGCTTTCTTAATGCAATCCCCGTTTTTTGTTGTTTTTAACCGGTTGTTAGCGAATCTTTGGCGGAACTGTCTTGCATCCTAAGAAACGGTCTAAAGCCCTCAGGGGTTCCATTCACTAGAGGTCCCGCGGTTCATTCCCCACTGGTGGTTGAGAGGGTAAGCTGTCCGGTCTATGCTTCCTTCCACTTACCATACGAAAGGAGGCTCTATGGCGCTGGATTTCACGCTCAAAAGGCATTATTCACAAGATAACGTTAAGTTTACGCCGGCGTTGCTGCCGGACGCGAAGAAACCCTACAACCTCAAAGCCGTTCACCAGCCGGAGTTGGACATACACGGCGTAGCAAGCAAGGCGGAAGTCCATAACATCGCGACTTCGCCCAAGATAATTGAGGAGGGTTTGAGCGCGGGCCTGGAGCTGCTGTATTACCTGGCCGCGGAGGGCTACAAGATCAAGCCCCCGCTTTTCAACCTGCGCATCCGCGTGCCCGGGGAGTATGACCGCGGCGAGACGCATCTGCCCGGCGGCGTGTTTCCCGAGGCGCGCCTGCAGGTAAGCGCGGCCTTCCGTTCCTGCCTGCGGGATAAGGTGGAACTTGAGTTTGACGGGATAGAGGTCAGCGAAGGCTTCATCGCGCAGGCCCTGGACAACGCGACCGGCCTCATCGACGAGTTTGAAGAACTATTAAATAATTTTTCTGCTGGTCAAATATACGGAATTATCTGGAGCGGTGTTACCAGTGCAGTACGTTTTCATCGTGAGAAACATCCTCCGGCTCAAAACGCTGCTAAAGCAGTTATAACAAATTGTCAAAAATACGGAGAAAAAGCTTTGATAGAAAAATGGAATGTCAAGACATTTAGTAGAATAAAAGAGTTGCCACAATCTAGCTTTAGCAAATATTTATTCAATCGTGTCCTGAGAATCGGTGATGATGGTTTCAATATGAAACCTGATATTAATAATATTATCACAGATTATCAGATGGATGAAACCTAGTATGCAGATTAATTATAAGAATTTGGGGGAATTTATGGAAAGTAATTATAATCGAACCATGGAATTGAATTGTCCCGTTTGTCACGGGAAAGATTTTGACAGTACCGATAACATGGCTACTTGCAGAAATCACAGAGGTACTTTCACAAAACAGCAATTGTATGCCAACAGATCAAAAATAAATGCTGTTGTTGAAAGCACTAAAAAAGAGAGCTTTAATGATATAAAGACCGATTTTCAAAAGATACTCAAGAAATCTTTTGAAAGTAATTTTAAAATAAAAGGGAGACAACCATAATTTATGCCTCGGCTATGGAACAAAACGACTGCCAATCTTGAAAAAGAGATTATTTAAATGCCTACCCTCCACTGGCTCACCCGAGAACAAGACCTCAAAGCCGCCGCCAATACCGAATGCCGCCTGTTGGTGGAAGAAGAAAATTTATTTACCAGGTGACGGGGGGAGAGATATAGTAAATCAATTTAAGTTATTGAAAAGAAAAGCCGATAAGAAAAACATGTATAGCATAGACTATAAACGGCGGGCAGTAGCATATAAAGAAGAAGGGCATACCTTTAAGGAAT
>JAISOX010000124.1 GCA_031275325.1 Treponema sp.
GCAAACCTGACCAGCCGCTTCGTAAAATACCTGCCGGGATCTGTTTACCAGGAACCCCCGGACGGGCTGTCTCCCCGGAATTTCAAAAAAAGGGCTTATTTTATTTGTATCTATAGATATATGTAGTTGATCTCTCTCTCTTTGCCACGTATAGTTCTAGGTATGGAAGAAGAAAATAGGACGTTCCATAAGCTCGTATCTGAAATGACTGTGGATGAGCGAAACAGCCTGTTAGCGAGCATTTCAGAGAAATACACCTTTTCCCAAGAGCCTTTATACGAGGACAGCCTCCAGGATAACCCAAAAGCCGCAGCCCCCACGCTTGAATCCCAATTCACCCGTTTGCCTTGGTACCGGCATATATGGTTTTTCATCGTGAGTCTATTTAAAACCGTTACCCCCATAAAGGCGTTTGAAGAAAATCGAATCGTACATTTAGGCAGGGAAATCGCGAGCCGGTTTCCAGATTCCTTTGACTATAAACGGAATTGGCTGCTTCCCCTTTTTCATAAGGCCCTGACGGACTTAAAAAATGGAGCCCGTTTTTTTTATACTGCCCTGGACTCCAGCGTACACCGGGATAAAGGGGCTTTTTATGCCTTTCTGGTTTCCATTGAAATGGAAGACATCCATTCCCAGCTGCAAACCCTCACGGTTCCCCAGCATATCAGCGAAGAAAATCCTGACGCCAGTGAAATAGAATGGCAGCAACTGGCCTTTCACGAAATGGAGAAAATCTTGGTTGAAATTACCGCAGAACAGCGGGAAACTATGTATGCTAACGCCCGGTCCTTGTATTGCCTCAAGGAATTGGCGAGCTTTCTGTACGATAGACTCCTCTTGGCCTTTGAATTTGAACCTTCTGTGGACGGCTCAATCTGCTCTGTCCGGGTGGTACAGGATCAGCTGCTTACCTTGAATAATATTCTCTATTCCTTTAAAAAGCCCCCCTCTATGGCGCTGATAGAATCCCTATTTGTTTTTATCCTCAGCGAGCAGGAATACGATGCCGTGGAACTACAGAACATTCTCGTAAAAGCTGAAGATTCCCTGGCGGCTATCCGGGCCTTTAACCGGCAGATTCCCCTGACCCTCATACTCCGCTGCGCCACCCGGGATGTAACCCTGGAACCCACGGCCATATCCGGCGGTGAAGATTGGTTTATGGTATTCCAAGACTATTGGAGGCAGCATATTGAGGAACAATTTACGATCTTCCAACGGGATCGCCACCGGCAGAAGCTGTTTGAATCGTTCTCCTACTTTTTGCGCGGTAAAAATTTGCGGATCCTCGAATATGCCGAATCTGAATCCAACCCGGAGGGTATGCCTATACAGGGTATTTTCAGCCTTTCTTTTTTATTAACCTTTTATACTGTGGTGTTTATCACTGAAATTAACGGGGTATTGCGGGACATTCTGTTGAACGGAGATTTTTACAAACGGGAACACCGCACTGCTTTTACCGAACATTACAATACGCTGATTAAATTAGAAGATACGATTAAACGATTTGATTATAATCTCTCTCCCTCAGGGGCCTATGGCAAACGGTATGTCCAGGGAAGTACTGAGGCATCGGTACCGGTCAAACGACGGAAAATGCAGGTAGCCCTTGAAGACGCGTCGAACGAGGCGGTAGAAATTATAAGCCGGACGAAATCTGCTATTGAAGGGATCCTTACTATTTTAGAAGCGATCATTCGTAAAGATCCAGACGGGAAATACACTACCTTGGCAAATATGGCTCGTTTTATAGACCGGAATACCGGAGGCGCCTTAAAAGAGGAGCAGTCCCATCAGGTTGTATCTGGACCCAAGGGGACTGTTTTTATTACCAGCATGGTTGAGGTCATACAAAAATTGCATCAGACCCTGCAGATCTTGGCGGATATAGATGTTACCGAACTGGACAATACCGCCGCATAATCTGGATTCCCTTGGGGCTGGAGCAGGAGACAGGGAAGCGGGCGCCTCTGGGGATTCAGGGGAACTGCATGTGTATCCTTTTCATCTGGTCTTTGAAAAGGATACCCTGGCATGGTTCCCTTTTATCATGGATGGAGCGGCCCTGAATTTCCAGGGACGCGGTATAGGCTGCGCGATTTCTTCCCGATCCGCTGGCACTATGAGCCCTCGGGTTCCGGAGGGGTCTTTGCATCGGCGCCGCTTGTATACATCCCTGGGACTGGATCCGGCCCAGGTTTTTACCTGTACCCAGGTTCATTCCCGAGAGGTGCTGGCCCTTGAACCGGAAAGTCCCCGGGAAGGGCCTCAAGCAGATGGGATGATAAGCCGGGATCCCCAGGCCTGTCTTGCCATAACCGTGGCGGATTGTCTGCCCGTGTATTTATACGATACTGAAAGCCACGGTTTCGGGCTGGTACATTCCGGGTGGAAGGGAACGGGCATCGCGCTGAAAGCGCTTCAACTCATGGAAGCCCGTTGGCATACCCGGCCTGAAGCAGTAGCTGCGGTGCTGGGTCCCTGTATCGGGCCCTGTTGTTACCAGGTTGATGCAGCGCGGGCCCGATCCTTTGACCAAGAGTTCGGCGGTCCTGACGGGGCCTATCCTTTGGGGCCGGTAGTCAAGGGAACTGCCTTGGATCTCCAGGCAGCCAATGCCCGGATATTGGTTAATGCAGGGGTACGGCATATTGCCCTGTGCAAGGACTGTACCTTCACGGATGAGCGGCTGGGATCCTTCCGCCGGGAAGGCCCTTCCTATACCGCGATGGCGGCCCTGGTAGGAGCCTTTCATCTGAGCTTGGGGAAACCGCTCTAAAGCCCGGTTTCCCCGCTAAATATATTTTTTAAGGAACACCTATGCTTATCTATAAAGAATCCTGGAAAGCTCGGATTGCCGAGGCTTTAAATACCCTCTTGCCCCAGGAGGCTCAGAAATGTATCGACCCGTCCCAGGTGATCGCTGAAGTTCCCCCGCACCCGGAACTGGGGGACCTGGGTTTTCCCATGTTTCCCTTTGCTAAGATCCTCAGGAAAAGTCCTCTCCACATAGCCCAGGCCGTGGTGAGCGTCCTGGATGCCGGGGAGAAGGGTGAACTGGAAGATCGCTATGGCGCGGAAGGCCCTTACGTGAATGTACGGCTCCACCGGGGAAGGCTGGCCCAGAGCTTATTTGCCCTCATTTTGGATGAGACCCTGCCTTATGGCAGACCTGAAACCCTCAAAGGTTCCCGGATCATGGTGGAATTTTCAAGCCCTAATACCAATAAGCCCCTCCATTTAGGGCATCTCCGTAACGACATACTGGGGGAGAGTATCTCCCGGATCCTCGCTGCCTGCGGCGCGGAGGTGCGGAAGGTCTGTATCATCAACGACCGGGGGATTCATATTTGCAAATCCATGCTTGCCTATAAAGAAGCGGGGCAAGGTAAAACTCCTGCCTCGGAAGGGATCAAAAGCGACCGCTTTGTAGGGGACTGGTACGTGAGATTCCACCAGATGAGCCGTGAGGATCCCCAGGCCGAGGGCCGAGCCCAGGACCTGCTCCGCCAATGGGAGGCGGGAAATCCGG
The DNA here is from genome assembly GCA_031275325.1 of Treponema sp. Taxonomy (GTDB): domain Bacteria; phylum Spirochaetota; class Spirochaetia; order Treponematales; family Breznakiellaceae; genus JAIRLU01. Next base: position 3,539 of record JAISOX010000124.1, read on the forward strand.
AAACCGTAGGGTTGTGGACCTTGATGAACCAGTGGGCCGTGGAGGGTATCAAGGAAACTTACCAGCGTACTGGCATATCCTTTGACCAGTATTACTTTGAAAGTCAGACCTATCTCAAAGGAAAAGCCCAGGTCCTTAAAGGCTTGGAGCAGGGCCTTTTCTACAAAGAGGCGGATGGCGCGGTCTGGGTGGATCTAACCGCAGAACTGCTCGACAAAAAAGTGCTCCTCCGTAAAGACGGAACCTCCTTATACATCACCCAAGATATCGGTACTGCGATTTCCCGGCATCAGGACTGGCCTTTTGATCGCCTGGTCTATGTGGTAGGTTCTGAACAGCAGTACCATTTCAAGGTGCTTTTTAGTATCCTGGAAAAATTCAGGTTTGAATGGGCGAAAAATCTCTACCATCTTTCTTATGGCATGGTACAACTCCCCGAGGGTAAGATGAAGAGCCGGGAAGGCACGGTGGTAGATGCAGACGACCTATTAGACCAGCTCAAAGCTCTGGCCCTCAAGGAAATCCGGGATAAGGAGCGGGAGGAGGTCTTGGGAGATGCGGCAGCTACCGCGGAAAAGATTGCCCTGGGGGCGCTGCACTATTACCTCCTCCAGGTATCTCCGGTGAAGGATATGCTCTTTAAGCCTCAGGAATCCCTGGCTTTTAACGGCAATACCGGCCCCTACCTGCAGTACATGGGGGCCCGGATTTCTTCGTTACTGCATAAACAGGCACAACGCCAACAGGAGGGAAGAGAAACCGGATCCTTGAGGCCGGAACTGCTTGTTGAGGATGCTGAGTGGGAACTCCTGAAGACCCTGGCCGCGTATCCCGAAACAGTAGCCGAAGCCGCGGTACGGATGGACCCTTCTTTGTTGGCCGCGTACCTCTACGAACTTTCCAAAGCCTTCAGCCGCTTCTATCACGACTGCCCCGTCCTCAGCGCTGCACCCGACCTAGCCGCTACCCGGCTAGGTCTTTCCCAAGGGGTGCTTCGAGTGCTTAGGGATGCCCTGTACCTTATTGGCATCCCTTTTTTGGAAATGATGTAAGCTGGCCCGGGTAAGACTAAAGGGTTTGAGGTTTTCTTAATCTGACTTCAACCAGCCCTCACAAGAGGCTCCAAGGAGGCGACCCACTGCTTCTGAAGGATGGTTCCCTGTTAAGCCCAGAGATCAAAGGGTTTCGTGGTGCATCTGCCGGTTAACCAAATACTCATAGGCGATCTTGGCGGCTTCCTGCTCGGCGCTTTTTTTGTTTCGTCCAGTCCCTGGTCCAAAAACCTGTCCATTGACCGATACTTCCATCCAAAAAAAGCGATCATGTTCAGGGCCTGAACGTTTTAACAGATGGTAAACCGGATAGGTCTTATGTAAACGCTGGGTAAATTCTTGTAAAAGCGATTTATAGTCCTGATAATGCCGGTTGTCCAAGACCCGGTTTATCTCAGGAAGCATAAGACGGCTTACAAAGGTATGAACCGCCTTATACCCAGAATCCAGGTACAAGGCGCCGATCAGGGCTTCCAAGGCATCTGCTAGGATGGCCTTTTTGGTTCTTCCTCCAGAAAGGTCTTCCCCCCGGCCCAACAAAAGGAGGGTATCGATCTGCAATTCCCGGGCAACTCCGGAAAGGATATCTTCAGAAACCACCACCGACTTGATCTTGGCTAATTCGCCTTCATTTCTATCGGTTAATTTTTCATAAAGCAAGGCAGCAGTTACCGCTCCCAAGATGGCGTCGCCGAGAAACTCAAGCCGTTCATTGTTGAATTTATGACCTGCTTCATTGGAAACTGAACGATGGGTTAAGGCGAGATTCAAAAGCCCCAGACTTTTGAACTTGATCATCAAAACCTTTTGAAATGCCATCAATACTTTTTTTCTTCCTGCATCTACTTCAGGAAATTCTCGCCGCGACGATCCAAAAGATTGAAATGATGGTTCACCATACAATTGGCTCGCCATACCTACCATCATGTTCATCAAGAACCGGTCCATAACGCGGTATTGCCCTGGGACAGAATAGGCCCCTCCAAAATCCCTAAGGACTCGATGGTTCCCTAGGAACCCTCATGGATAACCCACGGCTACTGCCTATGAAGGCAACTGAGATTTGATATAATCATAGGCATCCCGGACCGTTTCAAATTCATTGGCCTTTTCGTCGGGAATCTGAATACCCATGAGTTCTTCAATAGCATAGACAAGCTCATAGGTATCGAGACTGTCTGCTCCCAGATCCTGACGGAAGGAGGCATCCATGGTGATCTTCTCGGCATCAATCTCCAATTTTTCCGCAATCAGCGCTTTTATCTTATCAAACAATGGATCCATCTGAAATATTCCTCTTATTCTAAAAATAATAATAACAGAATTATTCGAAAACTGAAGTTTCCGCACAAATTCCGCTAAAAAAACTACAATTTCGCAACTACAAGGCGAAAAATTGCATGAATGGTAGGTAAGACAACCAGCCGGGTTATCGAACACGGCTCATAAGCCTTTTACAAAATCCAACCGGTTGAAAAAGCCTTTCCTTAATTAGTAAAACCCTTACTACTTACCTGCTTGAACGGTTTTTAATAGATTGTTTAAGGAACCTCTGGTCCCGTATACAATGGCACCAGCATCCCTCTTATGCCTTCGATTCTGGAAGGATCACCTGTTTACCGCGATAAAAACCGCATTTTGGACATACCCGGTGCAGTAAGACCATGTTTCCACAGGTACTACATTCAACCAAGGTGGGGGCGGTAAGCTTCATATTAATCGACTGCCGACGGCGGGTCCTCGCTTTCGACGTTTTAAATCTAGGTACAGCCATTGAAAATGCTCCTCAATCACCTATATTTGAGCCCCTTTCAATCGCTTTTGAAAGACGGCTTCAGTTACATACAAATAGCCTTTTCAAAATCCCCTGTTTGAAAAGACCTCGTGTATGTAGTTTAACTAAAATTACGTTTTGTGTCAATATCGCGCATTGCCTCATTGAAAAAGTAACCCAAATCAAGGCAGACTATCCGGTAACCACAGCTATCGGAGGTCAACATGGGGTTAACTATGCAAGAGAAAAAGCCAGTTGCCAGCAGGCCCGTTCCCGTTGCCAGAAAGCCGGAGGGAAAGAGAAGCCGGCCATTCTGGACGAATTATCCAGACTACCGGCTGCAAAAACCGGAAATACGCCCTGCGTATCCTG
>JAISOX010000041.1 GCA_031275325.1 Treponema sp.
GTTGAGTTTTGGCGTTGTTTTGGTCAAAAGATCATCAAGAGCGTCCGCTTCTTCGTCAGTCAAAATCGACATGGCATCCTCGTTCCTGTAACATTCGCAGAAATTCCCTTCTGCATTTCATTGCGTGAAAGATATTGGCCATATCTTCATCCGCCAAATTATACATCACTTCAATCAAATTCCCGTTCATATCGAAACCAACGGCCGCATACTTATTGTCAAACTCTTCCATCAATTCGTCCAACAGGGCGGTAGACAGCGCCGTTTCCACATCCTTTTCGGCTAAGTACCGTTTGTGGCCGGAAATATAGCCGGCAGAGCGCGTCTGGCCCCTTTTTTAGCTATAAGATTTCACGGCGGATCATATCGTTAATCAGTTCCGCCGGGGTCTTCCGGGTTGCTGGCATTTTTGCTTTCAGGTATTCGGCGGAAAAGGTGTCAAGGACCGCCATCGCTTCACGCCGGAACATTGAGCCTTAGAACGCCGGATTTCCGCTTTTGCGCCAGACCTTTTTCTTCTTCCTGCCGGATTTGATAGACATCGGCAAGCATTTCTTCCAGTTCGGTCAGGGACTTCCCCTGGGTCAAATGGTCAGGATACGCGTTCAAATAGCCCGCAAGCCAGCCGTCATCGGCTTCCCAATACGTATACATAATTTCCATACTATAACGCTTCCTTAAATAAAAAATCCCCGCCCCAGAGCCGCCGGGGTAAGCCGGTCATCCACGGCCCTGGCTTATACAGCGCCTATCTGGGTGATTTTCTGAATCTCATCACGGATTGCCGCGGCCTGCTCAAATTCCAGCTTCTTGGCGTGTTCCAGCATCTCCCCGTTCAAAGCCGCAATAAGCTGTTTCCGCTGGCTCGGAATGAGGATGTTGTAGGACTTTTTGAGGACCTCTATGGACAGGGCAGCCGCGTCTTTTTCTTCTGTGGCATGGCGCACCAGAATGTCCGCAATGGCCTTCTTCACCGTAGTGGGGGTGATGCCGTGGGCCTGGTTATAGGCCATCTGGATCTGACGGCGGCGGCAGGTTTCAGCAATGGCCTGGTCCATGGCGTCGCTCCTGCGATCCGCATACATCACCACCTTCCCCGCGGCGTTCCGGGCTGCCCGGCCTATGATCTGCACCAGGCTCGTGAGGGAACGGAGGAACCCGATCTTATCCGCATCCAGGATCCCAATAAACGAAACCTCCGGCAGGTCTATCCCTTCCCGCAGCAGGTTGATCCCCACTAGAATGTCAAAGGCTCCCTGCCGGAGCTGGGTCAGAATCTCCACCCGCTCAATGGTTTCCACTTCGCTGTGGATGTACCGGACCTTGAGCCCCAGGCCGGAAAGATAATCCGTCAAATCTTCAGCCATCTTCTTGGTTAAGGTGAGGATCAGGGACCGTTCCCCAGCGGCAATGCGGCGGCGAACTTCCCCGTAAATATCCTCCATTTGGCCCTCGCTGGGACGGACCTCTATCTCCGGGTCTAACAGTCCAGTAGGCCGGATGAGCTGCGGGACCACCCGCTTGGACTGGTCCAGTTCGGTCTTGCCAGGGGTGGCGGAGACAAACACGGTCTTGCCCAGGCGTTGGACAAACTCTTCATAACGCAGGGGCCGGTTATCCAAGGCGCAGGGAAGGCGAAAACCGTAGTCCACCAGGTTCGTCTTCCGGCTGCGATCCCCCGCGTACATAGCCCCCAACTGAGGCACGGTTACGTGGCTTTCGTCGATAAAGGTGAGATGCCCTGGCGCCCCATTAGGGGCCTTGGAGAAATAATCGATCAGCGTGTCCGGAGCCGAACCAGGATTCCGGCCTGCCAAGGGCGCGGAGTAGTTTTCAATCCCCGGACAATACCCCATTTCAGTCAGCATCTCGATATCGTATTCCACCCGGGTCTTGAGCCGTTCCGCTTCCATGGACTTGCCCTGGGCTTTAAGCGATTCGTACCGCTGGGTAAGCTCGGTTTTAATACGGTCCAAGGCATGTTGAATCATGTCTTTGGGCATGACGAACTGTTTCGCGGGGTAAATCACGGCCCGGTCCAGTTCCTCCAGGACTTCACCGGATAGGGGATTGACCCGGCGGATCCGCTCGATCCGGTCCCAATCCAGGTCAACCCGGTAGGCGTCTTCCAGGTAGGCAGGGTAAATCTCTAGGATATCTCCCCGCCGTCGGAAGCGGCCCCGGTCGAGGACCGCGTCATTGCGCTCGTATTGGAGCTCGACGAAACGCCGGGTAAGGGCCTCCACATCAATGGTTTCTCCCCGGGAAAAGGCAGCGGTCATTTGCCGGTAGGTCTCCGGGGTAGCCAGGCCGTAGATACAGGAAACCGTGGCCACGATGATCACATCTTCCCGTTCCATGAGGCTCCGGGTCGCGGAAAGGCGCATCCGCTCAATCTCAGCATTAACCGAAGCGTCTTTTTCGATATACAGGTCCCGGCTTGCCACATAAGCCTCTGGCTGGTAGTAATCGTAGTAGGACACAAAGTACTCCACTGCGTTATGGGGAAAGAAACCCCGGAATTCCCGGAAAAGTTGAGCTGCCAGGGTTTTGTTGTGGCTGATGATGAGGGTAGGCATCTGGACCGCTTCGATGATCTTCGCCATGGTGAAGGTCTTACCTGAACCAGTAACCCCTTGGAGGGTTTGGTAAGGATCCCCGGCTTTGATACCGGCTGCCAAGGTCTGAATAGCCTCTCCCTGATCCCCTGCAGGACTGAAGGGAGAGACCAGCTCAAATGCACGCATCTGCTCAGTTGCTATTAAGAGATAAGTTGTTGCAAGGTTCCCTGTTTTTTAAGGGTATGAATGTACTCGGCATATTTTATATCACTCATGGCGATATGGGTTAATATCCAATCCCGCAGGAACCGGACAAAGGCATTAGGCACAAAGCTCTTGCCGCTCTCGAACATCTTCACTTCTTCCAGGACCTGCTTGACGAACGTCGTATGCTGTACTTTATGCGCGGCCAATTCAGGGAAGTTGATGCGCTCCATGATCCGTTCTTCCGAGGTAAAATGGAACTGAACATACTCCACTGCGCCGCGGATGACTTCTTTGAAATACTCCCGGGCCTTTTCTTCACCGTTCCGGCAAGCATCATACAGTTTGTTCGTCAGCACCAGCAGTTCCTTATGCTGTTCATCAATGGAGGGTATTCCCACCGAATACCGGTCTTCCCATACCACAAAAACCTCTTTTACCATTTCCATCTTTAAAATCCTTCCTTGTATAACAAATGTTCCGCCTAAACTAGGCGTTTGTCTCCAACTAGAACTCGCAGAACGGTCAGCGCTTTTTGCCGGGGCAGAGGGGGTACACACATCCTCCCCTAAGGATCCCTTCTAGCATAATCAACGTAGTCCCCATACTTTTGATCTTTTTGGGCGATAGGGGTTACTATCTCATCCATCCAGGAACCAGACAGGGCTACGATTGCCTTACCACGCTTAAACTTTTTCACATTTCCAGCACTTTTTTACACAATTCTCGTGCCCCTTCCGGCGATCAAGGATAATAGACGCAGTTTCTTTCATAAAACGCCTCTTTCATCCAGCCCGCAGCACGACGAACCTTCATACCTCCTTTTTACATAACCGGTTTAGTGTACTATAGAGCCTGGAATGTGTCTAGTGCGTCCCCATAAAGAGAGGATGGATGCTCAGGTGAATCGATTTTTAAGCAAGGCCAGGATATTTTCGGCTTCGGCAGCCCGGTCCTCCGGAGTTTTGGCCTCAGGGTATTCCACCAGGCGGGAGGGGATCTCGGCAAGAAACGGAGATGGACTGCACTCGATAGTGCTCTGGAGGCGCCGCCGCTTCAAACAGCTTGAGATGAAGAGCTTGTCCCGGGCCCTGGTGATGGCCACATAAAAGAGACGCCGTTCTTCTTCCAGGTCTCCATCTCCTTCTTCAAGACTCCGGGCATGGGGAATGACGCCGTCCTCTGCGCCGGCAATGAAAACCACGGGAAATTCCAGTCCTTTTGCGGCGTGGATGGTCATCAGGTTTACCTTGCCCTTATCCGCATCTTCTGCTGCGTCATCCCGGGTGATGAGGCTGATGCGGTTGAGGTAGGGATAGAGGGTGGGGTCCAGGTTGTCGGGATCATGCTCCCAGTAGGCGATGGATTCGATGAGAGAGCTGATATTGCCAAATTTCCACCGGGCCACCTGTTCGTTCTTGCTGAATTCCGTAACCAGGTAGCCCCAATAATCAATCTCATCCACCAAAGCCCGGACTTTTTGGGAGAGCCCCCGTTTCCCCAGCAGGGCTTCTTTGTATCCTTCAATGAGGGTCATAAAGCTGTCCATATCCGCATTGCCGGTCTCCTGGAAACTCTGATCCGTAAAGGTGTCCCCTGCATACCTAAGGGTAGTCATCGCGCTCCAGAGGGAACACTGATGCTGCCGGGCCAGTTCAGACAAGGCTGCTACGGTGGTTTTACCCAGACCCCGCCGGGGGGTATTGATGATCCGCAAGAGATTCACATCGTCATCGGAATTGGCAATGACCCTGAGATAGGAGATAATGTCCTTGATCTCCTTGCGCTGGAAGAAACTGGTTCCTCCAGAAACCCGGTAAGGGATGTTTTCCGCTAAAAAAGCCTCTTCAATGCTGCGGGTCAGAGCATTGGTCCTGATGAGGACCCCGAAATCATTGTAGGAGAGCCTTTCCTGGAGACGGATCTTCTTAATCTCCCCCACAATGAAGTCCGCTTCATCACTCTCGTTTTCCAGGGTGAAGATCTGGATGGGCTTACCTCCCCCATTCCCGGACCAGAGCTTTTTCTCTTTCCGGTTGGTATTGTTGGAAATCACCCCATTGGCAGCTTCCAGAATGGTGGTGGTGGAACGGTAGTTCTGTTCCAGCTTGATCTCCAGGGTTCCGGGAAAATCCTGTTCAAACATGCGGATATTCTCGTAGTTGGCCCCCCGCCAGGAATAGATGGACTGGTCGTCGTCTCCCACCACGCAGACGTTTTTTTCTATAGGATCCGCGAGGAGCCGCATGAGCCGGTACTGGGTAAGGCTGGTATCCTGAAATTCATCCACCATGATATACCGGTACCGGCGCCGGTATTTTTCCAGGACCTCCGGGCAGCGCTCCAGGAGCGTAATAGGGATGACCAGGAGATCCTCAAAATCCAGGGCGTTGAAGACTTTCAGGCGCTGCTGATACTCCTCATACACCGGTTCAAACGCGGCATTGGCCCCTTGTCCCCAAGAGACGCGGCCTATCTTGATGTTGGAAAAGAGCTGCCCCAGGGCATAGAGGTCAACCCCTTCAGGGGAGAGCTTACATTCCCTGAGGCTGTCTTTGATCAGCTGCATTCTATCGGTTTCATCGTAAATCGAGAAATTCTTACGGTATCCCAGGCGCTCGATTTCGTCCCGGAGGATCTTCACCCCAAAGGCGTGGAAGGTGCTGACCGTCAAGTTTTGCAGCTTCTTCCTGGTAAGCCCTTTGACCCGCTCCGCCATTTCCCGGGCCGCTTTATTGGTAAAGGTCAGGGCCAGGATCGCGGACTGGGGTATGCCCCGTTCCAGCATATACGCGATCCGGTAGGTGATGACCCGGGTTTTCCCGGAACCTGCGCCGGCGATGATAAGGACCGGGCCGCGGATCGATTTTACCGCCTGGATCTGGGGGCCGTTTAAGGGTTCCTCTCCGGCTTCGCGGGTAGGAGGGGAGCAGTTCCGGGTATGCGCGGCTGCCATGAGCGTGCCTTATACCTCGCCGGAGGAAAGCAGGGCTGCCATGCGCCTGCCCGCCTTTCCCCGGTGGCTTATCCGGTTCTTCTCTTCCGGGGTAAGCCCAGCCAGGGTACAACCCAGTCCGGGAATATAGAAGATAGGGTCATACCCGAACCCGCGGCTCCCCTGTTCTTCCCGGAGGATCTCCCCTTCCAGGGTTTCCTGAACCGCGAAGAACCGGTCCGGGCTCAAGAGCAGGACCATCGCGCAGACAAACCGGGCGCTCCGCTGAGGGCGGTCCCCCAGTTCCTGCAGAATCAGGGCGTTGCGGGCTGAGGAACTGAGGGGTTCCCCTGGTTTGGCCCCGTACCGGGAAGAATAAATCCCGGGCCTGCCTTCAAGCGCGTCCACGCACAGCCCTGAGTCGTCCGCTATGACCGGCGCCTTAACGGCCTGGTACAGGGCCTGGGCTTTGATAAGAGCGTTGTCAAGAAACGCGTTTCCTGTTTCAGGAGGAGAGAAATCCACGAGCCCTCCCTGGGCAGGGATTTTTATGTGATGGCCTGATAAAATGGCCGCGAGTTCCGCTTGTTTATGGGTGTTTCCTGTAGCAAACCAAAGGGTCATGGAGCGATAGTACCATATCCGGTGAAGGAAGGCTATGCCCCGGAGGATCCGGAACCTGGGCGGGGCCATACAGCGCTGGGGACTTTAGCGGGGGCTTGTTTTTACCCCTAAGCGGGTACAGGGGACCTGATTGGAGGGGATTTTACGCAAAATAAAAACACCCAGGGGGTGCTGTTTCACTTGCGGTATACCAGACCCTCCGGCCTCTCGTCAATGCGAACAATGGGCGCAGGCCTTTTCTAAAAAAGGGTAAGGCCAGGCTCAAATCCTGCTTGCATATACGTGAGCCTGTTCCATGGAACAGGCCCGCTCCTTACCTATGGTATGTATAAAAACTGGAACTCCTGGGGAGCCTAAAACCCATATCCAATAGAAATCCCAATAAGGCTGTTGTTATCCATGTCCTGGATAATGTTGTAATGGTAATACGCCTGGGCAAACAAACCAGGAACCGCGGCCAGGGTAACCATCAAGCCTCCCTGAACCGAAAAATCAAACTGCAACTCCCAGTCGAAACCGTCGGAAGCGCCGTAGGGATCACGGTCAGCCTGGTCTTTCTCCATTTTAATAAAGCCGATTCCTGCGTCCGCAAAGGGAATCAGGGCAAGGCTCCCCAGGCGGATTGGAAAATAGAAACCCAGCGTACCGTCAATCTGCAGATAGGATTTTTGCCCGTAATAAAAATTAATACCGTAGCTTATGTAACGGCCCGATTTCAGAAAGGCGTTAAACCCGGACCCGGTGTCGAAAATATAGGCGTAACCCGCGCCTAGCATAAAACTGAAAGAGCTTCTGAGCTTTCGCTCCTGTTCCTTTGCCGCCAGGAGGGTTTTGTCGCCGGTTACAATATCGCCATAGGTATCCAGGCGGTAAACCCCGTATTCCTTGACCC
>JAISOX010000118.1 GCA_031275325.1 Treponema sp.
GCCATAGCCGCGCTTCCGCTGGGGCCTTCGTATTGACCGACCGCAATGGTATCTACAAAACTGTAAATAGACATTACAACGGCGCTTCCCAAAGAACTGAATAAATACTTTGAATACACTTTAGCGATACTGCCTTTTAATAAATCCATACTGCAAACTCCCGTTCAAAAAAAATACCGGACAAGACAACCGGGCGTATAACCCGACATCTTATCCGGCATATAAGGCGCATCTATTGATACGCCGCATAATACCCTCCGATGACTGCAAATGAGAAAGCCTCATTTGTTCAAGGACAGACTATAAGAACCGCGGAATTGTGTCAAGCGGCGGTTTCGGGTACGGGAACAGGTGCCGGCGATGTTCTCTCACAATTTACTAGAACTCTATGGAGGTTCCGTAGAATTCTACGGAAACCCTATAGAATACTATGGAAGTTTCACCCCCTCTTTGAGCCTTCCATACCTGTCTTTGAAAGTCCTCTAGCCGCCGGTGAAACTTTTACATCCGGCTTTGACGGTTTCAAGGGCAAGATTGACCGGTTTGGTAAAATCTTCGGAAATACGGTCAATACTGGCTTTTTGCTCATCCCTGGCCCCTTAGGTTTTGAACCGTTCCCACACCTCAACTCCCAAGACAGAGGTACTAGGGCCATTGTAGAAGTTTTCCGCCTCTGTTTATTTGTCTTTTGTCTACTGCACCTGGGATCCGCTCCAGAGGGCTTGATTTCAAAGCGGCAAAAGCCCGAAGCAAAGGGCGCCCCGTTTTCTCCCCACTAAGGCCCTTCATGGGCTTTAAAACCCCCTGGGGGGCCCAACTGTCCGCACGCGCCGGCAATACCCAGACCCTTTCGTAGCCGCCGGGTTACCTTGAGCCCCCGCTGCTCAAGCCGCTGGATATACCCGGTTATTTCCCTGCCTGAAGGTTCCCGCAGGGCTTGGCCTTCAAAGGTCATGCCTTCCACCGGATTCCAAGGTATGAGGTTCACCATCACCTCAAGACCTGAAGCAAATGCAGCAAGAGCATCACTATCCTCTTGCCGGGTATTGATACCCCCCAAAAGAACCGCCTCCAAAGTGATACGCCGCCCTTGCTGCTGCTGATAATCATACAGGACATCCTTGAGATAGGGAAGAGGGTTACTCAGGGTTACCGGCATAAGCCGGGAACGAAGGTTGCTGTCCCCGGTAGTGAGGGAAAGAGCAAGCCCTACTGCAGGTCCTGCCGCGGCAAGATTGCGAATGCCTGCAATGATACCGCTGGTGGATAGGGTAATGCGCCGCTTTGATAAGCCAAGCCCTCGGCCATCAGTAAGCGCTTCCAGGGCCTTACGGAGTTCAGGAAGGTTCAAGAGGGGTTCCCCCATACCCATAAACACGATGTTGGCAATCTCCGGTTCCACTGAACGGAGATGCAGGAACTGTTCAAAGATTTCCCCGGAATCCAGGTTGCGGGTAAGTCCCCGGGTCCCGGTCTTACAGAACACACAAGCCAGAGGACACCCTGCCTGGGTAGAAAGGCAGGCGGTTTTACGGCCCTCACCATCGCTCAGGAGGACCGCCTCAATGCGTTCCCCATCGTGCAGGCGAATGTACAACTTGACCGTACCATCCGGATCCGCTACACGCCCTGCAATGACACTGGAATAGAGGGAGAACCGTCGTTCCAGGTCTTCCCGTAAGGGAAGGGCCAGGTTAGTCATCGCTTGAAATGAAGAGACCCCTCGGGCGATCCACTGAAACACCTGTTCCGCCCGAAATTTCGGAAGGGGTTTAAGAATTTCCGCTAAAGCATCAAGAGGCAGCCCTGAAAGGACCGGTTTAAGGTGATACAAAACAGCCTGCAGAACCTTTTAGGATTTAAGTTTTTCACAGAATTCCATAACAGCGGTATTACGGATCCCCATTCGTTGAAAGGCTTCTAAAATCTCAAGGGCTTTACCTTTTTCCCCTTTTCGCAGGAAACAATCCGCCAATTCAAGGTAAAACCGGTAATTTCTAGTGTCCTGTTGGATGAGCCGCTGGAGGGATTCAATGGCCTCATCATATTTGCCCTGAGACCTGGCCACCATCGCCAATCCCAGGACCGCATAGGTATCAAATTCAATGTTAAGGGCCCGCTGGTAATAATTCACGGCCTGATCATAATCCTCCAGATTCCGGTAAGCATCCCCTGCACGGGTGAGGATAACCTTATTCCGGGGATCCTGTTCCAGAATCCGGTTCCAATATTCAAGGGAACGGCTTTGCTGATTCATACCCCGGTAACAGTCTGCAAGGCCAAAAAGCGCGTAAAAATTATAGGGATCTTTGTACAGGGCCTTCTTAAAAAAGGTAATGCCATGGTCAAAGGTTTTCAATTTCCGGTGGCAATTCCCAATAGAGGTAAGGACCCGGATATCTACATTTTCTTTACCAACCTCAAGCATCTTTTCCCAATAGAACAGGGCGTCCCGGTATTCTTTGAAATCATAGTGGAGATGACCCAATCCAATGATAGCATAGGGGTTCAGCGCTTCCATTTCCAGTACCCGCAGGTACACTGCCTTGGAATGTTTAAAGTCCCGGACCTTGCGGTATGCATCGGCAACCCGGGTAAGCACGGTGATGTTCTTATCATCATGGTGCAGGTACTGTTCCCAGATTTCTATGGCCTTGTGGTATTGGCTGAGCGCTTTATAACAATCCGCTAGGCCAAAAAGCGCATAGTTATTTCCCGGATGCTGGATCAAACACCGTTGATAAAAAGTAATCGCTTCTTTAAAAGTACCTCGTTTACGGGCAGCATCTCCCATACCGACTAAGGCATAGTTGTTATTATCATCCATTCCTAGTATCTTATTAAAGCACTCTATGGCTTCCAGAATTCTATCTTCTTTTAACGATTGATACCCTCTTTTAGATAATTCTGAAATCTCCCCCAGAATCTGTTCATCCCTTCCCTCAACTCCTATAGGAACACCGGTTTCCTCAAACCCCACATCTCCACTAGCGCCCTTCTTGTGGAACAATCCAAGGCCCTGTATAGGGCTTTTCTGCTTTGTTTCATCACTCATTGGGAGGATCCCCTTCTTCATGTATTAAATTTTTTATTAAAACAGAGAACTGCATAGCGATTGATTCAAATTTAGTATGATCTGGTGCAATCCAATACATACGAAGCGCATCCACATACCGATCGTGGGATTTATAATAATCTCCGATCCGTGAAAGTCCATCGGAATACCCCGTGGTTAAAAATATCTTCTTAGCCCCTTCTATATCTCCTGCATTATACAGCATATTTCCTTTACGATTAAGCATTGCTTTTTGGGCCCTGTCAATCTTGGATGTTTGAGTGGTTTTTATAAATATAGACGAATCATCAAATTTATCAAAAATCTTTTTATAATCCATGCTTAACCTTGACTAGTACTAGTATAGTATTATTATTAATTAATATCGGTAATATTACAAATTTGTTTATTTTTTTCTCTACTATACGCCTATATCTTTGAACAGGCATTCCCCGGTTTACCGCCATACAAAGAAATCCACCACTGAACGGCCATATCGTTTTGACTCTTCAAGAACGGCCTTTTCGGTGGCCCCTGCTATACCCAGGTCCTCCAAATAGGGGTCTTCTTGGGGACGGTGTACCAGAAGCCGCGAACCGGTCTGTATCAGAGGGGAAGCGGCGATTGCCCTGACCAGTTCTCCTTTAAACCGGTAGGCAAAGGGGGGATCGCAGAAAATAACCCCAAAGCTCCTTCGGGCCCGGCGGATGTAGCGTTCCGCAGCCATGAATCGGCACTGGATCCGGACCGGTGCAATGGCCACATTTTTGATCAGGGTTTTCCATTTCAAAGGGTCCTTTTCCACTGCTTCAATAGGGTTTGCCCCTCGGGAAGCAGCTTCCAGGGCGATAATACCGGACCCGGAAAATATATCAAGAAAAGCGCATTGATCCAGATCCCCTAGTTTGGCAAATACCGATTCCCGCATCCGATCCATGGCGGGACGTATGATCCCCTGAGGAACCTGCACCTGCCGTCCCCGCAAAGAACCGCCTGAAATACGCATGTTTCATTACTCTTTTAAGAGCGCGCTGAGTTCATCGGTACTGACCAAAGGTTCCATGATCGACTGGCCGGCTTCGTTTCGGGAATCATCAATGAGCTTTTTTCGGGTCAGACTATGGGCTTGTAAAAAGGTGATTTTTTCTCGAAGTACGGGAAACCGGAGGACTGAAATATTCCCGGAACCGGTCAAAAATTGGGTTAAAATCTGTAAAAATTGACATTCTATATCGGATAAATTAACCATCTGTTCGTTCCGTTCTATCAGATGGGAGTTTTCCAAGAGCCCGTCCAAAAGCAAACCCAGGATGTCATCAATAAAATCAATATCTTCCATGGTTTTTTTGAGAAACAATTCCGGGTCCGGCTCAAGGACAAGCATATCTTGGACCATCCTGAGTCTGATATTAATAAGAAAAATATTATCTTCAAAATTAATATGTTTATTCATATACCCTTACTTATCATCGGTACATTCCCGGCGTATACCTATGGATTTTTTGCCTTTTCCGCTTATTCGGGTTTTATTTGGATGCTTATCCGTTCATCCTGTTCAGTCTGCATGAGCATCAAGACCTGGGGCGCCTCAAAGGGAAGGGAAAGGCCATAGGCTTCTTCCGCTTCGGAGCTGAAAAAAATCCGATGGCTTATCACCGGCGGAGACTCCGCGGCTTCAGTCACGGAAGGGGGAAGATCCAAGGGGGTGATGGCCATATCAACGGCTCCGGTATATACCGCTGTATCATGGGGGGCGGTCTTAGTAATCCTCAGATAGGTGGCCCCCTGAAACCTTTGGGCTGAAACCTTCAGGGTATTACCCCCCACGTTAATCCTCTGGGTTCCTGAGGAGGGGGATTTTTGCTCAGAACTCACCTTCGAGAAGATCATCCCGAACCCGGCGAATACGAAGATGGATATGAACAACATGGTATAGGCCCGGTTGGAGGTAAGCGTACCGAATAGGGAGGGGCTGGTCTTGGGTATATCCCGGTTCATTTCCCGTACTGCTGGGGAAGCCCGTTCAAGCCGGTGTGCCCGGGAATAAAAAAAAACCACATCCCTATCCGGTTTTTTGGGGGGGTCTGGGCATGGTTTGTCTTCCATGAAATCAACCTCCTAAACCATACAAGTACTTCATACAGAACCGCACAATGAAGATAACCAAGCCGCGCCTGCAATGGATGCGGCTTTTTCCGCTAACCCCAAAGGATCAATAAACCGGTTTCCTATGGATCGACCGGTTTCAATGAGCAGCGCCGCTGCTGCCAGGGCACAGGTATACCCGTCAAAACAGGAACTCCGCTTCATCCGGGCAGCAATGGCCGCACAAAATCCCGCAAGCAGGTCTCCCGCGCCTCCGGCAGCTAAAACCGGAACCATACCATCCACCACTCCCAGCCGTCCGTCTTGGCAGGCGATGAACAGCACATGTCCCTTGAAGAGGATCACCGCCTGTTTTTCTTGAGCGAGTTTTCTGAGCAAGGGACCTGGATTGGCTAGAACCGTTTCTACAGACACCCCTGCTAAGGCGGCGCATTCCCCGGGATGCGGGGTGAGGATGGCGTTTCCGTGGAACACCCCATCCTTGGCAAGGGAGATGGCCTCTGCATCTAAGATGAGGGGGATCCCCTCCCATTCCCGAACCAAAGCCCGGTGAAAGAGCATGGTTCGATCCGGCGTTTTCCCCCAACCAGGGCCGAGGAGCAGGGCGTCAGGGTAAAACCGCGTTTCCTTACCAGGGGTATAGACCACACTGTCTTCCGCGCTGCCTGCAGGGACCACCATGACCCCTCCTGCAGAAGCAGCCAGGATAGGATAAATCGCGGTATCGACTATGAGCCTCACCAATCCTGCTCCTGCTGCTTGGGCTCCTACTGCGGCAATCCGGGCAGCTCCGGTACTCCCTGGGGCGCCTGCATGGATTTCCACCACCCCCCGCTGGTGTTTATAGGTATCTGGTTTAATGGGAGGAATCCGGTACTGAGCCTGATCCCAACTGAGGAGTTCCGCTCCTTCAAAAGTATTGATAAGGGCATGAGGAAAGATCCCCCCTACCGGCACGATGGTTCCCCCGTAAGGCCGGGCAGGAGGATTATAGAGCGCGGCCTTAACCGGCTCTATAGCGAGGCTGAGATCCGCTTTGAGGATGAGCATGGGCTGTTCCCAGCAATCGAAATTCCCTGAGGGCAGGTCTATGGAAACCACCCAAGGCCGTCTGGGGGGCCCTGGGCTATCATGGGTATCATCAGCATGAGTGAGGGCATTGACGGTCTGCACCATAGCTGCAGCAGTTCCTCTCAGGGGCCCGGTAAGCCCGGTTCCCGTAATACCGTCGATGATGATATCCCTTTGACCGAGGAATTGCTGGGGATCCTTGAGCTGCTTCCAGGTCAGAATCGAAACCCCCAGTTTACTGAGGGACCGCAGCGCCTCAGCGTGGGGGCTGCGGTCCTCCTCATCAGGGAAGCGGTTGAGCACCACGGTCTGAAAAGACGCTTCCTCTAAGCCGTTCATAAGCAGCGTTCTGAGCATGACCATGGCATCCGCGCCGTTATTACCGGAACCTGCGAGCACCAGCATACGGGGAGGGGGCCCTTGAAAAAAGGCAGGGGAGGATTGGAGCAAAGCAGCGGCGCAACCCCGGCCTGCGGCCTCTACCAGGGCAAAGGGATTAAGCCCCCAAGAGGAAGAAGCCTCTGCATCCAAGGCGTGGGCAGTTTTCGCGGTAACCAGTTTTACCGGACTCGCCCGGGGGGTTCCGCGGGGTGGTATCGTCATAAAGGCGTATCTCCTATCAATTTATCGGTTCGCCACCACACGAGCTTTATGTTCCAATTATCCACCAAGAGGCCTGAAAGGATCCCGTCTTCGGCCAGATCAAACGCGTTGAATTGTAATTCATCCGGATCCACCTGAATAAACCCCCGGTGTTGTTCACCGTTGGCCGTAGAACCAACCGCTAAGATCAAGATAGCATACCCGGCCTCCACGGGAACGTACAAGAATACCCGTTCCTTTCGGATGACCCCCAACAGCGCATAAAACAGTTTTACCGGGGTCTTACGGCCGCTTTCGATCATGGCGGATTCAAAAAAAGGAACTTCGATAGTTCCCTCATAGAACCCGTCTTCCACCCGCATAACCCAAATCATCGAGCTGTCCGGCTCACTGCCGGATCGGGTATTGGTGGATTCATCGTATATATCCCGGTAATAATCCACTTTGAGGTACAGCTTTCGCTCATCCGGCGCCGCCGCAATCGCATCCAAAGAAGCGAATACAATATCCCTATCCCGCGGAATGGGGAGCGCGGTATTTTGTAGTTTAATCACATAGAGGGACATCCCGTCCGCGTCGAACCAATAGATATGCCATCCGGTGGGAAGGCGGCATACCACTGCCAATTCGTCCTGGACCGAGGTATACAGCCCTTCGATTTTCGGGAAAGGGCTGCCTCCAATACCCTCTTGGCCCAGATACTGCACAAAGCGGCCGTATTCGTCAAAATGCAGGATCACCTTATTGAGGACCGCCTTTGACTCAGGATCAAACCGGCGCCCTTCATCGGGAAGCAGGTCTTCCACATACAGATGTTTCCGGGAATCCACGGTGATTTTTCCTGGCTCCTGGAGGGGGTAGGTAAGGGACCAGCGGGTTACAATTTCACCTTCCTTCAAAGGCAGCAAGGTCAGGGGCAGGGGATTGGTTTGGTCATTATAAATCATAAATAACAGATCCCCGTAAGAATTATACCGGACAACCTTTTCCCCATTGCCATCGGAAATATAAAAAAGGCCCTCCCGCATGGCGAACTGGGTCTTCCGGATACCCTGATCGCCCTCCAGGTTATAGAGGGCTATTTGATCTTCCATGCGTCCAATGTCCAGGGTGAACAGATTCTCCCGGATAATAGAAGGGAAGGGTTCCTGCGTACAGGAAGCGGCCAAGAGGCTCAAGAGGGTCAGGATCCAGGGGTTCACGGATAGGCTCATAAAGGAACCTTAGACGCCCCAAGGGAACTTGTCAATATATGGGGAGGGGATCCTAAAAGGCGGAACGGAGGACCCGGAAACCAAGGTCGCTGTACCCCTTGGCGGGGTCTCCTCCATGCCGGTAGGTTGAACCCAGACACGAAGCCTCACTGTTCCAACTGCCCCCCCGGGTAACCCTGACTGGATCCGGAAAAAGCCCGGGGGTCCCGGGTTCATACCCTGCATACCAATCCCCGCACCACTCCCATACATTACCGGCCATATCGTACAAACCAAGCCTATTGGGAACTTTCAATGCCGCCTCATGGGTTGTACCATCGCTGTTTTCTGCATACCAGGCAAAGGACCCCAGGTCCGCTCCTGCAGGATAGACCCCTCCTGCAGCAGCCAGTTTTCCCTCCCGGGCCGCATATTCCCATTCCGCCTCGGTAGGCAAACGATACCCGTTAGCCCTCAGATCCGCGTGTATCTGATCCCCTTTCCAGGCGTATACCGGGGTCAACCCTTCCTTTTGACTCAATTTGTTGCAATACTCCACCGCATCATACCAGGTTACCTGTTCTACGGGCAGGGCCTCCCCTCTAAAACGGCTGGGATTGTCCCGCATAAGGGCCTGGTATTCTTGTTGGGTTACTTCGGTCTTTCCTATCATAAAAGGCCGAATCCGTACCGCATGGACCGGTTTTTCATCTTCCTCCCCCGCGGCATTCCCCATCTGAAAGACCCCTCCTTCCACCCATACCAGGTGCGCCGGAACCGGTTCCAAGGCACGGGCCTCCTGGGATTGTTCCTGAGACGCCGCGTCAGGAACCGGGGCGCGCTCCCCCGTCTCAGCGGGAAGGTTCCCCGTATCCGGCGATTGGGCCGGCGCAGCGGTCTTTTCCTTGACTGAAGATGGCTGTTTCTCCCGGTCCAGAGCCCCTTCTCCGTAGGCCAAAGAAGCGAGGAGGATACCCAGACCTATCAAGCCCCGAACTTTCATAATCCTTTTTACCAGAACTCTTGTAACCATTACAAGAACTCTTTTAGCCTTCGCAAGAACTCTTGTAACCATTACAAGAACTCTTTTAGCCTTCGCAAGAACTCTTGTAACCATTACAAGAACTCTTGTAACCATTACAAGAACTCTTGTAACCATTACAAGAACTCTTTTAGCCATTACAAGAACGCTTGCAGCCTTCACAAGAACTCTTTTAACCATTACAAGAACGCTTGCAGCCATTACAAGAACGCTTGCAGCCTTCACAAGAACGCTTGCAGCCTTCGCAAGAACCCTTGTAACCCTCCCAGGAACCCTTGCAGCCTTCGCAAGAACCCTTTCGGTATCTATGATACCATAACCGGAGTATTTTTCAACCGAATCCTCCCCCTATAGATCCAGGGGGACCCCAAGGGAAGCCGCGGATCTTCACCGTCTTGTCAATAGGGAAGTTTACACGGTACAGTAAGCTATGCTTGAAAATTTCATCAAAGCCCTATTCGGTTCCCAACATGAACGGGACCTTAAAGCGCTCTTGCCTATATTACACCGGGTCAATGAAAAGGAAGCCTGGGCTGCAGGGCTTCCGCCAGAGGAATTCCCCCGGATGACCCGTCAATTCAGAGACCGCTACACCCAGGGGGAAAGCCTGGACGCCCTGCTCCCGGAGGCCTTTGCCCTGGCCCGGGAAGCGGCCCGGCGGAATCTGGGGGAACGGCCCTACGATGTGCAGGTCCTCGGTTCTATCGTACTCCATCAAGGTAAAATCGTGGAGATGAAGACCGGAGAAGGGAAAACCCTGATGAGCGTTGCCGCAGCGTACCTTAATGCCATTCCTGGGGAGGGGATCCATGTGGTAACGGTAAACGATTATCTGGCAGACAGGGACGCGGCATGGATGCGGCCTATTTTTGGGTACTTGGGACTCACCGTGGGAACCATCCTGTCGAACATGGATAATGCCCGGCGCAAGGAAAACTACGACTGCGACATTACCTACGGAACGAACAATGAGTTTGGCTTTGATTACCTCCGGGACAATATGTGCCGGGACCTGGCAAGCCGGGTGCAGCGGGGCCATCATTTCTGTATCGTCGATGAAATCGACTCCATCCTCATTGATGAGGCCCGGACCCCCCTGATCATCTCCGGGGCCGCTGAGGACGATACCTTTAAGTTCGCTGAGGTGGAGCGGCTCTTAGGTTCCCTGGAGGAAGTGCATAAGAAGGAAAACGGGGAATACCCTGACGAGACCCAGGGCGAAGAAGTGGCAGGGGATTATAAGATCAACGAAAAAAACAAAAGCATTTCCTTTAGCAATGCCGGGCTGGCCAAAATTGAGGACATTCTGCATAAGCGGAACCTCATCAAAGGGGCCATCGTGGATGAAGAGAATTTCGAGTACATTCATTACTTTACCCAGGCCCTGCGGGCCCATAAGCTCTTCCATCTGGATGTGGATTATGTGGTCCAGGACGGGCAGGTTCAGATTGTGGACGAATTTACCGGACGGATCCTCCATGGCCGCCGCTATTCCGACGGGCTCCATCAGGCCATTGAAGCGAAAGAGCGGATCAAGATCGCCCAGCGGAACCGGACCTTGGCAACCATCACCTTCCAGAACTACTTTAGGCTGTACAGGAAAATCTCCGGCATGACCGGCACTGCAGATACGGAGGCAGTGGAATTCAGCAAGATTTACAACCTGGAAGTGGTGGTGATCCCTACGAACCTGCCGGTGGCCCGGAACGATGAGCATGATCTGGTCTACCTGAACGAAAAGGAAAAGCTGGAAGCCCTCTGCGAAGAGATTGCCGCGGCCCACAAAAAGGGGCAGCCCATCCTGGTAGGCACGGTTTCCATTGAAAAGTCCGAAATGATCTCCACCATGCTCACCCGACGAGGGGTGCGCCACGAGGTACTCAATGCCAAGAACCATGCCCGGGAAGCGGTGATCATCGCGGAAGCAGGGGCAAAGGGGGCGGTTACCATTGCCACTAACATGGCAGGCCGGGGAACGGACATTAAACTGGGAGGTAATCCTGAACACCGCGCCCGTAAACGGGCAGGCACTACGGCAAGCCCGGAACAATACCAGGAGATGTATCACGAGGAATACGAGCAGTGGAAAAAGGATTACCATGAAGTCAAGGCTTTAGGGGGCTTGTATGTGATTGGCACTGAACGGCATGAGAGCCGGCGGATCGATAACCAGCTTAGGGGCCGTTCAGGGCGGCAGGGGGATCCGGGCAGGTCGAAATTCTTCATTTCCATGGATGACGACCTGATGCGTCTCTTTGGAGGGGATAACATAAAGAACATCATGGCCAAGATCGGCATGGAGCCTGGAGAGCCTATCTTTCATCCCTGGCTCAATAAGAGCATTGAAAAGGCCCAAAAAAAGGTGGAAGAGCGGAACTTTGAGATTCGCAAACACCTTTTGGAATACGATGACGTGCTCAATCAGCAGCGGAAATTCATTTATGAACAGCGGGACGCGATTCTTTCGGATCCGGATCTCAAAAAGCGGGTAAACGACGCGACCCGTGACATGGTAAGCGCGGGGATGGAGACTTGTAAGAACCGCTATCGCAAGGATCCGGGGAGAGCCATAAAAGCGTTAACCGAGTATCTGAAAACCAAATTCGGCTATACCCTGCATTTTGATTCAGGAGGCGGGGAGGAGCAATTGGACCAGCTTGAGCAGCAGCTTATCAGCGCCTTGGAACAAGACATTGCTGACAAAGAAGCCTTGGTCGGGGAACATAACTTGAACGCCTTCATCAGGATACAGTACCTCCAAGCAGTGGACCGCAAGTGGCTTGATCACCTGGAAAACATGGAGGCCCTCAGAGAAGCGGTATATCTGCGGAGTTATGCCCAGAAAAACCCGCTGACCGAATATAAGGTGGAGGGTTTCCAGATTTTCGACACCATGATCGACCAGATCCGGGAAGATATTGCATCCCGGCTGCACTTGGTACGGATTCAGGTTGCTTCCCAGCCTGGAGATCGGGAATCCCGGAGCCGTACCATGGCAAGCGCCCAGTCTGCAAGCCACGGGAGCCTTGGGGCCTTTGCCGGGGTAAAAAGCCGGCCTGGAAGCGCTCCTTCCCGCGGGCAGCCTGAAGCGGTTACGGTGGTCCGTTCCCATCCTAAGGTAGGACGGAACGATCCCTGTCCCTGCGGGAGCGGTAAGAAGTACAAGCATTGTCATGGAAAATGAAGTAACCCCTGTTCTGTGAAGCAGCGCTAGAGGCCTTTCCCCAGGTTTAACCGCCAACCGAGGGACGTTACCTAGGAACCAAGGAAAAACCATGAAGAAAGATGATCGTATCGATTGGCACCAGGGGTTCATCAGCGCCCTGCGCCTGGAGTTTCAAGCATACCAAGACGCCCTGGAATTCTATTCCGAAGTAAACC
>JAISOX010000025.1 GCA_031275325.1 Treponema sp.
GCGGGTATCCTCCTTTATCTGGACGAGGCCCTGCGCCTGCGGCTGCTCAAGTACGACTGGCTTGAGGTAAATTCCGATGCAACCCTCCGCAAAATTCCCTGGGACGCTCTTTTGATTGAGGAACGGGAAAAAACCGGAACCCGCTCGCTCAAAAATTTTATATTCCCCTGGAAAGATTAGCCCCCTGCCCGTCAGCGGGTTTAATGCCCCTGCCCGCCAGCGGGTTTAATGCCCCTGTAAGGCCGTGGTAGTAAGAACGCGGGTCGCCCCTTGCTTCGGGCTTTTGCCGCTTTGGAGCCAAACCCACGGTATACGTGAGAACGCTTCTCACGATATAGGAACGAAGGGACGTACACCGAACTCCCGAACTCCTCCGCCCCTCATAACGCCCACCGCAGGTGCGCCCGCGGCAGGCGACCGCTGGGGGGGTTAAAAAGAATAGGTTATAAGGGCTTTAATGAAGCTGTTTTTGCGGTATTGTCCTAGTTCCCCCTGCTCATCTCCGCCAAAAATGCCTCCTGACAGTTCCGCGGCCACATCTCCTTTGGTCCAGATGAGGCCGGGAAGGATGTAAACGTCCTTATCCTCAATGCCCCAGATCCCGGTAGCCTTGAGTTCAAGTTCATCCCGCAAGAACTTTCTCGACAGGGTCAAGATGATCCGGGTGGAACTCATCTGAGTACCTGCTTCAGCATCCTTCGCAGGATCCTCTGCCACAGACAGGAGCCGGATGCTTTCCGTGGCTTGACCATTCAGATTGATGCCCCAAAGGAGATCCCGGTCAAAGCCCAGGGACCAGGCAATCGCAGGGTTGTATACCTGGCCGTCATCCCCGGAGAGGTCGCTGGTGATATTCCCGGCCAGTTCCGCCCTAAGATTAAAGCCCCCGATTACCTGGGCATAATCCGCGCCGATCTGGTGATACCGGTTGTAGCGTATATCCGGCTTAATGCCATAGGGATTCTGGAGAAACTGATCTTCGCCGGTAATGGTAACGGCTGGTCTGAAGAGGTTCCCAAAGAAATATTGGATTCCCAGGTCCGATGAACCCACTGTGGTGGTGAAACGCAAACCTGCCTGGGCATATTCCAAACCAGAAGTCGTGGGATAAAACGAGGACACATCCATATCTGCATAATAATTCACTATACTAGCGGAATCTACGTTTGAGGGAAGCGGGGAGATACCTGCAAAGATATTCGTTATACTGCTTTCAATCCTTTCAGCATAGCCTGTAACCTGGGCCGGCGCCCAGCGGCCGTCCTGGGCAAAGCGGTGTCCTGTAAAATCAGGGATGAAGACCCCTTCCAGCTTGGAAAACGCCCCCAGGCTGTAGGAGAGATGGATCAGCGGACGGGCTATTTTTATACCCGCCAGATCGGTCATGGTACTGAGATCCGAATAGTCCAGGGGATTCAGCACATCCAGGGGGCCGAAGCTGTCAGCCTTACCCCAGGTGAGCTTTCTCAGTCCTCCTTCAATGTCCAGTTTGCCGAAATAGACCCGCAGGTAGGCCTCGTCAATGCTTACCGGGGAGGAACCGTCCCATACCGGGGAGAGTTTTAGGTTTATCACCCCATCGGCATTAAAAGCAGCGGCAGCGAAATTGAGCTTACCGGAAAAAATATCCCCCAGGGAAGCCTTCTTGAGGCGCTCCTCTGAAGTAAAATCATCCCCAAACCCCAAAAGCTGGGCCCCCACTTCCCCGGAAACCTGCACCCGGGGCCCCGGAGACAGGGCTGTGCCGCCCGGCTCATCCTCAAAACCGAATCCAAAATCCCCATCCTCCTGGGCAGCGGAGAAGCACCAGGGGATGAACAGCCATACACTTGCCATAACAAAGCGGACCATGTTTGCTCTAAACCGGTTCATGTTTTCTAAGGCCTCCCGGTTTCAAGGAATTTCGTCGTGAAGACCCCTTCAGGAATGGGATCGTCGTACTTGAGAATATCCACATAGATAGTCGTGGAAGTCCCTGCCCCAAGGGTACGCATCTTCGTTACCATAGGACTGAGCCTGCCCTGAACATCCTTGAGTTCCAGGGTTTCCAGGACCTTCACCAAGGTTCCCCGCCGATCATAGAGTTCAATCTGGTGGTTCACCTTAGTACGCTGATCTATCCATTGTACCATCCGGGAATACTGATAAGACCGGTCCCGGGGCACTGATTCAATCACATAACAGGGGTTGCCCTTGAAGGTTTCTTCCCGCACCAAGGTATGGGTATCCAGGTCTACATCCCGGTCTGTTGAGGAAATGTCATCGTAAGACAAGTCTGTACCCATGAAGCTGCCTGAACCTTCAGATGCGGCGATCCGGCGGACCTTCCCCAAAGAAGGGAGGAATATCCAGCGGTCATCTGCGCTTCCAGGGTTCTCCATCGTAAGGAACCGGGTACCGGCCACCCCCGCGGGACGCTGGAACTGGATAAGGGTACGGTTCCCCTTGGGGCCGTCCTTGGAATACTGATCCATCTGGCGTTCACTGGTAGAACCGTCCTTGGCAGTAAGGACCATCCGGGAGCGGGTGGAAATCGTATCCGCTTTGATACGGTTTCGGGAATCCTGCACTACTGATGCGGCATTCTGAGCCCCGGCCAATGCTGCGGAAAACGCCAGCCCTCCGAGTAAAAGAACGATTTTTTTCATACACTACCTCCTTTTTTAATATATGAGGCTGTTTCCAAAGTTCACGTTTTGAAACAGCAATCTTCCGCGTTTATCCGGGCTGCTTCCAGCTTTAGTCTCAGCAGCAGTTTCCGGCCTATTGAGCGGACCCCGTACCAAAGAAAGAAGATTCCTCCCAAACAAACCGGGGCTTGATCCACAGCAACAGCGCGGGGACGATGATGAGTCCTACCAGGGCGCTCATAATCATGGCTAACGCGATCAACAAACCAAGTTCCGCCAGCATATTGAATTGGGATAAAAGCAGCACCCCGAAGCCCAGCCCCGTGGCTGCGGCATCCACGATAATTGCCATCCCAGAGGTCCTATAGGCCTTTTGCAAGAAATTCCCTTTGCCCCGGGCAGCCCGGTATTCCCGCTTATAGGCTTCCAGAAAATGAACCGTGTAATCGATCCCAATACCCATAGACAGACTGGAAATCATAGCGGTTCCAATGTTGAGCTTAATCCCGGTCAGCCCCATGATCGCGAAGTTAATGAGGATCAGCAGCGCCAGGGGGGTAATACTGAGGAAACCCGCGGCCGCGGAATGGTTGCAGACAGCCATGATGACAAAGAGGAACGCCACCGCGATGATCATGGAGGTCCACAGAGACTGGACCACCAGGTTGTTCAAGGAACCTTCCACCAAGGCGGCTCCTCCTACCACCACCTGAACCGTATCAGGGAAATTGGCCTCCACGTACTCGTTAATCACCTTAACCACCCGATCCGTATCATCCTGGC
The DNA here is from genome assembly GCA_031275325.1 of Treponema sp. Lineage (GTDB taxonomy): Bacteria > Spirochaetota > Spirochaetia > Treponematales > Breznakiellaceae > JAIRLU01. Next base: position 3,414 of record JAISOX010000025.1, read on the forward strand.
CGATAGTACGAAGCTGAACCGTGGTCTTTATGGCCGTAGGCTCTATGGGGTCATTGGCATAGGATTCGATGCTCCCGGAAAGCAATACCAAATAGTTGGAAACCAACTGCTGGAGTTCCTCTGGACGGGTTTTGCCGTACCGGAGAGGATCCCGGGGAATTTCATAATACGCCGCGCCTTCGTAATTCACCTGTTTCTTCACTTCCCAAACCAGGCGGGAGGCGTCCATGGTCCGGTCTTCCCCCGCGATCAAAGCCCGCTCCAGTAGACCGGCCAATTCCTGGGAGCTCACCTCCAGGGGTTCCTGCAATTCAGGCTCAATCCATGAGGGCTCATACAGGTCCTCCTCATCAGAAAAAGAGCTGAACCCAAAGTCCGGCTCCGCTGCATCGTTAAACCCAAAGCCGAACCCAAAATCCCCGGTACTGGCCGCGGTTGATTGGGGCTTGAGGCCCAGGGGAGACTCGCCTGCGTTAAACACCTGGTTGATCCGTTTGACTAAATCGGTAAATCCCATGACCTTGCCGGTTTCAGGAACCTTGGTTACCAGGTAGGTATTGAGATCATCTATGGCCCCCAAGGTATCAGGGTGCAGGAGGGTTTCAGGGCTTTCCCCCTGAACCACCACGCTTATCACCTTGGAACCGCCGAAGTGCTTACGAATGAAGTTATCTGAGGTACTGATATCCGTATCAGGCTTAAAATATTCCAAGAACACATTGTCTATGATGAGATGAGATGCGCCGTATAGGGACGCCAGCAGCAGAACCCCGGTCACCCCCAGCACCAGATAGGTTTTCTTTGCGGTGGCTGAAAAAAAAGCGGCGATCCGCTGATTGATCCGTGCTTCCTGGGATAGTTCCGGGCCTTTGAATTTGAGATTCCTCAGCGCCCGGGGACCTCGGATGATCAAAATCGCGGGGATGAGGGTGAGGGTAATGAGGAACGCCACAGCTACTCCAAAACCGGAAAAATACCCGAATTCACGGATGGGCAGTACCTGGGTAAAACAAAAGGCAAAAAAACTCACCATGGTGGTCAGGGCCGCCAGGAAAAGGGGCTTACGGATGGTCCGGACCAGGTTAAGCACCAGTTCCCGGTGAGCTTCCCGGCTCATGGTACTGAAATCCTGGTCTGCTGCTTCAAGATAGTGGATAATCAGATGGAGCCCATAGGAATTCCCCACCGCGATGAGGATGACCGGAAGCACCGTGGAGATTACCGATAGTTTTATACCCGCCAGGGGCATGGCCCCAATGGACCAGATCACTGCGATTAAGACCGCCAGCAGGGAGAAAATCACGAAACTTATCCGCCGCAGCGGCAGAAAGACAATCACCAGGACCACCCCAATCACCACAGGAACCAGAAGCAGGAGATCCTGGTGAACCGCTTCGTTGATGGTCGCGCTGAGTACGGGCATCCCGGTAACATACACCACTGCCAGGTTACGGAACATGTCCCGGGCTATATTCCGGATCTCCAGGAAGCTGGCCACTACCTCAGGGCGGCCTGCGTTTTCCGCGGTAATTTCCAAAGGCACCAGGATCTGGGTAGCGCTGAAGTCATCCGAGATCAAGGCATGCTGGTAGAGGTCCCAGGAAAGAACCCGGCGCTTCAATTCGGTGATTTCCTCCAAAGTACCGGAAAAATCCGCTCCCACCAGGGGTTCTACCACCAAGGCCTCCCCGTCACCGGTGATGTAATCAGTGCTTATGATCGAGTTCACCGTACCCACAATTTCGATTTCCCGGATTCGGTCCACATAGTCCCGGATACGCATGAGGAATTCCTGGTCAAACACGGTCCCGTATTTCCGTTCAAGCCCCACCAAGATAAACAGGGAGCTTCCGAAGGTATCGTCAATATAGGCTGATACCAAGCGGGCTTCATCGTCTCGGGGTACAAACCGGAGGTTGTTGTTGTCCAGTTCCGCCCGGGGAAGCTGGAAGGCAAAAAAAAGGGTGATCCCCGCGATAATCCCCACAATCAGCCAGGGATGTTTAAACAGCTTTTCCATCATCTTTCAAGGGCCTCTCCGGCAATGCCCTTTCCCGTGCCATAGGCTTGGTTCTCAACTATAGGTTTCATCATTATCCATACTATCCTGGGATATTCCTGCTGTTCTAGACGGTCTTGCTCCATTTTTTCCCCCTATACGCTTCCCGGTGATGAGAACCGGATCCCCGTCCTCCTAAGGGTTCTTCATGCCGTAACCAGGTTCACCAGTTTATCCGGGACCGTGATAACCTTGACCACTTGGCGGCCCTCAGTCCATTTGCGGATCCCCGGCAGGGCCCTGGCCTGGTTTTCAAGCTCCTCCTTGGGCGTACCTGCTGGGGTGATGAACTTATCCCGGACTTTGCCGTTCACCTGCACTACTATGGTCCGTTCCTGATCCACGGTAAGGGCTTCGTCGTAGCTGGGCCAGCAGGACTTGGACACCGATTCAGACGCGCCCAGCCTCTCCCATAGTTCCTCTCCCAGGTGCGGCGCGTAGGGGCTTACCATCTGGACCAAGGGGGCCCAGAGACTCCGGGGTATTTCCCCCAGTTTCGCCAGTTCCGTGGAATACACCATCATGGCGCTGATCCCGGTATTGAAGTTAAGAGACGCGGTATCCTCGCTCACTTTCTTGATGGTCTTGTGCAGGAGACGAGTTAAGGCTGGGCTCCCCGGCGCTTCATTCAGGGGCTTTTCGCTTATGGCCCAGAGCCGCTCCAAAAACCGGGAAACCCCCACCAGCCCTGAGGTGATCCAGGGTTTACTCACCTCTAAAGGCCCCATGAACATCTCGTAGACCCGCATGGCGTCTGCGCCGTAATGCCTCACGATGTCGTCAGGGTTTATGACGTTCCCCCGGCTCTTGGACATCTTCTGGTTATCCTCCCCCAGGATCATCCCCTGGTTCACCAAGCGCTGAAAAGGCTCCTTGGTGTTCACCAGGCCCAGATCGTAGAGGACCTTGTGCCAAAAACGGCTGTAAAGCAGGTGGAGGACCGCGTGTTCCGTACCTCCCACGTAGAGGTCCACCGGGGCCCAGTAATCGATCTTGTCCCGAGATGCAAAGGCTGTGGGGTTATGGGGATCCAGGTAGCGCAGGTAATACCAGCAGGACCCGGCCCATTGAGGCATGGTATTGGTTTCCCGTGTGGCTGGACCGCCGCATCGGGGACAGGTGGTGTGTACCCAGTCAGTGATGAGGGCCAGGGGGGATTCGCCGGTCCCGGTGGGGGTGTAGGACTGCACTTCCGGGAGCCGCAGGGGAAGCGCGGATTCGGGGAGGGGAACGATTCCAGAACCATGCTCTCCGTGACAATGCTCACAGTGAACCACCGGGATAGGCTCCCCCCAGTAGCGCTGACGGCTGAAGATCCAGTCCCGGAGCTTATAGTTGACCGCCTTCTTCCCCAAACCCTGGTCCTCAAGCCAGGCGGTAATACGGGGTATCGCCTCTGCAGTGGGAAGGCCGTTAAACTGACCGGAATTGATAACCCAGCCTTCAGCAGTGGTACATGCGGAAACCGCTTCGCCCTTTTCGGAATGACCCTCCTGGGGCTCTTCCAGCAGCTTTTTCGGAGGAGTTGGGGATACCACCGGGATAATAGGCAGCTTAAAAGTCTTGGCAAACTCCCAGTCCCGTTGATCGTGGGCAGGAACCGCCATAATCGCTCCCGTACCGTAGGAGATGAGTACATAGTCCGCTATCCAGATGGGGATCCTGGCTCCATTCACCGGATTTACCGCAAAGGCCCCGGAAAAGACCCCGGTCTTGACCTTGGCCAAGTCGGTCCGTTCAAGGTCGCTTTTCTTGGCCGCTTCTTCCAGGTAGACCTGCACCGCCTCCCGTTGTTCCCAAGCGGTTATCCGGTCCACCAAAGGATGTTCCGGAGCCACTACCATGTACGTTACCCCGAAAAGGGTATCAGGCCGGGTGGTGTAGATTTCAAGCATATCCGGGCGGCCTTCAATGGCAAAAAACACATTGGCCCCCTCGCTCCTGCCTATCCAGTTCCGCTGCATGAGCTTCACCGGCTCAGGCCAATCCAGATCCTCCAGATCTTCCAAGAGCCGCTGGGCATACGCGGTGATCCTGAGAACCCACTGGCGGATCCGCTTGCGGCTTACCTTGGTACCACAGCGTTCGCAGACTCCCTCTTTCACTTCCTCATTAGCAAGTCCGGTCTTGCAGGAAGGACACCAGTTGATAGGGCTCTCCGCTTCATAGGCTAAACCCTGTTCCAAGAGCTTCAGGAAAATCCACTGGGTCCAACGGTAGTATTCAGGGCTGGAAGTGTCCACTTCCCGATCCCAGTCATAAGAAAAACCCAGGGCCTTTATCTGGGAACGGAACTTTTCGATATTCGCCGCGGTGGTACGGGCCGGATGAGTACCGGTCTTGATGGCATAGTTTTCCGCAGGGAGGCCAAACGCGTCGAATCCCATCGGGTGCAGCACGTTGCAGCCCTGCATCCGCAGGTATCGGCAGTAAATATCCGTTGCCGTATATCCTTCGGGATGCCCCACATGCAAACCCTGGGCCGAGGGGTAGGGAAACATATCCAGCACATAACGCCGCTTTTCCCGCGGGACGGCCGGGTCTTCATGCGCCCGGAAGGTCTTATGGGTTTCCCAGTAACGCTGCCATTTTGGTTCTATGATATCAAAGGGGTATGTAGCCATAGGGCATAGTAGCCGGTAACAGCCTGGTCGTGCAACCGGTTGATAGGGGTAGGTGCATGGGGCCGTATGAAGGCCGCTATGGGTTTTACGAAGACGGTTAGAGCCTTCGGGGTATCCTGCATCGGGTATTATTGCATGGTTTTTGAAGGAATCAAGGAGACAGGAGCAGGGGATCGGGAACTTGTGAGGCTTATCATCCAGATACCGGCACGGGAGTCCCTGGGTCTGGCAGACCTTGATTCAGGGTAGATCTGGCGGGCAGAGTAGCTGAGGATTAAGAGGGAGAAACAATGGGTCAACATCACAGAGTCCACCCATTCGCTGCCCGTGGCGGAAAATATACCAGAGGAGCCGATGGAAACTGGGTGGAGGCATATTGGAACTGGGCAGGGGCTGATTGAAACTGGACGGAGGCAGATTGGAACTACGGCGTGGCAGATTGAAGCTGGGCGGGAGTAGATTGAAGCTGGACGGAGGCAGATTGGAACTATGGCGGGGCGGATTGAGCCTGAGCGTGGGCAGACTGGAATTACCCTCAATCCTTCCTGGATTAAAGAGTCTCATTCCTTCCTGGATTAAAGTCTCACTCCTTCCTGGAATAGCGTCTCACTCCTTCCTGGAATAGCGTCTCATTCCTTCCTGGAATAGCGTCTCATTCCTTCCTGGAATAGCGTCTCATTCCTTCCTGGAATAGCGTCTCATTCCTTCCTGGAATAGCGTCTCATTCC
>JAISOX010000068.1 GCA_031275325.1 Treponema sp.
ATATGAACGAGTTTATGAAATCTCATAAATTGACTGAAAGCATGAATATTGAAATATCAGAAAAAATTAATGGGTATTTCAATGCATGGCTTGGAGGTGAAAAATAATTTTATGCAAGGATGCAATAGAAGAAAATCCAGCACAAAAAACACAGTTCAGGTGTATATAACGCGGTTTCGGATTAGAATAAAATAGCATTATATGAGGCATGGTATGGAGAGCACATGAAAAAGTTACGCCAAAGATTTATTGATAATACTTTTGAAGGTAGGCGCTGGGGGCATAACAAGCGTGTATGCGCTCCAGCGCGGCCGCAGCACTAACAAAAAGTACCACGCCATTCATACGTGGTACTTCATTCAAAACACAACATAGAACAATCAGGATATAACAATCCCGTGTTATTCCACCTTAAATTTTGCTACTTCTGTTACCAACACAGCTATGTTTTCTTTGTTCTGTCCGCTTATCCTGTTCACCCGATCAACCGCTACGTTTATCTGGCCGGCTCCACTCGCCATCTCGTTCATTCCATTGGTTATCTCCTGCGTAACCATTCCCAAGTTCTTGCTCTCCACGATAACCTGCTTGCTTCCCCTTTGCATCTCCTCAGAACCCTTCTTAACGGTCTGGGTTACTTCGTTTAACCTATCGATAGCCCCCAGTATCTGTTTACTTCCAGATCCCTGCTCTTCCATGGCGCTGCGGATGTGATCTTCCTGAGCCGATACTACCCTTATACTGCTGTCTATGGCTTCAAACTTGTTAAGCACGCTGTCGGTAGAACTGCTTATCTTGACTATGGACTCTTGTATCTTTTTCAGCACCACTGCAATAGTTTTTGACTGTTCTCCAGAACTTTCCGCTAGTTTTCTGATTTCATCGGCCACCACCGCAAAACCTTTACCGATTTCCCCTGCATGAGCAGCTTCAATGGCGGCATTCATACTTAACAGGTTAGTCTGACTTGCTATATTCTCCATAACCGCGTTAATCTCCAGTAAACCTGCTGACTCATGGGCGATCTCTTGAATATCCGTGGATACTTCCTGAAGACCGGTTCTGCCTACTTCGGACGCGGTCATAAGTTTTTTAACGTTGTCCGCATTTTTCACCAGGGTTTGCGTTACCGATTGTATATTGGCAATCATCTGTTCTATGGCTGAGGAGGATTCAGCGACACTGGCGCTTTGGAGGTTTACATGATCGTTGAGTTTGCTGATGTTGTCGGTGATCTGTTCCATGACAGCATTGGTTTCGGTAACGCTGGCGGATTGGTTCATAACCCTGCCTTTGATGCTCTCGATATTCGCGGTGATTTGGTTGACCGCGGCTGCGGTTTCGGTCATATTGCCGGCAAGTTCATTGCCTATGTCAAAGAGCGCTGCAGACTGGGTTTTAATGATGATCACCAGGTTTTTGATCTTTTCTATGGTGGCGTTAAAGTACCGGGCAAGATCGCCTATCTCGTCTTTGGAATTGATAGATACCGTCTTGGTGAGATCCCCTTCTCCTTCAGATATATCCTTGAGCGTAAGCGCGACATGGATAATCGGTTTGGTAATACGTCGAGCAATAAAGAAGACCACTATCAAGTTGATGATAATCGCAGCCACCGCGATGCTGATGGTAAAGATGGTCAGGGCCTGTACATCCGCCAGGATCACATCTCTATCGGTACCGAGCATCAATGACCAATTAACGCCCGTATCCCCTATGCTGAAGGGATACAGGATTATTTCCATGTTTTTCTTTAAGCTCTCTGAATATTCCACGAACCGTTGTTCTTTACCTTGGAGGACCGCAAGGTAGGCTCTATCGGTATTAGCAACGTAGAAGTCCCGCTGAACATTTATGAGAAGCTGTCCAATATGTTCGGGTATACGGCTTGCGACAATAGTTGCGTTATCCGTGTATATGGTCATGGCGCTTATCTCATCCATATCTGGATCCTGTATAACCCGGTCCACAATGGGCTGTACGTACCCAGTATCTATGTTTACGCCTACCCTCCCTACCACTTCGTTGGTCTTGCGATTGATTACCGGCTCCGTCATTTTGAGAATATAGGTAGCCTTGCCAGCCACAGTCTGGGGAACCGGATCGTCTATCGTGGCAATACGGGCTTTCGCATTGGTTATATTATTCATCACCGTGGATAGGTCATCGAAAGTCAGATGCTCTATCTGCCCTGTCCTTTGGGTATACCAGCTTGCCCACTGTCCGGTTTCGGTATTGCCAACCTCTCCTATAAACGCCTCGTCCATGCCTGGATCTATGGTATTAGGCTTAAAAACTGCAAAGATCCCCACCACCTGCTGTTCTGAAAGAAGCGTGGATTCCATAAGCTGGTTGAGCCGGGCGCGCTGAGTCCCTGCATCGACGACGTCAAAGTCACTCATCATACCAGCCAGGGTTTTGGCAATCTGAAGGTAACGTTCATACTGCATCTGAATGTTCCGCGCCTGTTCTGCGGCAAGCCGTATCTGACTCTCTCGTGCTTCGGCTATCTGCATGACCGTAGCACGATTAAGAAGAACAATGGATAGGGTTGCTATAGCGACTATTAAAATCGCATTAACACTGATATTTAAACGGTACATGAGTTTCATAACGATTCCTCACCATAAAAATGAATGGATTTGTTCGAGAACCCCGAACAACGGTATTCCATGCTGCGGCCAATGCAAACCCCTTCTTTCATTCCCTTGTTTATACCATACCAGCGCCCGCCCTGTTGTGAATGTTTCTCAGTATGTATAAAACAACGATCCTTTCAGTCCGGGGTCAGCCCCTCTTTGCAAGAGCCAGTTCAAAACCAACCGGGTTTTGAAGGCCCTCAAGCTTCTCTTTATGTTATAGCGTCTTTCCCAAAACTAAGTGACTGTGCGCTGACACGCACGGTTTTGGGACAGACCCTATAGTATCTCAAAAGAAATGCCCTCCATGTTTCGTTTAAGTTCCATACTGGGTAAAAAAATCAATTTTACGCCCTGTACATTCCGGGCGCTCAGTTCCTCTGGGGTCGCGGCCCCTTCACTGGTTACTGAAATACGGAAAGAACCGAACCCTTCCAAGTTGATGGTTTGTCCCAGTTTGAGGAATACCGGCACTATTTCCACTAAATTACTGAGAACGCTCTGAACGTCGCCCAGCGAAAGGGCTGAACGCCCTTCAATTTCTTTGGCAATTTCCTTAATCCCTACGGTTCCCGTTTTTTCCTGGGTGAGATACCACTTGGATTGGGTCAAATCCTGGGGGTTTTTCCGGCTGATTTTCTTTAATTTTACTGCCATACCGTCTCTCTTTATGTAGAATATACTGCACATTATACTTGCAATGATTTATTTTTGTCAAGGAATTTTTCTAAAATCATACGGATCATTTTCCGAAATAATGCGGATCATTTCGGAAAATGGTGCAGGTAATGTAACCGGTTCCTTTGCAGGTTTCTTGCAGCCCCTTCTTATCCCCAAAGACTCCCATTGAACAATCCCCCCAAAAAGAGGATACTTGAGGCAGGTTCAAAACCTCAGGGTTTGAACAGGCTCACGTATAAAAACGAGAGCCCTATATTGAGAGGAGGGACCTTGGAGGACACCATGAAAGCGCTTATTCTCGGTATTATAATTCTCTTTGGGGTGATATTTTCGGTCTTACCTACCGGCCTGGGTTGGGGGAAAGACGTGCTGGTCTTTCTCAAAGGGGCCTTGCCGGTGATTGCCGCCTTTATCGGGCTTATTTCACTTTTCATCGGTATTGCAGACATCAAGGATATGAATGAAGCAAAACATGAAGAAGGGGAAGGTCTTCGAGAAGCAGAAAAAATAGCGGCAAAAAAAGCCCCCCCCCCAGAACCCCCTCATGCTTGAGGCGCCCCAGGGTTGCTGCCAAGGGGCTATGGGGCGGAGAAGGGAATGCTCAATACCTGTTGATTAAGGACGATGGCGACCCGCCCTTCCCGTAGGAGTCTGCGGTTCTCCTCCAAAGAAATAATCTGGAGGGCGTCTTGACGGTCTATGATGGGATCCGTGAAGTGGATGCCGAACACTCCCTGGGCGATGATCCGCAGGGGATTGGAACCAACCAAGCGGATCAGTTCATCCTCAAGCCCCGAAGGGGTAGGCCGAAATATCTGATCCGGGGACACATACCGGACGATAGTTTGCACCTGTTGGGGATCTACCATGCTCTGTTCATATATGAGGTTCATATCCGTATCCCAAACCTTGGGGAAGAGACAGGGACGGGTGAGGGCGGTAACATGCCGGCCATGCACGGGTAATTCCTCATCCGCGATAATCAGAATCCCCGTATAGGGGATGGTGGGAACGGGAATGAGGAGCCGCATACTCTCTACGGCCTGACGATGCTGGATGAGTTCCCCGCTCAGTTTATGCAGACTCAGGGTGTACTGAGCGGACATAAAGGCCAAGTTAAAGGTAAACACCGAAGGAATCTTCTGGGCAGTGGAACTGATGCTGTCCGTATCCCGCAGGGAGAAGGCCCCCCGGTTTAACAAATCCCCCAGGGTGTCAGCGGAATTAACCGGTATGGACAAGAGATAGGGTCTTACCAAATAGGGGTATTCCCCTTGGAGGATTCCCTCTGCCTGGATTCTCCCGGTAGGCAGGCGGATCCCCGCGGAAGCAAGGTCTATCGTTATGACGGCGTTAATTTCCATCCGTTCCCACTCAATAGACCCGCTAATGGCCAGCTTGGTTTCCCCAAAAACCAAGCTGGCCAAGACAAGCAGCAAACAGGAGAGCATAGGTGGTTTCATATTTACCTTATCGGAGTTTTGAGGTGTTTTCCTTCATGGAGAATATCGCTTAATCCCATACCGTTAGCGCTCGCCAGGACCTCAGGGGGAATATTGTAGGACCGGGCTATGGACCAGAGGGTTTCTCCTGATTTTACCAGATGCACCCCTGCAAATTGCTCCACGTCCACCGGGGGGTTCCGCGGCTCTTGGATGTCCTTAAATGCGGGGATCAAGAGCCGGGAGCCAATTTTGAGATACTTGGCCTGGGTGCCTGGATTGGAATTGAGGATATGATCCACGGATATACCATACTGGAGCGCCAGGGCAGATAGGGTATCCCCGGATTTAATGGTATGAAAGTAATATTTGATGAGGGCCACATCATGCCGCTCTAATACCCCGTAGATCGCCGGGGCGTCCGCAGCCCGTACCTTGAGCAGATAATCCGAATCAGGGGGGGTAACGTTAAACAAGAGCTCCCGGTTAGCCCTTCTGAGATCCTCCTGATCAACTCCGGCTGCCAAGGCCAATAATCCCAGATCTACGGTTCGGCCCACCGGGACCCGGGTCCATGCGGGATCCTGAGGCCATACCGGTTCAACCCCGAAGCGGCGGGGATTGGACATAATATAGGAGATAGCCAGCAGTTTGGGCACGAAATGGATGGTCTCCAGGGCCAGTTCTTTTCTTGCAGAGAGGACCCAATAGTCCTTAACGCCGGTTTTCTGGATGACCCGGGTTATGCCTCCCAGCCCGGTGTTATACGCGGCTAAAGCCAGGGCCCAGTCCCCGATCTGCCGGTAGTTTTCCTCTAGTTTGCTGAGGGCGCCTATGGTAGACTTCCAGAAATCCATCCGTTCATCCACCCACTCGGTTATCTTCATATTGTAAGGAGCGATGCTGTTCTTCATAAACTGCCAGAGCCCTGTGGCGCCGGATTTACTTACCGCGGAGGAAACATACGCGGATTCAATCACCGGGAGGTAGAGCAATTCCGGCGGCAGATTCCTGACTTCGATCTCCCGTCTGATAAAGGCCAGATAGGGATTGCCCCGGCGCATGATGGTATTGAGCCATGCAAGCCCTTGGGGACTGGAATACCGGCTGATGTACTGCTGCGTCAAGGGATCATTAAGGCCCGGTATGACCCCCTGCCATACCGGCGGCATCTCTGGCCTTACCCGGACTGATTCAGGATGAGAGACGTACCGCATGGGGCGGACCACTGGGCTGGGATCTGCTGCCTCGGTAAACCGGGCTTGCTGCGGTGATTCCGGGGTCATTTCAACCGCCGCCGGGATCTTTTCCCCCAGGTTTCCCCCTGCTTCAAGGGTTTCCAGCAGCTTTTCATCAGGAATTTCCAAGAGCAGCTCTACAGGAACTTCTGGAATCGGCAAAAGCACATAAAAATCCGGGGCGTCCCGTACTGATTCGGCTTGCAAGGAGCCGCAGGACATCAAGGTACTAAACACCAGGACCAGAAAGAGCCCCTTTTTTTTCAAAAAATGACTTCCCCACCACCATGAGGATACCAAAAACAGCGCAATCATTCCGTAGGTCATTAGAATTTCTCTCCATAATACACTCCGGCCCACTCCCAGCGGCCATGGATATCCGGATCCAAAGGAAAATAGATCTTTCTGAAATAAAAATACCAGGTAGAAATGTATTGATCCCATCCAGAGGTGCGTAAATAGGCATCGGTAGCATTGGAACCGGTATCCAGAATATCCGCGTAGCGGATCTGATTTCCCCGCATAAAGTCGGCCAGGTTGAATTCCGCCATCCCTGAATCATCCGTATCCGCTTGTTCCCAGGATCGAGCAAAAAAATTAACTTTAGCCTGGTACTGCCGAAGCCGGACGCTGCTTCCATCGGCTAGCGCTCCCTTGACCGCATTGACCAGGCTGTTGAGATTCTCAAAGGTCCAATCTTTGGGAGACTGGTTAAAGTCCACCAGTTGTTTGGCGTATTGATCCGCATTGGGAAACCCGGGGATCACCGCGCCCCTATAGGGGAGATACTCGGTATAGGATTGGATGGCCCCATTCCAGTCTCCGATTTGTTCATAGGCCTGGCCCAACATGAAGTAGGTCATCCCCAGATCCAGGGAATCAGAGAACCGGGCAATCAACTCCTCGTAATACTTGACCTCTTGTTCCGGGTTATCCACCAGGGTAATCAACTGGTTGAGGCAGGCTAAGTGAATAGATTGTCCCTCTACTATCAAATCCGGGTAATTCTTGATAATCACATCAAAGTAGAGCGCTGCCACAGGGTATGCCTCCTGCTGGATATACCCATACGCCACCATGAGGAGGTAATAGGCATTGTAGGGATCCTGGGGATTCCGGTTCGTCCGGGCAGTAAGAAAATTGATGAGTTTACCGTATTCCTGTAAACGGATATACCGGTTAGCGATCTCCCGAACCACCGCGAATTCAACTTCATTATAAACCGCGGTATCATGGGGTGCGCTGGCTTCCCGGTTTTCCGTTTCTTTCGCTAACAGGACGAAAAGCTGGCGTAGGGTTTCCCTATCTTCCTTAGAGCCGCTGACATAATAGGGATCAAGCCGCCGCGCCTCAGCAGGGTGCGGACCTGGGGCACAACCGAGGATCCCCTCCGTCAAAACCAAAAGAAACAACCAGCTTAAACAAGCGGTTTTTTGAACTTTCTGAGGCATCTTGGGAACTTTGCCGGATGACTCTAAACAACAACGGGCTATAATACTCCTCCTATTCATCCTTGGTATAGGCGCTACACGGTTAATAGGGTTTCGTCTCAATTATCGAACTTTTATAAAGAAAAATAAAACCATACCTGGTTCTCAGGCAGGATAACCGCATACAAAGAGAAAATGCAGGGAGACTGCTCCCTGCATTTTCCAATCCAGCGGATCCTCCTTTATTACAGGCCCAGCAGGTACTGGTTCAAGATATTTTCCAGCCGTTCCTGTTTGCCGCTGGCGATCCCCGCAGTCCCATAAGCCGTACCGAGACGGGCCAACTCTTCAAGGCTTAGTTTTCCTTGGGCGAACCGCGCTCCCTCCCCCGTATCAAAGGAGGCGTAGCGGTTTTTCACAAAGTTCCCCAGTTTTCCATCGTCCATGATCCGTTGGGCCACCTCCAGTCCCACTGCAAAACTGTCCATGCCCCCGATATGGGCCTCGAAAAGGTCCGCAGGGTCCACCGAATTCCGCCGGATCTTGGCATCAAAATTCAGGCCCCCTGTGGTAAAGCCCCCTGCCTTGAGGATCGCGTACATAGCCAGGGAAGTCTCGTAGTAGCTTGTGGGAAACTGGTCCGTGTCCCAGCCGTTCCGGGGTTCCCCCCGGTTGGCGTCTACCGAACCAAAGATGCCCAGGCTCACCGCGGTTTCAAGCTCATGGACAAAATCATGGCCCGCAAGCTCCGCATGGTTGGCTTCGATATTAACCCGGAAGTCCTGATCCAGGCCGTGGGCCCGGAGGAAGCCCGCCACGGTTTCCACATCATAATCGTACTGGTGTTTGGTCGGCTCCATGGGTTTAGGCTCAATGTAGAAGGCTCCGGTAAAGCCCTGTTTTCGGGCATAGTCCCGGGCCATGATCAGAAACCGCGCTAAGTGCTCCTTCTCTCTTTTCAAATCGGTATTGAGGAGGCTCATATACCCTTCCCGGCCTCCCCAGAAAGTGTACCCTTGGCCCCCCAGCTCAATGGTGGCGTCAATGGCAGCCTTAACCTGGGCCGCGGCAAGGCTCACCACGGCAAAGTCCGGGTTAGTAGCAGCGCCGTTCATAAACCGAGGGTGGCTGAAAAGATTCGCCGTACCCCAAAGGAGTTTCACCCCTGTAGCCTGCTGCCGTTCCTTGGCCTTAGCCGCCAGGGTACGAAGGTTCTGCTCGCTTTCCCCAGGACTCGCCCCTTCTGGCGCCATATCCCGATCATGGAAGGCGTAGAATTCCACCCCTAACTTAGTGAAGAACTCAAAGGCCGCATCCATCTTGTGTTCCGCTGCATCCATAGGGTTCTTCGCATCGGTGATCCAGGGATGGGGATGGGTAGGGGCCCCAAAGGGATCCGCGCCATCTGCGCAGAAACTATGCCAATAAGCAACGGCAAAGCGGAGATGATCCTTCATCTTTTTCTTGCCCACCACTTTTTCAGGATCGTAGTACTTAAAGGCCAAAGGATTATCACTTTTAGGCCCTTCGTAGGTAATCCTGCCAATACCCGGGAAGTACTCTTTGCTCCCCACAAAATAATCCGCCATAATACCTCCAAAAAATTACCCGATACAAAGTACCGTTTAAATTTACAAGCCCCACACTCAGTCCAGGTGAAGCCCCACACTCAGTCCAGGTGAAGCCCCACACTCAGTCAGGGTGAAGCCCCACACTCAGTCCAGGTGAAACCTCCCACCTAGTCCGGGTGAAACCCCGCACTCAGTCCAGGTGAAGCTCTACACTCAGTCCAAGTGAAACTCTACACTCAGTCCAGGTGAAGCCCTACACTCAGTCCAGGTGAAGCCCTGCACTCAGTCCAGGTGAAGCCTCGCACTCATAAGCCACGGACAGCCGCGGCTAACCCTATGCTCCTGCTGTGTACAAGGGGCTCAAAGTCCTAAGATAGAGGGAATATACCTCATAGGCCTGATTGTAGGCTGCCACTGAGGCGGCGTCGGGGTTTACCCGAGCCCCACCCTCTAAGATGACGTGTTCTTCTACTAAAGATTCGATGGAACAGCCTGGGGCTTTTTCCCGTTTTTCCCATGTCCAGAGAGCTTGGATAGCTCCGCCCATAGCCGCGGCTTCATCCCCTGCAGGAACCCGCACTGGCAGGTTCATCACATTGGCGGCGATGCTTTGCCAGATCGGACTTTTGGCCCCTCCGCCGATGAGCCGGATTTCTTTTGCCTTGAATCCCAGGCGGCTAAACCCCTCCATACCGATACGCATCCCAAAGATCGCGGATTCCAGACTCGCCCGGGCGATATTTTCCCGGTTGAAGTTGGCCACGGTGATCCCATTGACGCTGGCCCGGCCATTAGGGAGATTCGGGGTTCGTTCTCCATTAAAAAAGGGTAATACCACCAGCCCCCCCGCGCCAATGCGCGCCTTGGCTGCCTGGGCATCAAAACCCTTCACATCCAAACCTAAGAGGGAACGGAATTCTTCACTAGCCACCGTACAGTTCATGGTACAGAGCAGGGGCAACCAACCGCCCGTGGAAGAACAGAAGGCTGCAAGGTTTCCTGTGGGATCGATCACCGGGACTTGGGAAAACCCAAAGAGGGTTCCGGAAGTCCCTAGGCTCATGGTGAGGAATCCATCTTTAACAGCTCCGGTCCCGATGGCGCCCATCATGTTATCCCCGCCCCCAGCGGCTACCACGGCTCCCTGGGGAAGGCCGAAGGTCCGGGAAGCCGCCTCAGAAACGGTCCCTGCCACTTCCCCTGGTTCAAGCAGCCGGGGAAGATACCCGTGGATGGCCGGATCAATGAGATCGCAGACACGGGAAGACCACTGGCGGGTTCGGACATTAAAGAGCGCAGTACCCGAAGCATCCCCGTATTCTGCGGTGTATGCGCCGGTAAGGAGGAAATTGATATAATCATGGGGGAGCAGGATATGCCGCAGCCGGGCAAATAGGTCCGGTTTATGGTTTTTAAGCCACTGTACTTTAGGCGCGGTATACCCAGGCCGCATGGGAAGGCCGGTCTCCGCGATAAGGGCCGCTTCCCCCCCTGCCTGGGCAGTGAGTTCCCCGCATTCAGGGGCAGTAGCGGTGTCGCACCAGAGCTTGACCCGGTACAGGGGTCTTCCCTCCTCGTCCAAGGGGACGAAACTATGCTGATGCCCGGAAACCCCGATGGCCACGATGCTTGCGTTGAGACCGGGCTTGCTTTTTTCGATCTCAGCGAAACAGCTTTTCAAGGCTGCTGGATACCATGCAGCCTTTTGTTCTCGAGCGCCGTCATGCGCTGCAATCATATCCACCGGCACCTGGGCACGAGCCAGGACGGATTTTTTTTCAAAATCGTATAGCAATACCTTGCAGCTTTGGGTTCCAAGGTCTATACCGCATACCGTTCTCATAAAGTTCCTCCTTAATTTTTTTATTTTTTTTATATTATACAGAAAAGGGATGCCCTATCTAGATACAGCTTGCGATAGCTCCCTCCAAAGCATCAAGATGCGGCTTGATAAGCGCGATGGGGTCGATTTTCTTCCTAAGAAGCCCCAATCTTGGGGGCATTACTATGGTTTGACCGGTGGCGTTTGAAACCGATTCCGCCTCCAGGGCAGGATGACCGGTGGCAAGGACGACCACATGCGCGTCTCCACTGGATAAGTCATGGGAAGCCATGATCCGATCTGCTGCAGCAAAGGCCACCGCTCCATGAGGATCCAGGAATATGCCGTATTCTTTCCAGACCTTATCCATGATCCCCAGGGTCGTCCGGTCGTCAACCGCCGCAGGAAATACCATGTTCCGCATCACTGCAGGGGCTTCCTCATAAAACGACAGGAGGCGCTCATAATTTGAAGGAACACTCACATCCAAGGCAGGAGAAACCGTGGAGATCGGTTGCTGGGGTTTAAATGCCTCTCCTTTAAGGAACCCTCCAAAGGCATTATTGGCATTCATGGCAGCAATAAAACCCCGTACAGGCATACCGAACTTCCAAGCATAGAGGCCGGCTATCAAATTGCCGAAATTACCGCAAGGCACACTGAAGAGTAAATCCCCTTTTAATTGTTTCTTGAGTTTAATAAAGGCGTAGAGGTAATAAAATGCCTGAGGCAGGAGCCGTCCCGGGTTGAGGGCATTGGCAGTGGAAATACCGTACCGTTCCGCAAAGGGCTTGTCCTTGATGGCTTCGATTACCAGGCGCTGACAATCATCAAAGGTACCCCGGACTTGAATGGGAATGATATTACCCCCCTGGGAAACAAAAGTACTGGGATCAAGGCCCCGGATGGGGCCTGACGGGTAGAGCAGGCAAGACACGATGTTCTGCCGCTGGTAAAACGCATGAGCTATACTGACTCCCGTATCCCCCCTGGTAGCGGAAAGGACCATGCCCCGGCGGTTGTTTTTCAGCAGTTCCTCCATGACCGCAGCAAGAAAAGCGATGCCAAAGTCCTTAAAGACTCCGGTAGGGCCGTTATAGAGGTTCAAGAGGGAGAACCGTTCATCCAACTGCTGGATTTCAGGTTCAAAAGCAAAGGCGCTTTGGGCAACCCGAGACGCGGAGAAAGGGTTAAGTTCCCCCTGAAGCAGGGGGGGGGCCACGGTGGCTACTAATTCGGGATAGGCCGTATCCGTATCCATATACAGAAAAAACTGCCGCAAGTCCATTACCGAAGCCGGGACATACAGCCCCCCCTCTTGGGGCAGGCAACGGAGGATCGCATCCTTAAAAGAAACCACGACTTTATTCGATTGGGTAGATTTGAACTGCATGCATTATCCTTAGCATATATGGTTTACTAGGGCTTTGCCGGCCTTCAATATGCTGCTATTGTTATAACTATTTGAGGCTGTTTCAAAACCCGGTTAGTTTTGAACAGGCTCTTGGAAAAAGCGGTCAAATGCCCGCTTTTTCCCTTACCTCTAAGGTTGCTGTTTCAAAACTTGCAGTTTTGAAACAGCCTCATCTTTAAAAACTATCTCGATACAACACATCCTGCTTCCGGATATACCTCGAAGGCCGACAGGTTCCTAGGTAACATTCACTGGTTAAAGTGTACTCATAGACTCAGGAATCTGCAAGTGTACCCGGACTAGGGCTGAGGTTCCCGGGTATCTTTGACAGGGTTCTGATTCGGTCATATACTTACGAAGGGATCTTTTCAGCAGGCGCATAGGGTTGGTTTTATGGGCAACCATAACCACGGGCCTGTAACATAAAGAGGATAAAAAACAAAAGGAATAGGTTGAAATGGCAATTATTACTATCTCCCGGGAATTAGCAGCCCTGGGTGACGAAACTGCCCATGAATTGGCGCAATGTTTACATTACCGTTTGGTGGATAAAGGAACCTTGGAAACCCGGATCAAATCCTTTGGGATTGAGGAGCGGAAATTTCGGAAATACGATGAGCGGAGACCTTCATTCTGGGCATCCATCTCCCAGGACAGGGATGATTATCTCCATTATCTTAAAACCGCAATCCTAACCGAAGCCATCCAGGGAAATGCGGTCATGATCGGCCGAGGGGCTAACGTGATTTTTAAAGATGTCCCTGGGAGCCTGTCGGTTTTCCTCACCGCCCCCCTGGAGATTCGCCTCCAGCGGGTAAAGAACTATTTCCATTGTGATGATAAACGGGCACGGCAAATCCTTGAACGAAGCGATAAGGATCGAGAAGGGTTTCACCATTATTTTTTTGAGATGGAGTGGCGTTATTCGGGAAATTACCATCTCAGCCTGAATACCGGACACTTACACCCTTCTATATGTGCGGAGATCATCAAGTATCTGCAGGATAAACTTATCACCGAAGAAGCGGAGTCCCAACATCTTCTCCGTTTGCAGGAACTGACCCTAGGTCAGCAGGTGAAACATCACATCCTCTACAAAAAGGAAATCCCCATTCATTTCTTAGAAACCACTGTTTCCAAGGACCTTATCAGTCTCTATGGAGTGGCCAATTCCCAAGCCATGGTGGAGGCCGCGGTTTCTGCAGCTCAAGAATTGGTCCCCCTCATGGTAGTACAGTCCGAAATGCAGATTGTTCAAGAATACAAAGTGATGCCTTAAACGCCCTTTCATGTACGGAAAAGGTAAAGAATATCAGTTCTTTAAATATTATAAAAAATTGGGTCATCTCCTGGGGGAGTCGAACCCCCGTTGTCGGGATGAAAACCCGATGTCCTGACCCCTAGACGAAGGAGACTTTTTCATAAGTAATTATAATATACCGCAATTACAGGGTAATGTCAAGGGGACGCGTTGCCTCATCAAAAAAGTAACCCAAAAGACCCTGTGCCTCATTTGGAAAAAGTAACCCAAGTGGTATAAGTCGTTGTATTACAAGGGGTTAGGCAAAGAGCTAATTCCAGATGG
>JAISOX010000161.1 GCA_031275325.1 Treponema sp.
TGCGGCGGAGTGTGGGAATACGGCTTACGTCCCTTCGTTCCTGCCTCCGGCGGTGCGTTCTCACTTATACCGTGGTCAAGTACCGTGGGCTTGGCTCCAAAGCGGCAAAAGCCCGAAGCAAGGAGCGGCCCGCTTTCTTACTGCCGCGGCCATATAGGGGCATTAAGCCCGCTGGCGGGCTTGGCTCCAAAGCGGCAAAAGCCCGAAGCAAGGAGCAGCCCGTTTTCTTACTGCCAAGGCCCTACAGGGGCATTAAGCCCTCTGGCGGGCTTGGCTCCAAAGCAGCAAAGGCCCGAAGCAAGGGGCAGCCCGCTTGCTTACTGCCACGGCCCTACAGGGGCATTAAGCCCGCTGGCGGGCTGCTGCGGAAAACTTAGGGTTTACCCTGGTTTCAGAGAACGCCTTATCCATTGATTTTCTTGGACGGACCTACGCCATTACCAAAAACGGGGTACATCCAGTGGATGGCCGGGAGGCGCAGGTCAATATCCTCAGCGTACTGGTGTATTATGCGATCTCCCCGGGTACCGGAGCGCCCTTGTATGATTTCTGCTTGATGCATCATTTTTCCCAGGGCTTATGTACCCATAAAGCGCCGGAAGCAGATTGGCAGACCGAGCCCTTGCGAAAAGAATTCGGCTCTTCTTACCCGCACTTTGCGGATAGGGTAAGCAAACTCGGTTTGACCTATGGGGGAAGCCGGGCGCATGGTGAATACCCCTGGAATTACCAGCTCTTACCCAAGATGCCGGTTAAGGTGGTCTACTATGAGGGGGATGATGCATTTCCCGGGGATATAAAAATCTTCTATGATAAAACCGCCATCTCTTTTCTAAACTTTGAACCCCTGGCTGTATTGAACGGCTGTTTTATCCACGCTTTGGCTGCCCTGGGAAAGGCCCAGCGTGCCTTATGAGTCCAAGAAAGCCGCGGTTTCACAACCTTACATCAGAACCGGTACAGACAAGGGTAGGTTCCAGAGGAAACCTACCCCTATGGGAGGGCTTATTTCATCTGCAGGACCGGCGGATCATAATCCCCAGGCGGTACATACCCTAAAAGGCTCATACAGGTCGCGGCAATGGAACTGATCCCCAGATCCTCCTGTAAAGCACCTTCATAAGGCTCCCTGAGGTATTCGCCCTTATAGTCAGGATCGTAGATGATGCAAGGCACTGGATTAAGACTATGGCTGGTCTTGGCCTTAGGGGTTCCATCGGCTTTGTACACCACATCCCCGGTTTTCTTCTGGTGCTCAAACATATCGTCCGAGTTGCCGTGGTCCGCGGTGATCACCAGTATGGCCCCTGCTTGCTGCGCGGCCTTGGCAAGCCGTCCCAGTTGGAGGTCCATCCCTTCCATGGCGCAAATCACCGCCTGATATATCCCGGTATGACCTACCATGTCCCCGTTGGGATAGTTGAGCCTGATGAAATCGTACTTTCCAGAACCCATGGCCTGGACCACCGCATCGGTGATTTCCGCGCATTTCATCCAAGGCCGCTGCTCAAAAGGCACCACATCGCTCTTGATCTCCTGGTATGTTTCCAGGACCTCGTCAAATTTTCCGGTCCGATTACCGTTGAAGAAATAGGTTACATGGCCGTACTTCTGGGTCTCGGAGATAGCCAAGGTCCGCACCCCTGTGGCAGCCAGGTATTCCCCCATGGTCCGGTTGATGGATGGAGGGCTCACCAGATACCGCTGGGGTACATGGGTGTCCCCGTCGTATTCCATCATTCCCGCGTAACAGACCTTGGGTCTACGGCCCCGGTCAAAATGACTGAACCCTTCTTCCTCAAAGGCCGCGGTGATTTCCAAGGCCCGGTCCCCCCGGAAATTGAAGTACACCACCGAATCTCCGTCCTGGATGGTCCCAATAGGAACCCCCTGTTCGACAACGGTAAATTCCTTGAGGTCCTGGTCAATGATGCCGGGAATTTCCCGGCGATAGGTTTCCACTGCTTCCCGGGCCGAGGCAAAGGGACGGGCTTCCCCATGGACATGGGTCTTCCAACCCCGCTCCACCATGGTCCAGTCCGCACCGTAGCGGTCCATGGTGATCCACATCCGGCCTCCCCCAGAGGCGATCCGGGCATCAAAATCAGGGGCGCTCTGGGCTTGTAAAAACGCCTCAAAGGGATCCAGGTATTCCAAAGCGCTGGTTTCCCCCACATCCCGGCCGTCAAAAAGCACATGGATCCGTACCTTCTTGATCCCTTCCTGTTTCGCCCGCTGTATCATGGCCTTGAGGTGATCCAGATGACTATGCACATTACCGTCTGAAAAAAGGCCGATGAAATGCAGGGTTCCCCCAGAACCCTGTACTGTGGATACGATGTCTTTCCATGCCTGACCGGTAAAGATCATCCCCTTAGCAATGGATTGGGAGACCAAAGCCGCTCCTTGGTTAAAGACCCGCCCACAGCCCATGGCGTTGTGCCCCACCTCGCTGTTACCCATATCATCCTCTCCAGGAAGGCCCACGGCTTTTCCGTGGGCCTTTAATTGCGTATGGGGACTTTGGGATCGAAGGGCAGTTAAATGATACATCTTAGCATCCGCTACCGCATCCCCTTCCTTGTATTTACCGTACCCGACTCCATCCATGATGACCAGCACCACCGGGCCTCGACGGCCTTTCCATGCAGGATTTTTCTTGAGACTTTCCAACCAAACGCTCCTTCAGTATTGCTAGTAGGATCCTTTTTCACCGCCAGGATTAATGCGGGACCTGGGATCCGATGAAAAAGGCTGGGGAAAAACCTGTGCAAAGACGGGTTTTTCTGTATTTTAAGCGCGCGGTTTCACATCTGACCTGGCGAAACCGCCCCCTCTACTTGTAGTATAGCGAGAAGGGGGGGCTTAAAACCAGTCCAGGGCAGTGGGCTGTTTTAAGGCAGGGTTGCCGCGGCAGGTACGGGGGCCGCAGGTCTGGCTCTGACCCTATGCCAAGCAGCGGCTCACGTTAAGACCCCGCTGTTTTTCCGGTAAAAATCCTGCTCGAAAAGGGCAATTTCTGTAGAAAATCATAATGTAGACATAATGCTAGGGTATATTTGGAGTACATGAGGAGGGAAGATCCCACTATGCAGAGGAATGTGAAGTCCCATTCGTTCTATATCAGCGGCATGACCTGTGTACATTGCCAAAACCGGATCGAAAAGACCCTGAAGACTACCCTGGGCGTTGAGGATGCGGCAGTAGATTTCAATACCGGAAAGGCCCGGGTTACCTATAGCGAGCCGGTAATCCGGTTTAACGAGATTGCGGAAGTTATACAGCAACTAGGCTACTCAGTGCTGGATGCGCAGCACAAGATGAGGGGGGCTGGACCTGGGCTTCCTGAGATTGCCGGGATACTGGCGCTCATAGCGGCCCTCTATATGGTTCTACAGGCTTTGGGGAGCATCACCGCCGGGTTTCCCCTCGCGGAGGCAGGCATGGGCTATGGGATGCTGTTCATCATCGGCCTGCTTACCTCGGTTCACTGCGCGGCCATGTGCGGGGGCATCAACCTCTCCCAATGTCTCTCCTCCCCTGGTCCTGGTTCCCAGGAGGAAAGCCGCGGGCAGGTGTGGCTGCCTGCAATCCTGTATAACAGCGGACGGATCATCGCGTATACCCTTATAGGCGCTCTTGCCGGGGCTTTGGGGTCGGTGATAAGCCTGTCAGGGCGGCTTCAGGGGCTGATACAGCTTGCCGCGGGGCTCTTCATGGTGATCATGGGGATCACCATGCTGGGGTTGTTCCCGGGGCTGCGCCGGTTTACCCCCCGGCTTCCCAGCGTCTTCGCCCGGAAAATTGATGAACAGAAAACCGGGAACAAGCGCCCGCTGTTTATTGGCCTGCTCAACGGCCTTATGCCCTGCGGCCCCCTGCAAGCCATGCAGCTCTATGCCCTTTCCACGGGAAGCCCCCTTGCAGGGGGCGTTTCCCTGTTCTTTTTCAGCCTGGGGACGGTTCCTTTGATGTTCGGCATCGGGGCTTTGAGTTCATGGTTGAGCAAGCGGGTTCGGGGTACTGCCTTTACCCGCGGGGTGATGCAGGCGGGAGCCATCCTCGTAACGGTGATGGGGATGACTATGGCGCGTTACGGCTTTACCCTTTCAGGGATACGCCTTGATTTTGCCGGAACTGCCTTTGCCGCGCCAAGATCTGCATCATCCAAGGAAGGGGGGAGCGAAAAGGGAACCGGTTTTGCGCCGGTGATGGACCAGGGTTTCCAGATAGTTACCTCCACCTTGACCGGAGGGCGGTATCCGGCGATTACGGTGCAGCAGGGGATACCGGTAAAATGGAGGATTAACGCGCCAGCGGGGAGCATCAACGGTTGTAATAACCGGATGATCATCCGGGAATACGGCATTGCATACCGGTTTAAGCTTGGGGAAAACCTGATCGAATTTACCCCGGATAAGACGGGCACGTTCTCCTACTCCTGCTGGATGGGGATGATCCGCAGTTCCATTACCGTGGTTGCCGAGGGGGAAACCGCTGCCCTGGACATAGAGCCTGATACCGCGCCTTCCCCTGCGGGGGTGGGGATTCCTGTGGAACCCGCGGCAGTGGCGGAAATCCAGGACGCCCATCAAAAGGTGCGGATCCAGCTCAAGGATGACGGCATTGAGCCCGCGCTGATAGTCCTGCAGCGGGGCGTTCCCGCCTTGTGGACCATCAACAAGGATTCTCTGGATCCAGGGAACAGCCGCCTCATCTTCCCTGGGTACTACACCCAGATTGACATGAAAAACGGGGATAATGTGATACAGCTTATGCCTGCCGAGGATTTTGATTTTTCCACCGCAGACCATGTGTTTTATGGGTACGTGAAGGTGGTGGACGATTTGGATAAGGCGGATATGGAGGCGATTAAGGCGGAAGTAGCGGACTTTGAAACCTTGATATATCCAGAATCCTATTTTGAAGCCTCCCCGCAGGGGACAAGCTGCTGCGTACCGTAATGCGCAAAAGCCTTGATCCCTGCGGGAAGTTCCCGGCAAGGCTCATGATCATAATTTTGACACATTCCTTTAGTAGTATCTATGGAAAGGAGGCTATCTTATGGAAAACGGTATTGCCCTTGCCCTCGTCGTGTTGGGCGGTATTTTGTGGATTGCAAAACGGTTTTTGAAACCGGTTAAAGGCCCCTTGCCCGACTGTTGCAGCGGACGGCCCCCCAGGGGGGTTTAATGCCCGTGTATGGCCGCGGTCATAAGCAAGGAGGCCGCCCCTTGCTTACCGCCTTGGCTGCTTTGGAGCCAAGCCCGCCAGCGGGCCCCCAGGGGGGTTAATGCCCGTGTATGGCCGCGGTCGTAAGCAAGGGGGCCGCCCCTTGCTTCCTGCCTTGGCTGCTTTGGAGCCAAGCCCGCCAGCGGGCCCCCAGGGGGTTTAATGCCCGTGTATGGCCGCGGTCGTAAGCAAGGGGGCCGCCCCTTGCTTCCTGCCTTGGCTGCTTTGGAGCCAAGG
>JAISOX010000024.1 GCA_031275325.1 Treponema sp.
GAGGGACACGCGTTCCCCCGCCCGAGGGACACCCTTCCCCCCGCCCGAGGGACAGCCTATCCCCCGCCCGAGGGACAGCCTATCCCCCGCCCGAGGGACAGCCTATCCCCCGCCCGAGGGACAGCCTTTCCCCCGCCCGTGGGACACGGGTGTCCCCCGCCCGCGGGACACGCGTTCCCCCGCCCGAGGGCCAGGTTATCCCACAAGGGCAGGTGTGAATCTCCCCCCAAGGCGTGAGTGAACCCCGCCCCAAGGCGTGAGTGAACCCCGCCCCAAGGCGTGAGTGAGCCTCCCCCACACGAGGGCCACTCTTCCCCCCGCCCGAGGGACACGCGTTTCTCCCGCCCGAGGGCCAGGCTATCCCCCGCCCGAGGGACACTCGTTCCCCCGCCCGCGGGCCAGGCGTTCCCCCGCCCGAGGGACACCCTGTCCCCCGCATGAGGGACAGACGGTCCCCCGCCCGCGGGACACTCGTTCCCCCGCCCGAGGGCCAGGCGTTCCCCCGCCCGAGGGCCACCCTATCCCCCGCCCGAGGGACGCCCTAGCCCCCGCCCGAGGGACACGCGTTTCCCCCGCCCGAGGGACGGACATCCCCCCGCCCGAGGGACGGACTTCCCCCCACACGAGGGCCAGCCTATCCCCCGCCCGAGGGCCAGGCGTTCCCCCGCCCGAGGGCCACCCTATCCCCCGCCCGAGGGACGGACTTTCCCCCGCCCGAGGGACGCCCTATCCCACGCCCGAGGGACACGCGTTTCCCCCGCCCGAGGGCCGGACTATCCCCCGCCCGAGGGACAGGTTATCCCACAAGGGCAGGTATGAGCCTCCCCCTTGGGCGGGTAAGCGCATCCCCCACACGAGGGCTAGGCTTTCCCCCGCATGAGGGACAGGCTTGCCCACACGCGTGGGCCAGAGCAGCCCTCGCAGGCGGGTAAGCGCAGCCCACGCTGGTGGGCAAGGCTATCCCACACGGTGGGCCAGGTTATCCCACAAGGGCAGGTGTGAGCCTCGCCCCAAGGCGTGAGTGAGCCTCCTCCACAGGCGGGTAAGCCCAGCCCATGCGGGTGGGCCAGGTTATCCCACAAGGGCAGGTGTGAATCTCCCACCAAGGCGGGTGTGAGCTTCCCCCCAAGGCGTGAGTGAGCCTCCCCCGCACGAGGGACAGGCTTTCCCACACGCGTGGGTAAGCGCATCCCCCACACGGAGGATAGGCGTTCCCCCGCCCGAGGGCCACTCTTTCCCTCGCACAAGGGACAGGCGTTCCCCCGCACGAGGACTAGGCGTTCCCCCGCATGAGGGACAGGCGTTCCCCCGCATGAGGGACAGGCGTTCCCCCGCATGAGGGACAGGCGTTCCCATGCAGGCAGGCAAGATCACCCCACGCAGGTGGGCCAGGCTATCCCACAAGGGCAGGGGTGAATCTCCCACCAAGGCGGGTGTGAGCCTCGTACCAAGGCTATTGGGGGCTAGACCACAAGCCGGGATGGCCCACTCGCTTACCACCACGGCCATATAGGAGCAGTAAGCCCGCTGGCGGGGCGGCCCGCTTTCTTACTGCCAAGGCTCTATGGGGGCATTAAACCCTCTGGGGGGGCGGAAGGATCGAACCTCGATCACGAGAAGGATCGAGCCTCGATCACGAGAAGGATCGCGCCTCGATCCAGGGAAGGATCGAACCTCGATCACGAGAAGGATCGAGCCTCGATCACGAGAAGGATCGTACCTTGATCCAGGGAAGGATCGAACCTCGATCACAAGAAGGATCGAGCCTCGATCCTGGGAAGGATCGTCCCTCGATCACGAGAAGGATCGTACCTCGATCCTGGGAAAGGGGTTAGCTCCATAGCGGCAAAGCCCGAAGCAAGGGACGGCCCGCTTTCTCACCGCCGCAGCCATACAGGGGCAGTAAGCCCGCTGGCGGGTTTGGCTCCAAAGCGGCAAAGCCCGAAGCAAGGGGCGGCCTGCTTGCTCACTGCCGCGGCCATACACGGGCATTAACCCCCCTTGGGGGAGCAAGGAGCGCCCCGCTTGCTTACCGCCGCGGCCATACACGGGCAGTAAACCCCCTGGGGGGCAACGAACCGTTGGTTCGCCGGAAGCTCACGTTTCCAAATAATGGTATAATACCAAGATAGAGAGGACGCCTATGGCCTTAGATACATCTTTTTCATATACGGACCTGGGGATATCCCCCTTTTTTGTCCAGCGGCTTTCGGAACGGGGGATTCACCATCCCACGGCCATACAAAAACTGGCCATCCCCCGGCTTTTATCCGGCGAGAACCTGATCTTTCACGCCGCTACCGGTACAGGGAAGACCTTTGCCTACTTGCTGCCCCTGTTTGAGCGGCTTCTGCATACCGGCCTATGCCCTGCTTCCGGGCCGGTTCTCCTGATCATCGCCCCTACCTTGGAACTCTGTTCCCAGATTAAGGAAGAAGGGGATTTTCTTATGAAAGAAGGGCCTGAAAGAACGCTGGTCAAGATGAGTCTCATCATCGGCTCTGCGAATATGCGCCGGCAGATCGAGACCCTTAAAAAAGACAAACCCCTGGTAATCGTGGGAAACCCTGCCCGGCTCTTACAACTCGCCCGTATGGGGAAGCTCAAACTGGGCCAGGTCAAAGCCCTGGTCCTGGACGAAGGGGATAGGCTTATCGCGGATGAACTCTTCCCGGAAACCCAGGACTTGGTAAGCCGTATCAGTCCGCTCCGTCAAACCGCTGCCTGTTCAGCTACCTTGTCTGCCCGAAGCCGGGAACGGCTCCTGCCCCTGATGGGGGAGCCTATAATCACCGTGGCCAGTGAAGAACAGGAGATCTTACGGGAACGGATACAACACTGGGCCTTTTTTAGCGAGACCAGGAAAAAGATTGCCGCCCTCTGTTCTTTTCTTGCCGCGGTGAAGGCGAAAAAGGTATTGATCTTCAGCAGCCGGGGCGGGCAGGTGGGGAACATCCTTTCCCATCTGCAATATCACCGGATAGCTGCGGCAGGCCTCTACGGCGAGATGGATAAAAAGACCCGGAAACAGGCCCTGGAGGACTTCAAAGCAGGCAGGGTCCGGGCCCTGGTTTCAAGCGATCTTGCCGCCCGGGGGCTGGATATGCCCCGTATCAGCCATGTGGTGGCCCTGGACGTGCCGGACAGGGAAGGATACATCCACCGGGCAGGCCGTACAGGCCGGGCAGGGCAGCGGGGCGTTATGGTTACCTTGGGGGATGCAGAAGAGCTGCGCCGCCTGGCGGTATTGGAGAAAAAACTGGGGATTGTGGTCTACCCCAAAGTGCTTTATAGGGGAAGCATCGCCGCGCCGCCTCCCCCCTGAGATAAGCCCCCCAAAGGCGCCTGAGGCCCTGGAGCATTCCGGTTCTTTTCTTTGAAAGAGCGCCCCTTAGCCTATCCAGAAGGGTTCTCTGGGTTATCCTGGGTTTCGGCATACCTCTTGTAGGATCCGCACGGGTCCTATAGTATAGGATTACGAAGTGAGGCAGTTGCAAAAAGTCTCGTAATAGCAAGGAGTGTACCCTCATGCGATCATGTAAGAACCTGCTGGTAAGCGGCGGCGCGGGGTTTATCGGCGTCAACTTTATCCGTCTCCTCTTTAGTCCAGACCATGCATTTGCCGGAAGGATCATCAACCTAGACGCCCTTACCTATGCAGGGAATCTCGCCAGCCTTGAAGACATAGCAGCCTGTCATGGGGGGAAGCGGTATTTTTTTGAACCTGGAAATATTGGGAACCCAGAGCTGGTACAATCCCTTTTCAAGAAGTATGAGATTGATACGGTGGTGCATTTTGCTGCAGAAAGCCATGTGGACCGTTCAATTGTAGGGCCTGAAGCCTTTATCAAAACCAATGTCCTTGGCACCTTCACCCTCCTTGAGGCGGCCCGGCAATACTGGGGAACCAACCCCAAGGGCGTGCTTTTTCATCACATCAGCACCGATGAAGTGTACGGTTCTTTAGGGGAGCAGGGGTATTTTACCGAAACCAGCCCTTATGACCCCCGATCACCTTATTCCGCCAGCAAAGCTGCGAGCGATCATCTGGTGATGGCCTATCATCACACCTATGGATTGCCGGTTACCCTGTCAAACTGCTCAAACAACTACGGCCCCTATCAGTTTCCTGAAAAATTGATCCCCCTGATGATCCTCAATATGCTTGCGGGTAAAGCCCTGCCGGTATACGGGGACGGCAAAAATATCCGGGATTGGCTCTATGTGGAGGATCATGCCAGGGCCTTGTGGACCATTATCAGCTGCGGCCGTAGCGGTGAGAAATACAACATCGGTGGAGAAAATGAGTGGGAAAACCTCAGCCTCCTGCATACCCTCATTGCCCTGGTGTCTCGCAAGACCGGCATAGCAGCAGAAACCATACAAGGGACCATCACCTTTGTAAAGGACCGGCCTGGACACGACCGGCGTTATGCGATTGATTGTTCGAAATTAAAGCGGGAACTGGGATGGCGGCAAAGCGTTGATTTTGAAACAGGGCTTGCAAAAACCCTGGACTGGTACTTGGCGCATCCTCAATGGATTCAGGGGATTCAAAGCGGGGAATACCAAACATGGCTGCAAAAGAACTATGATGCACGATAGCCTGGCTCTGCCAAACAGAGTTCAAGGGATGGACTCCGGCAGCGTTTCCGCCAGAGTCCAGGGATTACATTGCTTCTCCGTAGAAGCTGTCCCGGAATTCCTCGGCATGGACGCGGATTGTTTTAAGGGCCTTCATCTCGATCTGGCGGACCGTTTCTGCGGATATGCCCATCTTATCCCCTATATTCCTGAGGCTGTACTTTTTGTTCCCTTTAAGCTGATACCGGTATATGAGGATCCGCTTCTCTTGGTCCTTTAAGCGATTGAGCAGCATCTCCAGGGTATCCTTCAGCGCCACGTGCTGGAAAAACTCCTGTTCAGGGTTGTAGGTATAGTCTTCATGTATATCCAGTACTGCCGGTGATGTATCATCCCCTTCTGTATCCAGGGATATGAAACCGTTAGTCCTGGTCATGATGAATTCTACATCTTCTACAGGAATGCCCACTTCCCGAGCTATGGCTTTGGTATTGGGCTGCTGCATAAGGGACTGGCTTAATAGGTGATAGGCTTTTCGGATCTTGCGGAAGGTTGCTTCTTTCCGGTGAGGCAGACGGATGATCCGGCGCTTGTCTGACAGGAAGCGGCTGATAAACTGGCGAATCCACCAATTAGCATAGGTGGAAAAACGGACCTTTTTTTCATGGCTATATTTTTCGGCGGCATGGATGAGTCCCAGATTGCCCTCCTGAATCAGATCCATGAGCGGGACATCCGGGGTAAGATAGGGATGGACCACTTTAACCACCAGCCGTAAATTAGCTTCTACTAATTTTTGGCGGGCTGCAGCATCTCCCTGTTGTATACGTTTAGACAAGGCCAATTCTTCTTCAAAGGTGAGCAAAGGAATCCGCTTAACCTGTTTAAAATAAGCCTGTAAACCATCCTCTCCTGAAGAAGCGGTCTTCTTTTCGCCCCGTATTGTGCGCATAGTATCCTCCGGTAATATTTTTATTAGTAATAAAAGCAATTTACATGCCATGAAGAGTATTTCTGCAAAAAAACATGGTAATTCTTGTTTCTATAAGGAAATAGGCGGGACAGAAATCACTGCCGTCCTGCGGGAGGGTTCATCTTGTCTGTTCTTTCATACAGTGCTCTATACTATTTTATATAATTCCCGTTATCCCATGGATAAACCGGAGGAAAAGGAAGGGTTTACAAAAATCTAGAAAAGAAATCCTAAGCATGGTACACTTATACCATGCGGCTGAGGTATGGTTTCAACAAAAGGTTAGGATCCTATGGTTGAATACATCGTTCCTGGTAATATGAATGACAGGCTTCTCGCTCAAGGGGCCCAGGTCCTTGCTGAGGGAGGGCTCGTGGCGTTGCCTACAGATACCAGTTGGAGCATCGTCTGTTCTTTTAAGTCCCCGGAAGGTATCAAAAAACTGCGGTCCCTCTCAGGGGAGCGGGAAGAGCGGTATTTTACCCTCTTGTGCTCTGCTATTGCTCAATTCGGGGAGTGGTGCCAGATGGATACCACCCGGTTTCGGCTCATCAACCGGCTTACCCCGGGACCCTATGTATTTATCCTCAAAACCCTCCGGGGTACTGAAAAGGCCCTGGGGTTGCGGCGTAAGGAACTGGGGGTCCGGATCCCAAATCATCCGGTAGCCTTGGGAATCACCCGTACCCTGGGACTGCCCTTGTATTCGATAACCGCAAAACGCAGCATGATCCCCGGCTTCCAAGGAGATCCGCTTCCCGCGGATCCAGATACGCTGGAGCTTCCCCCGATTCCAGAAGAAGAGCTGTTTCAAGAGGCCTGGGAACTGGATACCATAGATGGATTGGATCTCATCTTGGACAGCGGAGAAGAACAAATGCGGATCTTCTCCACCATCCTTGATATAAGCGGCGATGCAGTTACGCTCCTTCGGCAGGGGGCAGGGATCTGGCCGGCTTAAACGTTCCTTGTATGGGGTTTTGGACCTTCCAGGGCCTGTAGGTATGGCAAGAACATGAAAAAAGAATGGGCCCGGGTCCTTTTTAGGCGGCGTGTGTATGTCATAACCATGCTGCTTATCCAGATGGGTTTTATATTAGGGGTTATCGCGGGGGGAAGCCGAATTATTCGATATGGCAGTATATTCCTCAATGCCGTAAGCATCGTAGTTTGTCTGTATATTCTCAATAAAAAAGAAAAACCCGCCTATAAATTAACCTGGATATTCCTTATTCTGCTCTTTCCCATTTTCGGCGGTTGTTTGTACATTGTGTTTCATTCCCAGTCCCATTCCCACAAACTCAGAAGGCTCACGAAAAAAGGGGACTTGAAATGCCGTCCCCTCTTGACCCTCCCGGGAACTGCCCTGCAGGACCTTTCTGTAGATGGTAAGGCCTACCTGTCCCTGGCCCGGTACCTTCAGGGCTATGCAGGGTATCCGGTCTATACCCATACCCATACGGACTATTTTGAGTCTGGGGAAGGGTTTTTCCAGGCCGCGCTTGAAGCCTTGGAAAAGGCGGAACAGTATATCTTCATGGAATTCTTTATCCTTCGGCATGGGGCCATGTTGAACCCCATCATCACCATTCTGGAAAAGAAAGCCCAAGCAGGCCTGGATGTACGGATCATCTATGACGACTTGGGCTGTTTCATGTCCTTGGCGCCGAATTTCAAAGAGCATTTGGAGCAAAATAGGATCAAATGTATGGTCTTCAACCCCTTTAAGCCTATTCTCTCATCGCTCCAGAACAACCGGGATCACCGGAAGATCCTGGTGATTGACGGGAAGGCGGCCTTTACCGGCGGCATTAACCT
Organism: Treponema sp.; assembly: GCA_031275325.1. Taxonomy (GTDB): domain Bacteria; phylum Spirochaetota; class Spirochaetia; order Treponematales; family Breznakiellaceae; genus JAIRLU01. The sequence continues at coordinate 7,376 of JAISOX010000024.1, forward strand.
GGCGGACGAATATATCAACGCCATAGACCGGTTCGGCCATTGGAAAGATGCGGCTATTATGGTTTCAGGGGAGGCAGCCTGGGCCTTTACCCTGATTTTTCTGCACATGTGGAACCTGGAACAGGATCATGAGGAAGATTACCAGACCTTTTACCCCTGGAAGGAAAGGGCCTGTCCGGTTCCTGGGGAGGGTTTTGTACAGCCCTATGCGGACAGTCCTCTGGACGATGAAAATGTGGGGGAACACGTATACCTCCACATCATCAACAACGCAAAAACCTACGTCTATATCAACACCCCCTACCTGGTGGTGGATGATAATCTCCTTTCCGCCCTGACCTTAGCAGCCAAAAGCGGAGTGGACGTGCGAATCATCACCCCCCACCGCTGGGACAAGAAGATCCTGGCCATTACTTCCCGTTCATATTACCGTCAACTGCTGGCAGGGGGGGTTCAGATCTACGAATACGCCCAAGGGTTCAACCATTCCAAGACTTTTGTCGCGGATGACCAGGTGGCTACCGTAGGGACCACGAACCTGGATTTCCGCAGTCTCTATCTGCATTTTGAATGCGGGGTGTGTATCTATGAAAACCCGGCAGTGGCGTCCATAAAACGGGATTTCCTTGAAACCCTGCCCCACTGCCATCAGATCACCTGGGAAGACTGCGCCCGAAACGCCTTCCAGCGGATCCTGCAGGATGTGCTCAGGCTCTTTGCGCCCCTCATGTAGCGGCGCCCCCTTTCACGGGACTCCCTCCTAAACTGGATTGACCCCGCAATCTAGGCTGGAATGACCCCGCAATCTAGGCTGGAATGACCCCGCAATCCAGGCTGGAATGACCCCGCAATCCAGGCTGGAATGACCCCGCATTTCCATAAAAAACGAGGGTGGAATCAGGTCCACCCTCGTTTTTTATAGGTTTATCCTGCAGGAGCTTTGCCCAAGTCCTGCCTTCCTCATCGGACCCTAATCGTTTCACTCACCGGAACAGTAGCGCCTTTTTCCACTGCCACGGGGAGGGGCGCGGCATCCGCCACGATGACCTTATAGGAGCCGGGGACCAGGACGCTCAGGCCTTCTGCATTGATCGTCTCAAAAGCCGAGGAGGGAAGGTCCAGAGAGAGCGCCAGGGTCTCCCCGGCGCGAATAAACCGGCGATCAAATTTCCGCAGGGATGCAATGGGATCATGCGCACTGGGGGGATCCTTGGCCACATACACCTGAATGACTGTTTCTGCATCCCGGTTCCCTGTATTGGTTACTTGTACCCGTACCTGCACTGAATCACCCGGGCTCAGTTCTTTGGCAGAGAGGAGCGAAGCCCCTGCATACTCAAAGCGGAAACTGGTATAGGAGAGGCCGAAGCCAAAGGGATACAGCGGCGGATCCTGCATATACCGGTAGGTTCTTCCCTGCATGGCATAATTATCATAGGGAGGAAGCTGGGCCGTGGATGCGGGGAAGGTGATGGGGAGCTTCCCCGAAGGGGACCTATCACCAAAAAGGATATCCGCCACCGCAGTTCCCCCCTCTTCCCCAGGGTACCACACAAAGAGGATCCCGTCGGCAATATCTTCAGGAACCGCAATAGGGCTTCCCCCGGTAAGCACCAAGACCAGGGGCTTGCCTTCAGCCCGGATATTACGAAGGTACGCAAGCTGCCAGGGGGGGAGTTCTATGGCTTCCCGGTCGCCGTTGGAGTCAGAGGCAATGGCGTCCCCTTCCTCTCCTTCCATGGCTCCATCCAGGCCGAACACCGCAATGATCAGATCCTGGTCATCGGCTTCTCCGAAAATCAGATTGGAGGGATGGTTATCCTCGTACTGGAGGCAGGCCTGGCGGTATTCCAGGTTGATCCCGTATTTACCTTGGACCTTTCCGGTAAGGCCCTCCAGGATAGTAACCAGCCGGGGATTGAGGCCGTAATAGTTGCCCAAAAGGGTATGGGGATTCGCCGCGCCAGGGCCGAGAAGGAGGATGCGCTTGAACCGCTCATCCAGGGGCAAGAGGCGCTTATCGTTTTTCAAAAGGACGATGGATTTGTACGCGGCTTCTAAGGCCAAGGCCCGGTGTTTTTCGCTGTTAATGGTTTCCCGGCCCAGGCTGCGGTAGGGGTCTTGTTCCGGGGGATCAAACATGCCCAGCTTGAACCGGGTCCGCAGGAGGCGGGTGAGGGCCGTATCAATGGCGGCTTCGCTTACCAGCCCCTGCTTACAGGCCACGGTGAGATAGGGGTAGGTACAGCCGCAGTTGAGGTCGCAGCCCGCGTTAAGGGCCTTAGCTGCGGATGCTTCGGGAGAAGGGGTTACCCGGTGGTTTTCGTGGAAATCCCGGATGGCCCAGCAATCGGAAACCACATGCCCTTTAAATCCCCACTGGTCCCGGAGTATGTCCTGCAATAGATAGGTACTGCCGCAGCAGGGTTCCCCTAAGGTCCGGTTATAGGCGCCCATCACCGCTTCCACTCCCTCTTCCGCGAGGAGTTTGAATGCGGGGAGGTAGGTCTCGAAAAGGTCCTTCTTGGAAATCTGGGCGTCAAAGGTATGGCGCTGGTTCTCCGGGCCGGAATGAACCGCGAAGTGTTTTGCACAGGCTGCGGTTTTGAGCTGTTCCGGATTATCCCCTTGCAGGCCCTGTACAAAGGCCAGCCCGATGCGGCTCGTGAGGTAGGGGTCTTCCCCGTAGGTTTCCTGTCCCCGGCCCCAGCGGGGGTCCCGGAAGATGTTGATGTTCGGGGTCCAGAAGGTGAGTCCCCAATATTTCCCCCGGTTGCCTTGTTTAACGGCCTCGTTGTATTTGGCCCGGGCTTCATCGGAGATGGCCTTGGCCACTTCCCGTACAAGCCCTTCATCAAAGGTGGCGGCCAGGGCGATGGCCTGGGGAAATACCGTGGCGATTCCGGAACGGGCAACGCCGTGGAGACATTCATTCCACCAGTTATAGGCCGGAATCCCCAATCGCTCAATGGCAGGACTGGTGTAACTGAGCTGGGAAACCTTTTCTTCCAGCGTCATGTGTGAAATCAGCGCCTGGATGGCGCTTTCCCGTGCTTCTTTATACATACCCCGCTCCTTTTAACCAAAACCCGCAGGCTAGGGCTGCGGGTTTTTAAGGTTTGCTTCATACTCCCCGGATTGAACTCCAGGGCTTCATCCCATGAGCCAAGGCCGGGGATCGAACCCGGGACCTGCGCATTACGAGTGCGCCGCTCTGCCGACTGAGCCACCTTGGCATGGTTTAAGTCTAGCAGATTCTTGGGGGACCGATCAAGAGGGTTTTCATCCCAAAGCCGGGCAAGGGCATTTAAGAATTTGTTCGGGATTACGCGAATGTTCACGAATTGACGGGGTTTTACGGCCATGTGGAAGGGATGAAAAACTGAGAGGATATGCGGACCGGCATAATGATCCGCGGAAATACATTGAGGCGATAGCGGGGATGGTGGTAAGCGGGGCGGTGAAGGGGTATGCGTTCAAGCAGGGATTTCCGGCGCTTGTACTGTCTGGAGAACGTATGGAGTTGGAGTGTCCTTCAGGGTTTGTCCCCAAGGAATGGTGAAATGGTAAGCATCATCCCCCTTGCTGCTCCTGGCAGCAGGGGATCAAAAAACGGATGGCTCCGCTTTGGCGCAACGGAACCATCCGATAGGAGGTTTTTTACCTGGGGTTCAGCTTAATTGGAAACAGTAACATAATCAATATCAAACCCCGTCAATACATCTCCATTTTTTTGCATAAAAGTTGCGCGGTCTGGAAAGAGGGATTTCGGCCCCCAGGGGGTTTAATGCCCCTGTAGGGCCTTGGCAGTAAGAAAGCGGGCCGCTCCTTGCTTCTGGTCTTTGTTGCTTTGGAGCCAATCCTAGGGTATACATGAGAACGCTCCTCCTGATGCAGGAACGAAGGGACGTGAGCCGTATTCCCGCACTCCTCCGCTCCCATAACGCCCGCCGCAGGCGCCCGTGATCGAGGCTCGATCCTTCCCATGATCGAGGCTCGATCCTTCCCGTGATCGAGGCTCGATCCTTCCCATGATCGAGGCTCGATCCTTCCCGTGATCGAGGCTCGATCCTTCCCGTGATCGAGGCTCGCTCCTTCCCGTGATCGAGGCTCGATCCTTCCCGTGATCGAGGCTCGATCCTTCCCGTGATCGAGGCTCGATCCTTCCCGTGATCGAGGCTCGATCCTTCCCGCCCCCCAGGGGGTTTAATGCCCCTGTAGGGCCTTGGCAGTAAAAAAGCGGACTGCCCCTTGCTTCGGGCTTTTGCCGCTTTGGAGCCAAATC
>JAISOX010000055.1 GCA_031275325.1 Treponema sp.
CTTCATGGACATCCTGTATAAAATACCGGTTTTCCTGATTACGGAACGGCTGGTATTGAACCTTACCCCGCTGCCGTTTTCGTTCTTTGAGAAACACATGCCCTGCTGGAATTGCCAGGGCAGCGGCTATGGATCTGGTCATGGCCCCAAGCCAGCGCCGCTCTTCAGCTTCGTCCTTTTCGTAAGGCCGCTGGTACAGCGCTCCGGAAACCCCATCCCCATACCGATCCAGGACCAGGGGTATTTCCGGTATGTCCCGGTCATAAAGGCGGAAGACATCGGTCCCCCGGTGTTTGGCCCATTTCTTGAGGCGCCTGTACCTTTTTTGCAAACGATTTTGCAGCATTATTGCTTGGGACAGGAGCTTGGTTTCCTCCAGGGAATCCTTTTTTTCCATAAGCGGATCACCTCTGTGGTAGTAGGGATCGGGAGCAGTCTTTCCCTATCTGCCGTGCCTGCATCATGACGCAGAACATAGCATAGCCTGAGGATAGGTCTTCCTTTTGTACCACGATGCGGTCAGGAACCTTCAATTTTACATTAGTAAAATTCCAGATTCCTTCAATTCCGGCTTTAATAAGCATTTCCGTAATCCCTTGGGCAGCGTGAGAAGGAACCGTAAGCAGGGCGATTTTTACTCCCCACGTAAGGATCTTGCTTTCCAGGGTCTCCACAGAAAAAACCGGAACCTGGTGGATCAGGGAACCGATTTTTTCCTGATTACTATCAAAGGCGGCTACCACCAGAAGCCCGTGATCTTGCAATTTCTGGTATCCCAAGAGGGCGGTCCCCAAGTTGCCGGTCCCTACGAGCACTGCTTCCCGGGTGGTATCCCAGCCAAGGAAATATTTGATGGCCCTAATCAGGGGCGCTACAGGGTATCCCTTTTTCGGTTTGCCGATGATGGGGGTCATACCCAGATCTTTGCGGACTTGGATAGGCTTAAGGTTTAATTCCTGGGCAATGAAGGTTCCTGAGATATACTGAATCCCTTCCCGCTGGGCTTGCCGGACCACCTGCAAGTACAAAGGGAGCCGGCGAACCGAGGGAGCGGCAGCTATTTTTTGCTTTGCCATAGCAAGATACACCATAGGATCAAATTGATAAAAAAGGCAAGGGGGAATCCACACTAAACCAGGACCCAGGATATACGCCTCCAGAAAACTTCCAGGGTTTGGACAGTAGTATGAGCAGTCCGGATTAACCGGTGATCCAGGAAACTTTTTTGAAAATCCATGCTATAGTGATACCATAAGGAGTAGGTATGCGTTATTTAGGATTTGATGCGTATGAGAAATCTATCCACACCACGGGATCATCCGTCGTATTTATGGCACGCGAAGGGGATGAAATCGTTATTATCTGTGTTCCCAAGGCCGGCGCCCCGGAGCCTTTGGGATTTACCGGCCAGGATCTGGGAGACGGGCGGCTTCGGGTTCCCTTAACCCATGAAAATGCCGGGGTTTTACGGAAACACTTTCCCTTTACCGCACCGGTACGGGGTCTCCAGCGGGACCGGAGTTTCGGAGTGGGGGACCGCCTGGGAATCGCCACCCCAGGACATATCCAGGTCTTCGAGACCTGCGATGTATTCCCCGTGTTTGCCCAACAATCAATTCGGGAATTGAACCTTACGGGCAGGACTTACGAGGATGTATTGGATGCGGTGAGTTTTGCGGTGTTTAAGGAGGGGTTCACGAAAGGATTTGGCGCTGACGGGGATCATCTTAAAACCGTGAAAGACGTGGAGTATGCCCTTTCTCTGGGTTTTTCCATGATTACCCTGGATTGTTCGGATTATATCAAGCCTGAAGATGCAGACCCTTCCCCGCTATCCCAAACCTATCGGGACAAATACCTCAATAAAGCCTTTATCCTGGGGGAAGGGATTACCCTCTCTTTTACTGAAAAGGAATTACAGCAAAGTATCGGGGTGTATGCTGAGGCCATCGGCTTTGCCCGGGATATATACGCCCGTTTTTTTAAAGACCGCCGGTATGAAGCGGATTTTGAGATTTCTATTGATGAAACCTCCACCCCTACCACGCCTTTACAACACTTCTTTGTCGCCCAAGAACTCATGGATGCAGGGGTTTCCTTTGCCACCCTCGCGCCCCGGTTCTGCGGAGAATTTCAGAAGGGGATCGATTACCGGGGTGATGCAGCCCAGTTTGAAGCGGAGATCAAGATCCATGGGGTCATTGCCCGGCATTTTGGCTACAAGCTGAGTATTCATTCTGGTTCAGATAAGTTCAGCGTATTTCCCAGCATAGGCCGGGAAACGCAGGGGGTTTTCCATGTCAAGACCGCAGGTACTAACTGGCTGGAAGCCATGCGGGTAGTTGCCCTGGCGGATCCCGGCCTCTACCGGGAGGTTCACTGCTACGCCCTCGCTGTGTTTGAAGAAGCTGCAGCGTACTACCATGTTACTCCTGACTTAGCCCGGATCCCCCCGGTGGATAGCCTTACGGATGGGGAAGTACCAGGGCTCTTGGATCATCCTGATGCCCGGCAGCTCATCCATATAACCTACGGCCTTATCTTGAATAAAAAGAACCCTGACGGGTCATATACCTTTAAAGACCGGCTGTACCGGCTCTGGAGAAGCCATGAGGGACTGTACGCCGAGCGGCTGGCAGCGCATATTGGGAAGCATTTAACGCTCCTGGGGGTGGAGAAAAGCTGAGGACCCCTTAAAGGCGCGTCCGGCCCGCTCCTCCTGGGTCAGCGAAGATTCCATGAGCCTTTGATAGGGTGTTTCAAGGGTTTGTGGGCAGACCGCCAGGGCCGGAAGCAAGGGGCTGTGCAAAAGGGGTTTGGCGGGGCTAAAAAACCGGTTTGGGGCGGTTCTGTCGTGAACCGGTTTTTCATTCTTTTCCATTGGGCCAAAAACTAAAAAATCCCAGGATTTTACCCCTCTATGTGCCCCAAGAACTTGACAGTTCTCTCTTGGAGGATATATACTAGAGACTATGCAAGGGTTTGTAAAGAGTCCCCCCGGCGGGCCTAGTAAATATTCTTTATTACCCCCCCCCCCCCCCCCCCCTATTCTAAATTATTATACTGCAAAGACTTATAATCCTTACCTTTACTCCTGTACCCGTAAAACCGGCATAGCCTGTCCGCGGGATAAGGTCCTTATCCTAGAGGATAAGACTCTTATTCTATGGGATAAGACCGCTATCCTGCAGGATAAGACCCTTATCCGAGAGGATAAGGCCGTTATCCTACAGGATAAGACTGTTATCCTACGGGATAAGACTGTTATCCGAGAGGATAAGACCGTTATCCGAGAGGATAAGGCCGTTATCCGAGAGGATAAGACTGTTATCCGAGAGGATAAGACTGTTATCCGAGAGAATAAGACCGCTATCCTACAGGATAAGACCGCGTCCGTCAGGACGGCATCTTATATACACCCTAAAAAAAGGAGAGACCCATGAGCTACATACCTACTAAAGAAGCGGAATTTGTCGAGTGGAGCGAGAATCTTATTGCCGTGTCCACCGAGCACAAAGTCGAATGGAACCTGCCGGAGGATAAACTCGCAGAACTGCAAACCCTCCATACCCAGGTGAAGGCCCTCTATGAGCTGTGCCAAACCGCTTCCTACACCAAGCTGGATATGCAGCAGAAAAAAGAGAAGAAAGACCGGCTGGTTCATCTTGAGGAGGTGTTCGTGCGGAACAACCTGCAGAACAACGACGCCATGACCGACGAGGGGCGCAGGGCGCTG
>JAISOX010000056.1 GCA_031275325.1 Treponema sp.
GCATAACCGGGTAGTTCCCTATCGGTCATTGGTGGACATACTAAAGAACCATACCTGTTTCTGTAATAATTTCGGCCGCTTAAAGACTTGAGGGACAGAGTTTTTACACAGTCTGGGGACTATTGGCCACGGAACGGTTATCAAACATTGTCATACGATTAAAGATGTACGGATTGGGGATGGGGCCTACATCAAGGGCGCTCATAAACTTAAAAATCTTTCGATACAATCGGATCCCCGGGACCCCACCCAGATTGGCGAAGGGGTTGAACTGGTAAACGGTATCATTGGCTACGGGTGCCGGGTGTTTTACGGTTGCAAAGCAGTGCGGTTTGTGCTGGGGAATAACTGCAATCTTAAATACGGCGCACGGCTGATTCATTCAATTCTGGGGGATAATTCTACGGTTTCCTGTTGTGAAGTACTCAATAACCTGGTCTTTCCTGCCCATGAACAGCATCATAACAACTCCTTCCTGATTGCCGCGATGATCCTGGGCCAGTCAAACATGGCTGCAGGAGCTACGGTGGGTTCCAACCACAACAGCCGGGGTAATGACGGTGAAATCATCGCTGGCCGGGGATTTTGGCCAGGCCTTTCAAGCACCCTCAAACATAACAGCCGTTTTGCGAGTTACACCCTGATTGCGAAAGGGAATTATCCTGCAGAACTGCATATTCCCCTGCCTTTCAGCCTGATTACCCATAGTACCGGTACTACCCGGCTGGAAGTGATGCCTGGGTATTGGTGGATGTATAACATGTACGCTTTGGAACGGAACAGTTGGAAATGCCGGATCCGGGACAAACGGCAATACCAGGTACAGCATATCGAAACCGCGTACCTGGCCCCGGATACAGTGGCTGAAATCATCCATGCCCTGAAACTGCTGGACCTATGGGCAAGAGAGGCAGGATATCCCAGCATCCAGGACCTGCCTGACCAGGCCCCCTTACTGGTAGGGAAACGGACCTTGGAACGTTCAAACCGGCCAGTTATGATTATCAAGTCCCGGCAAGGGTTTAGGGCCTACCGTGAAATGCTCCTGTATTATGGGGTGAAAACCCTGATAGACTTTTTCGCCTTGCCTGAAGCTGGTCCAGGTGGAACGGGTAAGGGGCGCTGGGATTTTCTCCAGTTCCAAGCGGCTTATCCTGACCCGGCCCCCTTGGCCTGGGTTAATCTCGGAGGACAACTCGTGGGTGAAACCAAGGTTGACGCGCTCCGGGAAGGGGAACTGACTACTTGGGACCAGATCCACGCTGCGTATGATCGCTTCTGGCAGGAATACCGGTTGGATAAGGCTTTGAATGCCCTGCAGGTACTCCGGTTTTTACAAACCGGTAATGCGGATACTGGGCCTGCTCCGATTATCACCCAGGAAAACTGGAATGCCTTACTTGATGAAGGAGTACGGATCCGCATCTTCATCGAAGATCAGGTGTATAAAACCAAGCTCAAAGATTATCTCGATCCCTTTCGCAATAGCACCTACCGGAACAGCGCGGAGCGGGACGCGGTACTCGGTCATATCGACGCTAATCCTTTTGTACAAGAGGTAAAGGCCGAAAGCCGGATCTTTTTTGCCCGTCTAGAGGCGGCACGGCTTTGATCCCAGCCCGTTGCAGGACTGCCCGTGGCCACCCTGCATGGCTTGAGGCCGTGCAGGGTTTGAGGAGGGGACTCAGTTCCCATCCGGACAAGGTACTCGGAACAAATCAGCTAATCGTATAATTATACATCAAATACTGAAAAAAACGATAAAAAAGCATAGAAACCGTATAAACATACTTGATTGTTTTATCCATTCTGGGTATCCTTCCTCAGGATCGAGAGAAGCGGGGGAAGTCTTCTCACGCTATAGGAGCAAACGAACAATGGAGTACTATGATGGCAGCGCCGCGCGATAAGGTACTGGGGCGGGGAGCGCGGGCTCAGGAAACCCAGGAAATACCAATCAATACAGGGGAACAACCATCCCGGATCCGCGTTTTCATACTGATCCTGGGGGGCATGTTGCTTATAGGGATTCTGGCAGCTTTGGGGGTGATAAACCAATATATCCAGAGTGTGCTCATGTCCATCGGCGTCAATATCATCTTTGCGTCGAGCCTCAACATCGTCAACGGGTCAATGGGGGAATTTTCTTGCGGTCATGCGGGATTTATGGCTGTGGGGGCTTATGTGTCTTCGGTGTTATCCCTGATCTTATTCACCGATAATAAATTTCTCGGCACTCCCCTGGTTCCTCCCCAGACAGCGGTGTTCCTGTTTCCCGTGGTCATTATCATAGGAGGTATCATCGCCGCTTGTACCGGCCTCCTCGTGGCTATTCCTTCATTTAAAACCCGGGACGATTACCTGGCCATTATTACTATTGCGGCGAATTACATCATCATGACCCTCATTAATAACCTGGAAATCCTGGGGGCAAGCCGGGGGCTCATGGGGATGAAGGCTACGGTATTTGCCATGACCGATCTGATTCCCCTGCCCTGGATGCTCCTGTGGATCATGGTTTTTGTGATCCTTTCAGTGGGGGCTATCAAGCGCCTCATGGGATCGGTGTTAGGCAAAGGAATTGCCGCGATCCGGTACGATGAAATTGCCGCGGAGATCATGAGTGTGGACACCAACCGGATAAAGCTCCTGGCCTTCATGTTTTCATCGGGCCTTGCAGGGGTTGCGGGAGGCCTGTTTGCCCATATCCTGGGGTTCATTAATCCCAGTTCCTTTAACATCATGAAATCCACTGAAGGGATGGTCATGGTCTACTTGGGAGGAATGGGTTCTCTCTCAGGGTCGGTACTCTCTGCGGTGTTTTTTACCTTCCTCCTGGAACTCCTGCGGCCCCTGCAAATTCTCAAGTGGGTGTTTATTCCCCTGCTGCTGATTCTGCTCATGCAATTCAGACCGGAAGGTATCTTGGGGCATCGGGAACTTTCGGATGTGTTTCCGCAACTCCAGATGTTTACCGGCACCGCGCTCAGAAAACCCCTGACTCCCCCTGCCCGGGGAAAGGGCAGGGGAGCAGTAGGGTGAAGAAATGGGAGGGAACTTATGGATAACCATGTGGAAATAAAGAACCTGACCCACCGTTTCGGCGGTCTCCAGGCCCTGACGGATCTCAACCTTACCCTCAGGAAAGGGGAGATAGCCGGTTTAATCGGCCCTAATGGGGCAGGCAAGACAACGGTTTTTAATCTGGTGAGCGGATTCTATGTTCCCTCTGAGGGACATATCATTGTCGCGGGGGTGCGGATCAATGCCAAAAAGCCCCATGAGATAGCAGCCATGAAGATCGGCAGGACCTTTCAGAACATCCGGCTCTGGAGTGAAATGACCGTGTTGGATAATATCCGGATCGCTCAGCACTATCATCTGGGTTACCGGGTGGCGGATGTTTTCTTCCGGACCAAACGGTATCAGGCGCGGGAAGCGGCGATCACTAAAACTGCACGGGAACTGCTTGATGTCTTCAAACTCGCGGATTTAGCCGATGAATATCCGAAAAACTTACCTTATGGCATCCAGCGCCGGGTAGAAATTGTGCGGGCCCTTTCCCTGGAACCTGCTTTACTCATGCTGGATGAACCTGCTGCAGGTCTCAGTACCGCGGATACCATTGAGCTTATTGAATATATCCAATGGATCCATAAGACCTTTAACCTAACCATCTGGATGATCGAACATCAGATGGAGGTTATCATGAGCCTCTGCCAGAGCATCTCGGTGATTGATTTTGGCCGGGAAATAGCCTGGGGAACCCCGGAGCAGATCCGAACCAATCCCGAGGTGATTAAAGCCTACCTGGGAGACGGGGCTATATAATGGCAAGAATCTTAAGAAAGCATCATCTCCAAGAGATCATGCCAAGGGGGGCTCATGCTGCTTGAAGTTAAGAACCTGAAGGCGGCCTATGGAAATATTGAGGCATTGCACGGTATTTCCTTTGCCATTGATACCGGCGAGATCGTTACCCTTATCGGCGCTAATGGGGCAGGGAAGACCTCGACCCTCTTGAGCCTGGCCCGGCTTCCCCGGCCTGAAGGTCCCTCGGTTTCCGGGGGCGATATTTTGTATGAAGGGGCGAGCCTCCTTAAAACCGAAGCCCATACCCTCATTCAGAACAAGATGCTGGTCCTGGTCCCTGAGGGACGGCATATTTTCGGGAACCTCACGGTAGAAGAAAATCTGCAGATAGCCACGTATCCTCACCGGGGGGATATTAACCGGGCGGTGATTACCGGAGAGATTCTGGAATTGGTTTACACCTTGTTTCCTCGGCTCTATGAGCGGCGAAAACAGCGCGGGGAACTGTTAAGCGGCGGTGAACAGCAGATGTTGGCAGTAGGCCGGGCCCTTATGACTGGCAGCAAGATGATCATGCTGGATGAACCTTCCATGGGACTTGCGCCTAAGCTCATGTATGAGATGTTCCGGGCTTTAAAGCAGCTTAATTTTGTCAAGCGCCTTACCATTTTGGTAGTGGAACAAAACGCCAAAGTTGCCCTGGATTTTGCGGGCCGGGGGTATGTGCTTAAAACCGGGGAGATCATCGCTGCAGGTTCTTCGGAAGAACTGGCGGCAAACCAGGATGTGAAAAAATCCTATCTAGGCGCTTAGGGAACGGTGAGGCTGTTTCAAAATGTGGAGGTGATCCACAAAGTATGATAGGCATCAAACGAAGCCGTAATTGAGGTAAAAGAAGGCAAGGTCAAAAGCTTTCCACTGGTTGACAGTTTCTTGGAAAAACAACAGGTCCTTCCAAATGCACGCCTTATCCTATGCCGCAATCGGCAATGGTTCCCTACCTCGTGACGGTCTTCTCCACATGTCGAAAGAAAGCTGTCCCAATCATCCCTTG
>JAISOX010000146.1 GCA_031275325.1 Treponema sp.
CCGCGCCGTACATCGGGGATGCTATCCCCTGCCGCCCGCAGACTGCCAAGCAGCCGCTTTATTATTCCCTCTCCCATTCCCCCACTTTATCATGTTTTTTAAAATGAGAATTGCTGATAGAAATCTGCCAAAGATTGACATAATAAACCGGCCTATGATATATTCATTTCTAAAGGTTTTCTAAAACCAACCGGGTTTAGAAAAAGACTTTTTATATTTTTTATAACCATTTCATGCGTAGGGATATCGGAATGCGGTGAAAATCCGCGGCGGTCCCGCCACCGTAACCGGGGATAAAAGCGACAATCCGGGGCTTCCTGTTAAGCCTCCCGGGAAAAAGCCATTACCGGAGGTTTGCCAAGGCCTCAGCCTCATGGCAGCATCTGGTAAGAAGGCGTCGTGAGTAATTGGATCCGGAAGCCGGGAGACGGTCTTTACGCAGTTACCTGACACCTGCGGAAGAACGGAACGGGTATCCCCCTGCCTTTGCAGCATCCCTTCCTTCATTATCCCGTTGAGATAATCCGGGGGTCAGGGGTACTGTAAGCGCCTCGGTCCTTGCAGTACCGGTCCCGAGGAGGACGCCGTGTACCCTATTGTTGCCCGTGTTTTTTGTATGAGGCTTGTTCAAAAACTTCAGCTTCCGTCAAACCAAAGGTTCGCCAACAACCGCTTAAGCACAACAAAAAAGGTGGATTTCATTAAGAAATCCGCATTTTGGGGGAGCCTTGTGCCGGACGTAAGTCAGCGAGAACCAACCGGGTTTTCGAACCAGTCCGCTGATCCCGTCTATGCCTTGGAAGTTCCGCCCTGTCTTGCCGGATCTTTCCAGTGTGCTGCTGTGGAGGGGGGAATGGGATGAATATTATTTTATATAGTAAGACCTACCGGAGTATAACCAACCGGTGTATACTCAACTTCGGTGCCTTACCGAAAAATGAACTAAAAGAAAATAGCGTCAAAAATACTAAAATACCGAGCCGACGGGACAGAAGAAAGGGTCTGGTAAGGGGCAGGGAACCATCAAAGGCGCTTTAGGCGGCCTTGTCCGGCACTGAAAACCGCGGGGGTTCCAACCGTGCGGTTACGGGTGTTTCAATAGTACGGTTGCGGGGATTCCAACCGTACTGTTGAAGGTGTTTCAACCGTACTGTTGAAGGTGTTTCAACCGTGCGGTTGAAGGGGTTGTCGAACAAGGCTAATAGATGACCCCTAGGGGAAAGGATGCTATTCAGGAGGAGTGCAGGATGCATATACAGATGGCAGGTATTGACCATACCAGGGCAGGTATTCACCAGCGAGAGGGGTTTACCTTTACCCCCTATTCTCTGGAGGCTGCGCTGGCATGGATCGCCGGGGCCTATCCCCATCTAGGCTGCGTCATTATTACAACCTGTAACCGAACCGAGCTGTATCTCAGCGGGAAAAAGCAGGAAGACCCTGGACCAGAACAAGTCCTCTGGGCTTTGAAAGACCCTTCCCCTAAAGATTGTTCCGGCGAGGTTCCCCCGGGCCTATTGGTATGCCGGTATGGTATGGATGCAGTGGAACACCTGTTTCTGTTGACCAGCGGCTTAAAATCGCGGATCCTGGGAGAACATCAAATCCTGGCTCAGGTCAAGGGGGCCTTAGAGTCCGCGCAGCAGGCGAAAAGTACGGATCCCGCGCTTGAACGGCTCTTTCAAATGGCCATTGGCTGCGCGAAGCGTATAAAGACCGAGACGAACATAAACCGGGCGAATGTCTCCATTGCTTCGGTGGCAGCGGAGCGGGTACAGGCCTATGGTGATGAACAGGGCCTTTCTTTACACGGCCTTAAATGTTTGGTCATTGGAAACGGGGTAATTGGCCGGCAGACCGCGGAACATTTGGTCCATGCCGGTTGTCAGGTTGCGGTAACCCTTCGCCAGCACCGGCACGGGAAAAACCTGCTGCCTCAAGGCTGTAAGATCATAGATTACGACCAGCGGTATGCCTCCTTATTGGAGTACACCGTCTTCATAAGCGCCACGACGAGCCCCCATTATACCCTTACCTTTGAGCGGCTTGCCCCGTTATGGGATAGCCGGAAGCGTTTGTTCATCGATCTGGCCATGCCCCGGGATATGGATCCGGCATTACGCAGCCTGGAAGGGCTGACCCTTATAGACATCGATCAGCTTGGGGAAGGGATTTTAGAAACAAACGAGCTATCCGATGAAGCGGCAATACAGGCCATACTGCAGGAAGGGATGACCGAATTCACGAATTGGTATGCTTTTCGGAATTATGTGGCCCCCATTACCGCGATCCAGCAGGCCGCGTCTGCGGATATGGCGCTGCGCCTTAACCGGCACATCCTAGACCTAGGGCTGGATGCCGCATCCCAGGACCGGCTGCGGAATGCCCTTTCCCATGCAGCTCAGATGGTGGTGGGGAAACTCCTGTTTGGTCTGCGGGATACCCTGGACTGGCGTATCTGGGAGCCTTGCTTTCATGCTTTGGAGCGTATTGCCTTGCAACCTGCCAGGACCGGTAAAACCGATACCATCCCACCGGAAGGAACCGGTGAGCCTGTATGAGAAAACTACACGTGGGGAGCAGGGACAGCCGGCTTGCCCTTATACAGACTGAACTCCTCATCCAGGATATGCGGGCGCGGTACCCTCAATATGAATGGGTAGTATGTCCGATGAAGACCAGCGGCGACCTCCTGTCAGATAAACCGCTGGACCAATTCGGCGGGAAAGGACTCTTTGTCAAGGAATTGGACCGGGCCTTGCTCGACGGCCAGATTGATCTAGCGGTCCACAGTTTGAAAGATCTGCCTATGGACCTGGAAGCCCAGCTTCGGATCGGCGCGTACAGTATTCGGGAAGATCCCCGGGACGCCTTGGTCCTCCCCCAAGGCAGGGAGGAACCGGATAAAGGAAAACCTATCGGCTGTTCCAGCCAGCGGCGGCGGGTGCAGCTGGCTCAGATATACCCGGATTGGCCGGTTGCGCGGATCCGGGGTAATGTGCTTACCCGGCTGGAAAAGCTGGATCAGGGGAAATACGGGGCCTTGGCGCTGGCAGCAGCCGGGCTTAAGCGGCTTGGCCTTGAGCATAGGATTCACCGGCTCTTTACGGTCTCTGAAATCCTGCCTGCTGCAGGCCAAGGCGCCTTGGCAGTGGTTATCCGGGATGCAGTTAATGACCCGGCCTGCGGGCTGATACAGGAACTGGTACAAGCAGTTACGGATACTGAAAGCCGGATCTGTGCTGAGGCGGAACGGTCCTTTGTCAGAACCCTCAACGGAGGGTGCGGCGCGCCCATCGCCGCGTATGCAGCGCTTGAAGGGGATACCCTGCACCTCACCGGCCTCTATTGTCCAGATGAACCGGCCCAGGGATCAGGAGAGACCCTCATACGGGACCGTATTACCGGGGCCAAGACCGAAGGGAAACAGCTGGGAGAACGCTTGGCTTTACGGCTTCTGGCCCAACACCATGCGCGAACCGGCACGGGGGGGAAGGTATGGCTTTTAGGGGCCGGACCCGGCGATCCCGGACTATTAACCGTGAAGGCGGCCCGGGTTTTACAGAACGCGGAGGTGGTGCTCTTTGATCGCTTGGTGGGGAAGGGTATTCTGGCCCAGATTCCGGCGCAGGCGGAACGGATATATGTGGGAAAAAAGCCGGGGAAGCCCCTCATTGCCCAAGAAGAAATAAACCGGCTCATCGCGAAAAACGCAGCCCAGGGCAAGCAGGTGGTCAGACTCAAGGGCGGAGACCCCTTCCTTTTTGGCCGGGGCGGGGAAGAACTGGAAGGGCTCAAGGAAGCGGGCATCCCCTTTGAAGTAGTGCCAGGAGTATCTTCAGCCCTGGGGGTTCCCGCCTATTTTGGCATACCCGTAACGCACCGGGATTATGGTTCTGCGGTCCATATCATCACCGGCCATAGCCGGGACGGAAAGGAACCCCGGCCTATACCCTACCGGGCTTTAGTGCAGGCCGGGGGGACCTTCATCTTTCTGATGGGGTCTACTGCATTGGAAGCGATCTGTACGGGATTGATCGATGCGGGACTGGATCCAGACACCCCTGGGGCGATCCTCGAACAGGGGACCACCGCGAAACAGCGAAAGGCCCTCTCCTGCGTATCCCGCCTGAGCGTTGAAGCAAACCAGGCTGGCATCAAGGCTCCGGCGGTCATCGTGATTGGAGCAGTCTGTACCTTAGCCTCCTGGTTTTCTTGGATCGAAGCAAAGCCCTTAGCAGGACTCCGGATCGGGGTAAGCGGACCTATTCGTAAGGCATCCCGCCTCTCAGAGCTGCTGGCCGCTGCAGGAGCCGAGGCGGTCCCCATACCGGTGATACAGACCGTCCCCATCCAGGAGACTCCCCGCTTAGAACAGGCGCTGTCCGCTTTGCGCAGCCGGGACTGGCTGGCCTTTACCAGTCCTGAGGGGGTGGAGGCGTTCTTTGCAAAGCTCACGGCCTATCAACGGGATATTCGCAGCCTGGGGGGGATTCGGTTCGGGGCTATCGGAGGGGCCACTGCTGCGGCTCTGGCGGATCGGGGGATCCTGGCGCATCTGGTCCCCGGCCATTTCAACGGCCTTTCCCTGGGAACAGCCCTGGCCCAGGCGGTACAATCAGATGAACGGGTCATCATACCCCGGTCCAGCATTGGAACCGATGACGTACTCAGGCCCCTCCAAGGGGCAGGGATTGAGGTCCTGGATATTCCGATCTATGACACCGTGCCTGTTGCAGGATACGGCGACCCGTCGTACCGGGAACTGCTCTTGGAGGGGCTGGACTGGATGACCTTTACCAGTACTTCCGCGGTGGAAGGCTTCAGGGCAATCGCGGGTGTAGACATGATGCGGAGGATCAAGGCTCTGTGCATCGGCAGGCAAACCGCGGCGGCCGCGGCACGGTATGGTATGGAGACCCTGGCGGCAGATACGGCACGTATGGAAAGCATGGTGGAAACCCTAATCTATGCCCTGGGTAAAGGGAATCCCAGGCCATAGGGCTAAACATACTCACAGAACCTCCCGCGGGGTTTGCGGGGAGGCAAGCGCAAGATCATCCCTGCGGCAAAGGGGCCGCCGCGGTTCATGTGAGCGGGTGGATTGAAACAAAACCGCCTGAGGTTGTTCCAAAAACTGAAGTTTTGGAAGAGATGCAGATACCATCCAGGTTAATCGGTACATCTTGGGTAATTCTTTCACGATGTAAGCGTTGATACTCAACTATTGACTTTTTTTACGGGACCAAATAGTATATTTTTATGTTCTTGACCAGCCCAGCCCACAAGCCAGCCCCCTCACCCCGTTGTGGAGTTTGCGGGGCAGCTTTGCAGGCTTCGTCCGTTCCCGGTTATTCATCCATCGTGGAGTTTGCTTCGCAAACTCCGAGGCAAAGCCGCAGGCTTTGCCGGCTCACGGCTCACGGCTCACGGCTCACGGCTCACGGCTCACGGCTCACGGCTCACGGCTCACGATTATACTGTATATAAAATAGCGAATGTCAAGAGGGTAACGCCCCAACCCGCGCCTTGTAATCAAAATATTCCTTATTCAGGTAACTACACCCCGTATTCGGGCAACCGCGATCCGCATTCAGACAACTACACCCCGTATTCAGGCAACCGCACCCCGTATTCAGGCAACTATACCCCGCATTCAGGCGAACACGTCCCTTATTCAGGCAACTACGCCTCGCATTCAGGCGAATATATAACCGGAGGACTACCATGTCAGTAACACGAGATTGGCTGCCCCACACCCGGACAGGCATTTTGGCAATGGCCCGGGACTGGCAAGCCGTCGCAGAACCAAAGGCAAGCGATTGGGGCATTCCCGCATCAACCTTGACGGAACTCGGCATCCGTATACAGGCCGCCGACGCCGCTCTTGCGGCCGCGCAGAACGAGACCACCCGCACGCCCGTGGCCACGGCCCAATGCAGGGAAGCCTTTGAGGCATTGACCGCTGCCATGCGGGACATGAAGCGGCGCTACTTCCTCACGCCCCCATTGCAGGAATCCGACTACATCGCCCTGGGGCTGAAACCCCACGACGGTACGCCGACCCCCAGCGGAACCCCCACCGCGCAGGTAACCATTGAGACCTATCTTATCGGGCGGCACGAACTGGGCATACGGATCGTCTACGTTACCGGCAGCCCCGGCGATCCGGCCAACAAGGGCTACCGTATCTGGTACAGCCTGGCGGCGCCCGGCGAAACGCCCCCTGCAAACCCCGAAGAACTGCGCAAGTCTTTTTTCACCAAGCGGAAAAAGGACGTGATCGAGTTCGACTTTGGGGACAGCGGGAAGACGGCCTACTTCGCCGTGCAGATAGAGAACGACGGGAAAAAGGGGAACTGGGGGCCCCTGGTGAGTGCGCTTATTCCCTAACCGGTATTCCGCTTGGGCAGTACACATAAAATTGACGGACAAAAACGCGGGCGTTTTTGTCCGGACTGGTGGCGGTGATGTTGGCATTTGGTTTGGTTCCGGCGGGGTGCGCCAGCGCCGCAGAGCGCAGCCGGCAGGAGGCTGTTTCCCACTATGACCGGGACGGCCTATTTTGAAAAAGGGGAGTACGCCCGCGGGGACTATGAAAAGGCATTGCAGATTGATCCCAACTACGCCTATGCGCAACAACAGCTTGAAGCGTTACAGAACGGGGGGCATTAAGAAGTTACGAGTTATAAGGTACAGGGACATGGAAAGTGATAACCGCATACTTGTCCCTTGATCAGGCTTAGGGCGGGGAATGGGGAAAAATGGAGGCAGGAAATGACGTAGCGGAAAACATCGGAAAACAGAAATGGTGATGAGCATTGGTTGTTTCTCTGGTAATATCTAAAAGTAAAGAACACTAAAACTGTTTTAGTGTTCTTATGGTGGAGATATATATTCAGTTATGGAAGATAGTTTTGCTGTTACCCATACAAATGCCAGATATAAACAGGATTTTAATTTGCATAAAATGGATTTATGCGAAGGTTTGCCTTGATTTTTAAATTTTTTGAAAAAACTATTGACCAAAAAATAAAAAGAATGCCATAATGAAGCATCCTTCCGTAGGGGAGGATAAAAATCAAAGGCTGGAAATAACGGCCTAAAGCGGGTTTTTTAAATTGAGCAACAAAAAAGCATTGGTTCTCGGTGTTGCATCAGTTCTCTTTGTATTGGCTGCTGGCGTTGTTTTTGCTGGCCTTGCAACTCCACCTAGGGCTGGTACGTACCACTGCCAAAATACTGCGGCTAGATGGGTTTCTATAATTATAGAAACCCACAGGGACGGCCCTCAAGTTAAAACCGTTTCATTGGTGAGCAAGGATTATAATCAAGTTATCACAAATCGTGTATACTTCGGCGATTCAAATACAGCGTGGATACCCGCTAACGGTGGAGGCGGGGGAACATATAAATATATAGACAGTAATTCCTTTAGATTTGGATCAGATGTTTATGCGAAAAGATAACACAAACTTTTCTCAAAAATATGTAAAAATGCCAAATGTGTATCAAAATTGCCAATTTTTGGCGTTTTAATAAATAAACAGGAGGGTTTTATGAAAAAACTTAGTGTTTCGCTGTTTTTGTTTATAATTGCCGTAACTTACTCTTATTCACAGAATAATGAAGACTATTATTCCCTAGATGGGGCAATAAAAAAATCAGTAGAAAACATGGATGAAAGGTTGGGGAGGAATGATTCAGGTGGAATAGATATACCTGCAGGGCAGAAACCGGTTGTAGCTATTCTTAATTTCAACTCTCCATCCGAAGAACTTTCTTCATATGTTGTTGAAGAATTAACACTAGCGCTGGCTGGAAATATTCGATTTATTATTGTTGATCGCCAGCGTCTTGATCTTATCAGGCAAGAAGAAAATTTTCAATTATCTGGCGAAGTAAGCGATGAATCTGCACAGGCAATTGGAAAAAAACTTGGAGCGCAATATGTAGTAACTGGTACACTTTCGGATATGGGAGATTCTTACCGTTTTCGCATTATGGCGCTTATAGTAGAAACAGCTGCAATTTCTTCACCTACATCTGTGAATATTCAGTATGACGATAGACGAATTGTTTCTTTACTTGCCAAAAAAAATGATGAGAATAGAAGAATCGCTGCATTGCAAGAAGCGAAACAGCAAGAAGAAGAGCGCAGTCAAAAAGAACGAGAAAGACAGCGTAAATGGGAAGCTATTAAAAAGGGGGCTTATCTTAACATGATTCAATTTTCGGGTCTAGCATTTCAATCCGATAAAGACTTTTCATACATTTTTGACGAACTCGGTATTCGATGGTCCTTTCTGCCTTTTACTTCTATTGGATT
>JAISOX010000164.1 GCA_031275325.1 Treponema sp.
ATATGTTTTTCTACGAGATGCATGCCGCCCTGCGCTATGTCCTGCACGAAACCTGGCGGGATTTCCTCGCCTCTATCGGACCAGAAAACGACTTGGAATGAAAATGAGAATTGCTGGCAGTTACTATGTACATATTGACATTTTATGGAAAGTATGGATATATTACAAATAAGCGTAATGCATTATAGGCTTGTTATGTATCGGTACTGTAAGGAAATGCTGTTCTTAGGGTATGGAGCCTCTGATCTGCTTGTGAGGTTTCAAATCCTCCCCGGAAAAAGGGGAGAACACATAAGGTACTGGCGTTTAATTTGGCCCCTTCGTCTATTGGTTAGGACATGAGATTCTCAATCTTAAAAGAGGGGTTCAATTCCCCTAGGGGCTATGTTTAAAGTCTTTATAGATGAGGTTGTTTCAAAAGGGCCAATTTTGAAACAACCTCAGGTAATCGCCACCAATCGAAGTAATCTGTAACCTCTGATGACCTCAAACAAAGTTCTGAGGGATGTAAAAATCGGCCTTCATAAAAGCATATACAAAAATAAAAAAATGTTGCAAACCTTTAGACCTAGATATACACTGATAGCATAGTGTTACGTAACACTTACCGAGATACTGGTATAGTCAAAATGAAGTAAGAGGAATCATCATGCCTACATGGCTTGAAGACGCGGTTTTTTATGAAATTTATCCCCAATCCTTTCTGGATACCAATGGGGACGGAATTGGGGATTTTGAAGGGATCCTTCAAAAACTCGATTATATCAAAAATCTGGGCTGTAACGCATTGTGGATCAATCCCTGTTTTGATTCGCCTTTCAAAGATGGAGGCTATGATGTGCGGGATTACAAAAAGACCGCTCCCCGTTACGGTACCAACGACGAGCTGAAACGGATCTTTATCGAGGCCCACCAGCGAGGCATCCGGGTCCTGTTGGATTTGGTTCCCGGACACACTTCCGAGGAGCATCCCTGGTTTATCGAAAGCAGCAAGGCCGAGCCAAACGAGTACTGGAACCGGTTTATCTGGACGGATCACTGTTTCAAGCGGGCTGAGGGCCTGGGTTTTATTGGAGGGGAGACGGAACGGGCCGCTACCTATATCATCAACTTCTTTAAATGCCAACCTGCTCTGAACTACGGTTTCCTCAAACCCAAAGAGGATTGGCACTTGCCTATGCATCATCCTGATTGTATGGCCGCCCGGGAAGCGATGAAGGAGGTGATGCGATTCTGGCTGGACGCAGGGTGCGATGGTTTCCGGGTGGATATGGCGGGATCCCTGGTGAAATTTGACGATGCGGACAAAAGCGGAACCCAGTCGCTATGGCGGGACATCAGGGCAATGCTGGACGCGGAATATCCCGAAGCCGTGCTGGTTGCGGAATGGAGTTTTCCTAAGCAGGCGATTGGCGGGGGCTTCCATGCGGATTTTTTCCTTGACTTTACAGAAAATCAGGGGGGCTACCGGAGCCTGTTCCGCAATTATGCTGAACCGGATGCCAAGGGCGGTGATACGAGCTTTTTTAAAGCCGGATCCCAGGGGAATATACATACGTTCCTCAATGAATATTTGGATCATTATGAGGCTACCAAGGACAAGGGTTATATCAGCCTGGTTACAGGAAATCATGATACGATCCGCCTGGCCTATACCCTGAATCCCCGGGAACTTGCTTTGGCCTACGGTTTTATCTTTACCATGCCTGGGGTTCCTTTCTTGTATTACGGGGATGAAATCGGGATGCGATACCTCCCGTTGCCCACTAAGGAAGGGGGCTATTTTCGGACCGGTTCCCGGACGCCTATGCAGTGGAAGGCCGGTAAGAACCTGGGGTTTTCCGACGCGGCAGCGGACAAGCTCTACCTGCCGGTAGACCTTGCTCCAGACGCGCCCACTGTGGAAGCCCAGGAACAAGATCCCGGTTCCTTGCTCTCCACGGTAAAGGCCCTTTTGAAACTGCGACAGGAGCATCCGGATCTGCAATCCAAGGGGAATCTTGAAATTGTGTATCCTCAGGATAAGTCCCCAAGCCCGGGGCCGTTGGTGTACCGGCGGGGCAATTTCCTGGTGGCGGTAAATCCTGATCTTGCCGCAAAAAGCGTCCCGCTCCCCACGCAGGTTCCCAGAGAAAAGGTCTATTCCATCGGCCAGTGTAGTATAAACGGCGATACCTGCTGTATGGAAGGACAAAGTTTCGGGGTTTGGGGGATCTAAATCAGGTTCTTATACGCTGGTCATTACCGGGAGGAAGGGGCCAGCGTTTATTTTTATATGGTGCTCATAACACCAAGGAGGTTCTTATGAAAAGGATTATTCGTGTATTGGCTGCGGTATGTTTGATCGCGGTCATGGTCTCAAGCTGTTCCAAGAAATCCGGTGCGGATAGAGGGTATGACATTTACCTCTTTAATGCCAAAGGGGAAAACGCCGCCCAAGTGGAGGCTATGGCCAAGGCGTATCAGGAAGCCACAGGAGTACGGGTTAAAACCTTTTCCATCGGGGCAGGCGCGGAGCAGAGCGCTCCCATGAATACGGAAATGAATTCAAAAAATATGCCCACTATCTTTTCAGTGCAGGGGATCAACAACCTCGCCATGTGGCTTGAAGGGGGGTATGTGCAGGATTTTGCTCAGGTGGAAAATAACCCCGGGTTTTCCAAACTTGCTCAGGATATCGCGCCGGATCTCCGGCTTACCCTGGGAGGGACGACCAATTACGGGATTCCCTACAACCTGGAAGGTTACGGTTATATCGTGGACAAGAAAATGCTCGCCGAACTTTTCGGCCTGGCTGATGCAACCGAGCTCATTAACGATATCAAGACGGCAAGCTATAGCGAATGGGAAGACTTCATTACCGGGATAGATAACTGGATCAACAATAACCCCACTGGACCGGTTAAGGTGAGTGGAAAAACCTACAACCTGGCCGCGTCGAAAACCGCCCTTACCGGTACCTTGACCGGGATCATTGCCCTTATGGGATCCCAACGATGGACCTATGGGGATCATCTGGTCAACGTAGCCCTTAACGCAACGTTTACCACTATCAATGATTCCCTCAACGCCAAGGAAGCGGACATACGCCGCATCCGGGGGCCGCTGGTGGCGTACGCCAAAGCCCTGGACTTCAAGACCAGACATTTGGCGGGGAAAAACGGACCAGCCCATCGGGGGCAGGACCTGGTATCAGACGCGAACTTCGGGTATGACCAGGCAGTGCAGCTCTTTGCCGAAGGAAAGGCCCTGCTCCTCAAACAGGGGAATTGGGCTTACAACAACATTCTTACCGTGAACAAGGACGTCGCGGAACGGCTCTATTTCCTTCCGGTTAAAATGCCCTTTACCGCGAGTGATATTACCGCGCAGGGCATGAGCGTTGAAAAGATGGAGCGGTCCATACCGGTATTTGTGCCGAATTACTACACGGTCAACGCCCTGTGTTCTGAAGAAGAAAAACAGAAGGCCTATGATTTCCTGGTATGGATGAATACCTCCCCAGAGGGACAGCGGTTCATCATAGAAGACATGGCGTTTATTCCTTATAATGCGGACGCGGCAGTAACCACGGTGCCTAATTCTTTGGGGAACTCTATTCTGGAATACATGAAGACCGGGGATACCCTGGGAGACCGCTGGCACGGCGCTCCAAGCCCCTGGGCAGGGGACGGCCTGGGCGCGTTACTAATGGAACAGTACCTCATAAAACCGGAGTGGACTCAGGAAGATTATGAACGTATCGCTGATTTCAGTGTAGCCAAATGGATAGAACTGCTCAATCAGTAGCCCCTCATCTCTGCCGTCTCTATGCGGCAGAGGTACGGCGGTCAGCCTATGGAGGATTAGAATGCTCGTGAAAAAAAATAAATCCATATATGTAACGTGGTTTTGGCCTTTTGTGATTCCGGCGCTGGTGTTTTTTATAGTGGTAATTGTATTGCCCTTTATCGTGGGGGTGTTCAATTCCTTTACCGTGTGGCGGGGCAGTTATTACTTTAACCCCGTAACCAGAACCAGGGCGGAAAACGTATTTGAAGCCATCAACGGAATAAACAACTATATTAACGCGCTGAAGGACGTGCGGTTCATCCAAGCCTTGTGGTACACGGTCCGGTATACCTTGATTGCGGTGGTGGTCATAAACGTGGTGTCTCTTTCCCTGGCGCTGTTGATCAACAAGATGTCTATGGCTATAGCGGGCATTTTTCGTACCGTGTTTTTCCTGCCCAATATGCTGGGAGGGCTTGCCCTGGGGTACATCTTTCAGTTTATCTTTCAGGTGGTTTTTACCGATATGGTTTTCAGTCCTCAAGGGATCATCCATATCGAAGCCCTGCGTTACATGACCCAGCACAGCGTGAAGGCCCTGTTTGCCCTGGTGATCCTGACTACCTGGCAATCTTCGGGATATA
The DNA here is from genome assembly GCA_031275325.1 of Treponema sp. Classification (GTDB taxonomy): domain Bacteria; phylum Spirochaetota; class Spirochaetia; order Treponematales; family Breznakiellaceae; genus JAIRLU01. The sequence continues at coordinate 4,416 of JAISOX010000164.1, forward strand.
TGATGTTGATCTACATTACGGGACTTAACACCATTCCCAAGGACTACTACGAGGCCGCAAGTATAGACGGTTCTTCTCCGTGGCATACCTTCTGGAAAATAACCGTTCCCATGCTCATGCCTTCGTTTACGGTGGTGCTTTTTACGACCCTTTCCAGCAGTTTCAAATTGCTGGATCAAAACGTAGCCCTCACCGATGGAAACTTTAACACCCGGATGCTGGCCTACCAGATTCTTCGGACCATACGGGACTCCAACCCCGCGGATTACGGTAAAGCCCAGGCCCAGGCAGTGATATTCTTCATTTTGGTCGCGGTGATTACCTTGACCCAGGTGTATCTCACCAAAAAGAAGGAGATTGAAGCATGAAAACAAAAGCCTATTTCCAGATACAGCGCATACAGGGAGGTATCCGTTACGGCCTTATGAGCCTGGGGGCCTTGATAACCCTTTCGCCCCTGTGGATACTCATGGTTAATGCTTTTAAACCCCAAACCCGGATTGTAGATAATCCGATTGCGCCCCCGGCGCAGCTTGATTTCCAGTACATCAGTAACGCGCTCAGGCAGCTTCAGTTTTTCAAATCCATAGGGTTTACCCTGCTTATCACCTGTCTTGCGGTAGTACTGATTGTGCTGCTTTCTTCTATGGCCGCGTGGATAATGGTGCGGAGCAAGCTCAAGATTGCAGGATTTATATTTATGGCCTTTGTCGCGGCCATGCTTATCCCGTTCCAGGCTATTATGTACCCGCTGATTCAGTTTTTTGATGCCCTAGGGCTTAAAAACCTGGGAGGACTGATCCTGATGTACGGGGGATTCGGGCTTTCCATGTCGATGTTCCTCTACCACGGTTTTGTCAAATCCGTGCCTCTCGAAGTTGAGGAAGCGGCGTTCATAGACGGAGCCCATATCTTGCAGATGTTTTTTCTGATTGTCATGCCGCTTTTAAAATCCATTACCGTAACGGTGATCATCATCAACGCCATGTGGATCTGGAACGATTACCTCTTACCCTTCCTGGTAATCGGTAATTCGGAAAACAAGACCCTGGTGCTTTCCCTGTATTTCGCCCAGATCCTTGCAGGACAGTACGGCAATCCGTGGCAGCTTATTTTCCCGGCGGTCTTGGTTACCATTACTCCTATCGTGGTGGTTTTCCTGTTCCTGCAAAAATTCATTGTCAAGGGGATAAGCGCGGGCGCGGTGAAGGGGTAATCAAAAAAGGAATGGTTATTATGGCAGTTTCACCATTTGACATGGTGAAACTGCCTGAGATGATCCTTGTTCGACAAGCCGGTTGAAACGACATTAGGGAGCATGGCGCGGTCCTTTATGAAGAAGGGATTTTGATTTCAGGTCCCGGACGCTGTCCCGAATAACCAGGGAGACCGGCAGGGATATCCGGTTTTCCTTCAGATTTTCTTTCCGTATCAAGGCACGTATCTGTTTAACCGCATAAAAAGCTTTTTGTCCTATATCCTGTTTTACCGTGGTAAGTTTAGGCCGCACTGCCACCGCGAAAATATTATCGTCAAAACCGCAGACCGAAACATCTTCCGGCACCCGGATTCCTTCATCATGAAAAAGATTTATGGAATCCGCTGCCAGATAATCAGAGGTGAAGAACAGTGCAGAATAGATACGCAGTCTTTTTTTGATAAACTGTTTTAGCCGTTCCCGCCGTTCTGCAGGACGGTAACGTATACAAACGTAGTTCTCCTCTGAAAAAGGGAAGCCATATTTTTCCAAAGCCCCCTGGTAACCGAGGAACCGCTCGTAATCTACCCCGATGGGGATCTCCCGGTCGCCGAGAAAAGCGATGCTGGTGTGTCCAAGGCCGGCCAGATATTCGGTCATCATAAAACCGCCTTGCCGGTCCTGAAGCCCCACATTGAAGAAGGACTTTTCCCCGTCAAAATACGCGTCAATGAACACGATAGGTATTCCGATTTTTCGGGCTCCTTCAATGAAGTGGCGGCAGCTTTCCTGGTTGTAACTTATGGCGATAAGCCCTTCTGCATTCCAGGACGCAGCCATACGCAGGCTTTCCCCTACATTTGCCGAGATATAGAGCATTAAGAAAAACCCCGCGGTCCTGATTTCATGTTCCAGCGCGCCCAGGATCCCTCCGAGAAAGGGGTCCTGCATGGCGTTCAGTTCGTCCCGCCGGACATAATTCATAACTACGGCGATGATTTTGGAACCGTATCTGCCCAGGGTTCGTCCGCTCATATTGGATATGTAATTGTATTCTTTGATAATTTGTTTTACCCGTTTCAGGGTATCGGCCTTCATTTTATGGGAACGGCCATGAAGCACATTGGATACCGTGCTGGGGCTGACCTGGGCTAACGCAGCTATTTCCTTTATGGTAATCATGATTCCCCATAGTAGCATAAAAATCCCTAGCTGTCAGTTGCGTCATCTTCAAAGGCCGCAATGAAACATAAACAATACCTCTGCGTTATAGGGCTAAAGGATCCGCTCTCTCAAGGCCGTCATAATGAGCCGGTGTTGGCCGGATCGTTTCAGGGATCACGCTGAAAGACAGACAGGGTTACTGATACTGCCGGCGGGATATAAACACAACTGCGCTGCTTAGTTACCCTTTTTCTCTCCTTACAAAAAGGGTACTCGTGATGAAGTATGGCAGGCCAATCTTTTTACCGTATCGCTGTTACGATAAAGACCGTCATTCGCCCGTGATAATTTCACCGGTAAGAAGCATGAGGCAGACCGGCCCTGGCCGCGCCAGGCTTGAGTGAGAACGGCACACCGAGCTTGCGTGAAGGCTCATTCCATCCTAGAATGAAGGCTCATTCCAGCCTAGAATGAAGGCTCATTCCAGCCTAGAATGAAGGCTCATTCCAGGCTAGGGTGAAGGCTCACTCCAGCCTAGAATGAAGGCTCATTCCAGGCTAGAGTGAAGGCTCATTCCAACTTAGCGTGAAGGCTCACTCCAGCCTCGCGTGAAGGCTCACTCCAGC
>JAISOX010000040.1 GCA_031275325.1 Treponema sp.
TAGTATCCTCCTGCGGGCTGGTATACGAGCCAGTATACGCCTTTTTTACCCAAACCGCAAGCACGGGCTTGCCGGGGGTTCCCGATAAGTTCTAGGGAGTTCCCGGCAAGTTCTAGGGAGTTCCCGATAAGTTCCAGGGGGTTCCCGATAAGTTCCAGGGGGTTCCCGATAAGTTCCAGGGGGTTCCCGATAAGTTCCAGGGGGTTCCCGATAAGTTCTAGGGAGCTCCCGGTAAGTTCTAGGGAGTTCCCGGCAAGGAGGCGGGGGACGGTTGGGGGGCAGATGGCGAAGGTTCGGCAGTTCCCCGGTGTTTAAGAACGGACGCTATATGCCATAGCCGCCGCCCCGCGCCGGTTCCCCGCGCCAGCCGTGGTAAGTACCCAGCCCCCGCCATCCTAAAGGTTTCTATGCTCCTTCAGGGAGGGTCTTCCCCAGCACAAGGCCCTGTTCATGTTCCTGTAACACCGAAAATCCCCGCTTCCCATAAAAGGCAATCGCCCTGGTATTGGCTTTGCTGACCCCTAGATGCACCCCTGGACAGCCTCGGCGTTCCAATGTCTCCAAGAGGATACGCATCAGGGCTTTCCCCGTCCCCTGCCCCTGGATGGCGGGAAGCATATCAATATGCAGATGCGCCGGATAAGCGGACCCCCAGGCAGGCGCCAGATCAGCGGATAGCGGGGGGCGGTGGAGTAGTGAAACCAGGCGCTCCTCAAGGGGGGATTTTATCCGTTCCTTGGGATAGGGCTCTGGATAACGCCCGCGCAGGGGCGGCAGCCATACCTTTTCCATCCATAGGTTAAAAGCCCCGGTGTCTTGGGCAGCAAGGATATACCCTTGAGGGATACCCTTATCCTCTGCCACAAAACAGAGGCTTGGGTCATAAAAGAAATAAGGCGCGGCATAGTACTGGCCTAACAGCAGGGGATCATAAAAAAGACCGGAAGCATCCTTGCCTGCATCTCCGGTCCGAAGACATATTTCATAGAAATAGGGAAGATCCGGCCCACACCCGGGCCGTACCAAAACCGCCACCGCCACCGCTTATCCTTTCACGGCTCCTGCGGCAACCCCTTTGGTAATCTGTTTTCGGAAAGTCAAGTAGAAGAGCAACATAGGGATCATACCAATAACCAGGGCGGCGAACTGTTTTCCATAATCCGAAGCCAAGGCCCCGGAAAAGCGGTTCACCCCTACTGGAATGGATTTGATAAGGTCGCTGGAACTGAGGATATTGATGAGCATGAACTCGTTCCAGGTACCAGTGAAGGTCAATATCCCCACGGTCATGGCCACGGGAGCGGTCATGGGGAAAATGATACTGCTAAAGATTCTAAGGTATTTGGCCCCTTCAATACGGGCCGATTCAATGAGGGCTTCAGGAATACCTTTGACAAATTCCGTACCCAGATACACCCCCATGGGGAGCCCCAAGCCGATATAGGGGATGAGCACTCCCAGCCGGGTATTGTAAAGCCCTACCGCATTCACCATCAGGAAGAGAGGCACCATAATGGATTGCAAGGTAAGCAGAATGCCGATGATAAAGATTCCATGCAGGATCGGGGTGGCCTTACTCTTTATCTTGGCAAAGGCAAAACTTGCCATAAAACCGAAGATCACCACCGCGACTACCGTAACCACCGTATAAAAGATGCTGTTCAGCAATAAAATGCCAAAATTACCTATCCTCCATGAGTAGGGGTAGTTGTCGGCAAACCACACCTTAGGCAAGGCCAGTTTACTGGAGGTCAAATATTCCTGGGTTGTCTTAAAGGACTGAATAAACAGCCAGAGAATGGGATAAATCGCCAGGACAGTAAAAATACCCATCACCGTATAAATGATAATCTTCGCGGGGATATTCCCGTTGCGTACATCTGCCATATCTTACTCCTTTCCACCGAACCGTTTTTCCACGCTTCGGGTTATAACAATGAGTATAAAACTGATAATCACCATAACCGTGGAAATGGCGTTTGCCAAAGGGTAATTGGGCGCGCCCCGGAAGGCTTTATTGTACATATACAGGGAAAGCACACTGGTCCGCTGGGCCGGTCCTCCCTGGGTCATCACGAAGAGGAGGTCAAAGGACTTGAGGGACCCGGAAATCGCCAGGATTGCGCTGGTAACGATTACCCCGGAAAGGGCCGGAAGAATGATGTGCCAGAACGCCTGGGCTTCAGTGGCGCCGTCGATCTTTGACGCCTCAATGATAGACGTATCAATCCGCTGAAGATTGGCAAGGAAGATGATCACGTACATCCCGGTATACATCCAGAGCATGACTACCAAGACCGGAATCATGGGATACTGATTAACCGTAAACTCGGCTTTGGGATTAAAGAACCGGACAATTTCCATGTAGACGCTGTCCTGGCTCTGGTAAAAACTCTTGAAGAGAATACCGATGATAACCGCGGAAATCACATTGGGCAGGTATATCATGGTTTGGAAGAAATCGGTCCCCCGGACCAGCTTCCGGGACAGAATATAGGCAAGGATAAAACCCAGGGGAATTTGCCCCAATACGGATACCAGGACGATAAGCATGTTGTTTTTGAGGGCCAGATAGAAGTAGGAATCCTTAAATATGGTGATATAGCTGGCAATACCTGCAAAACTCATCCGGGAATTACCAAAAATCTTTCCGCCGTTATAGTTGGTCAAACTCAATACCACTGAAAAGATGGTGGGAAAGGCCATAACACAAAAATAGATAAGCACCGCGGGCATCACCAGAATGATATATGCCGTCCGCTGCTCGTTCTTTGCCGTCAATTCGCTCATTAATAAGCTCCTCGCATACGCAATACACCGCAATAAAAAGAGGCTGTTCGTAAAACGGACAACCTCTTTTCCGTTTTCTCAGGACCTGCGCAGAAATAACAGAACCCTTTGTTCATGGTATTTCCTGAACCAGTTTCAAAACCCGGTTGTGGGGGAAACGAACTCCCGAAAAAGCAGCCTCAGATCCGCTTTTTCCTTAATCTAAGGCAGGGGTTTCAAAAGCGAAGCCTTTGAAACCGCCCCTCTTACATGGCATAAAATACAGGGTATTTTATGCCTGCAGGTCCAAAGCGCCCCAAGCTTACTGGTTGGCCTGCTTCCAGTTATCAAAGGCCTGCTGTACATCCCGGGCTACTTGATCCGGAGTTTTGCTTCCAAGACCAAGCTCTTGCAATCCATCGTTGAGAGGATTAAAGACATCGCTGTGGAAAACCCCGTCAATAACCGCAGTAGTGGCGGTATATTGGGTTCCCAGACTACTGACCGCTTTTTGCATGGGTTCCAAGGGAAGGCTGTCTACATCAATGGTGGTTACGGTAGGGGTAGCAATAGCGCCGGTTTCAAGCAGCCAGGTCTGAATCTCTTTACCTGAAAGCCACTTGATCAAGCGCCAAGCCGCGGCTTCTTTTGCAGAACCGCTGGGGATATTGGCGTTCATGCCCCAGCCCGTACCCAGGATACCGGAAGTTGACTTATTAAGTTTGGCCCTGGGAATATCGGGAAACACGGTGATCAGGATCTTCTCCTGCCGTTCCGGGGATATGACCGCCTGCCCGGTAGACTTATCGGTGATAAAGGCGCCGACCCGCCAGTCCCCGTCAATGAGGTAGGCCCCTTTATTCGTGCCGAACTGGCCGATGACGCTGCCGTAGTCAGTGGAGAGGGTAGCTTGGGAAAGGACCCCGTCACCATACAGGTCCTTGATAAAAGCCAGGGCATTCACAAAATCAGGATCCGTAAATTTGGCGGTTCCTGCAAGGATTTGCTGTTCCCAGCCTTCCCCGCCAAAACGCCCGGCAATCAGGGAAAAGAGACAGGACTGCATGACCCAGGATTCTTGATTGGCCATGAGCACCGTATCATAGCCCTTGGCTTTGAGGACCGGTACCTGGGCTTTCAGTTCGTCGTAGTTCTGCGCCGGAGTGAGCCCTGCATCAGCCAAGACCTCGGTATTGACATAAAAGGCATGGCTAGAGGTGATAGCCCGGGGGAAGATGGCCATATACCCCGCGCCTTGGGCATTAGGGTCCAAGGCTTTGGGCAAGAATTCGTTCACAAACCCCGCTCCATCCTGCTGAACCAGCGGCAGGAGATCTTTCAAGAGCTTCTGGGTGTGGAGGGTGGTGGATCTTCCTGAGGGCCAGGCATAGAGGACATCCGGTAATTGCCCTGCCGCAGCATAGGCTTCCACCTTGTTATGGAAGGGTTCATTGAACAAATCCTCCCGAATCACCCGGATATCTGGATTGGCCTTGTTGAAGGCCTCCCAGACCTGAGAAATTTCATCGGAACTGTTGGCAGAAGTCAAATCCAGGTAATTCAAAACCCGGATATCCACCTGACCATCCGCGGACCGGCTTTGTCCATCCCCTCCTTGCTTGGGACAGGCTGTCAAGGCAATGAAGGGTATCATTCCCAAAAAGCCCCATGTTTTACTTAGTAGTTTCATCATTTCTCCTTAAAGGTAAGAACCATGTATTAAAAGTTGCGCCCTACAGGCTAGAACCTCTCGTTCCAGGGTTCTTTCTTTGATTCTCCTCATCGAATACAAGGGGTATCCCCTAGGAGATACTCCTTGCATTCGATACTGAATTCAGTATGATAGATAATCGTATTATGTCAATCATATATTTGAGAAAAAGCGATAAAAATGGCCGCTCTGGTGTACGAGGGCCTGTTCACCTTTGGCGTTAGACTCCCGCCGCCCCTGGCTTAACGAGGCCAGACCCCCTATCACCTAGGACAAGGGCCTTGTCTTACCTAGGACAAGCGCCTTGCCTACCTAGGACAAGGCCCTTGGCTCCCCCTAGGTTAGAACCTCAGCCCCCCATATCCACTATGAAGCAGGTTTTGTTTAGGCTGGAACTGAGGAATTCCTGCTTTAAGAACTTGTCCCGGATCCGCAGACTTGGATTGCACTATACCTTTGCGGTATCTTTGGTAAGGAGAAGGAGCAGTCTATGCGTTATGGTTATTTTGATACGGAACATCGGGAGTATGTGATAGACCGGGTTGATGTGCCCGTATCTTGGACGAATTATATTGGGGTGAAGGATCTCTGCGGGGTGTTTAACCATACTGCAGGAGGCTATCTTTTCTATAAATCCCCGGAATACCACCGGATTTCCCGGTTTCGGCCCAATGGCGTGCCTATGGATAGGCCCGGGCATTATGTCTACATCCGGGATGATGACACCGGGGAATACTGGAGTTTATCTTGGCAGCCTGTGGGTCATGATCTTGATAAGGCCAGATACGCCTGCCGGCAGGGCCTTTCCTATAGTACCTACCAAGGTGAATATGGAGGCATTTTCGGGGAACAGACCCTGTTTATCCCTTTGGAAGACCCGGTAGAGCTCTGGGATGTAAAACTCAAAAACCATTCAGGCAGAAAACGGCGTTTGAGCCTCTTTGGGTACATGGAATTCTCCTTTCACCATATTGATATGGATAACAAGAATTTTCAGATGAGCCTCTATTCAAGCGGTTCTTCTTATGCTGACGGCATCATTGAGATGGATCCCTTTTATGAGGAGGGAGGTTTCCAGTTCTTTACTGCCAGCCAGATGGCCGATACATACGACTGCCTGCGAGATAGGTTTATCGGGCCCTACCGGACCGAAACAAACCCCCTGGCAGTAGCGCAAGGCTATTGTTCCGGTTCCAGCGAACTGGGGGGAAACCATTGCGGGGCCTTACACCGCAGGATCACCCTGGAACCTGAAGAAACCTATGGCGTGGTCTTCATGTTAGGTGAAGGGGATCGAACCCAGGGAGCGGTATTTCGGGAAAAGTACCGGCAGCGAGATGCAGTAGACCGGGCCTTTACCGCGTTACAGGACTTCTGGACCGCGAAACTGGAGAAGCTCCAGGTGTCTACCCCGAATGAAGGGATGAATACCATGCTCAATACCTGGAACTTGTATCAGTCGGAGATCAACGTGATGTTCTCCCGTTTTGCCTCTTTCATTGAAGTGGGAGGACGGACCGGGCTGGGCTACCGGGACACTGCCCAGGATGCTATGAGTATTCCCCATTCCAACCCGGAAAAATGCCGCAGCCGGATCATCGAACTGCTCAAAGGGTTGAGTTCCCAAGGCTACGGCCTCCATCTTTTTCAGCCGGAATGGTTTGAAACCCAAAAGAAACCGGCCTTCACCTCCCCAACGGTGGTCCCGAGCCCGGATAAAACCCAGATCGTCCACGGTATTAAAGACGTATGCGCTGACGACGCGCTCTGGCTGGTTCCGGCTATTACCGAATATATCAAAGAAACCGGAGACTTCGGGTTTGTCCAGGAGGTGTACCCCTATGCTGACGGCGGAGCAGGGACGGTGTATGAGCATATCACCAAGATTCTCGATTTTTCTGCAGAACAGGTGGGGCAGCACGGCATTTGCAAGGGCCTTAGGGCAGACTGGAATGACTGCCTCAATCTGGGGGGCGGCGAAAGCGGTATGGTCTCCTTTCTCCACCACTGGGCCCTCAGCCATTTTGTAGCGCTTGCCCGAAAATGCGGTTGCCCTGCTGACGGGGATCGCTATGGGGCCTTGGCGGAACAAGTGCGGGCGGTCTGTGAAGGGGTACTCTGGAACGGGTCCTGGTATACCCGGGGATTTACCAAATCAGGCCGGGCCATCGGCACCCCGGAAAATGCCGAAGGCAAGGTCTACATGGAATCCAATACCTGGGCAGTGGTGTCCGGAGTTGCCTCCCTGGACCGGGGTGAAAAGGCCATGGATGCAGTGGACGCCTATCTGTACACTCCCTACGGTCTCAAGCTCTGCGCGCCGGCCTATACTGCCCCGGATGATGAAATCGGTTTTGTTACTCGAGTGTATCCGGGGGTCAAAGAAAACGCCGCTATTTTTAGTCATCCCAACCCCTGGGCTTGGTGCGCTGAAGCGGTCCTGGGCAGGGGAGACCGGGCCATGAAGTTCTACGACGCGCTGTGTCCTTGTAACCAGAACGACCTAATCGAAATCCGGGAGGCTGAGCCCTATTCCTACTGCCAGTTCATCATGGGGCCGGATCACAGCGCCTTTGGACGGGCCCGGCACCCCTTTATGACCGGTTCTGCGGGGTGGAGCTATTTCGCGGCCACCCGGTATATCTTGGGAATACGGCCTGATTTTGACGCGCTGTTTGTTGACCCCTGTATTCCCCGGTCTTGGAAGGGCTTTACCGCGCGCCGGGTATGGCGCGGCGGAGTCTACGAAATACAGGTGGACAACCCCGCGGGGGTAAGCAAGGGGGTTCGGGAATGCCTCCTCAATGGCGCTCCGGTTCATGGGGGTATCCCGGTGCAGCCCGCGGGAACCGTAAACCAGGTCAGGGTGGTATTAGGTTCATAGACCAGGGTTCCTGCAGGGGTAGAAACGAAGTTTCCCCTACTCCCATCAGTATTAAAAAAGTTCCCTTTCGCCCCCTGAAAATGCTCAGGGCAGCCCTAAGCGTAAATATGCCCCAGGGCTTGTGAGGGCCTCCCTTTTATAGTATTTTATAGGTAAGGACTCGGGTTGTGCAGAGACTGAAGTTTCCGCACAACCTTATTGAATATCCAAGAAGGCAGCAGCGGAAGAAGATATGAAAAACATCGTACGCTTGGTGTTCGTTTTCAGCATAAGTTTCGTCGTTTTATTGGTCATATCCTTGGCGGTACATTGGCTTCATATCCGCTTGGAGCCTGCAGCGCATTTTGAAGGAGAGGTCCTGTGGATTTCGGTTCTTCCTGTTACGATCTATGGGGTTATGCTGTTGAGCCTCAGGTATACTGTCCGAGTCAGTATCCCGGTTCCCCTGGCCATTATAAGCCTGGTGATCCTGGGCTTGGGATGGACCGGGGGACTCGCGCTGGGAATAAACCGGCTTACGATACCGGCTTATTTCCAGGGTACTATGCCCAGCTTAGGGGAACCAGGCCTGATGCTTTCCCGGTCTGATAAAACCGTGGTCCTCCTGCAGGATCCCCATAATCCCCAAAGCCCCCAGGTGATTGCCGTTCCAGATAAGGCGCTGGTGTACGCGGCAGCGCCCCAAGAAGCATATCTTCAAAGGAGCCCAGGAGCGCCTCTGGTTTCCTTCCGAACCGGTGTCCCGGCTTTTCTTCAAGGAATCATCCATGATTTTGCTTCCATTGCCGCGCAACTCCAGACCCGGCTGAATGAAGGGTTCCTGCCCTTTATGATCTATGTGGGCGGGCTTATGGTGTTGCTCAGTTCTTTACGTTTTATATGTACCCTGGGGGCCTGGCCTTTGGCCCACCTCGGTATCAGGATCCTGGTCTTCCGAGGGGTTTTGGCTTTGGAAGCCCTGCTTAACACCCCCCGGATACAGCAGGATATCCTATCCCTGGTAGGAGCATGGGTCCCCAGACCCTTACTCAGTCCCCTGATCTTGTATATCCTGGGGGTGCTGCTGATTATCTATACCGGGGTGTTATATCTGGTCAAACAACGGAACCTGTATGCAGCCTAAGCCTAGTAAGATGAGTAACAAAAACTTCTTGGTTCCGTTAGGGATCTTTATCCTCTATATGATCCTATCTGCTTCGGTGATTATGGGAGGGCACTTCTTATTTCCCCGGGAGCTTCCGCCTTTACCTATTTATAGCCGTTCTTGGTACCTGAGCCAGGGGGTCCTCACGTTTATTTCTCTTTTTCCAGCCCTGGCCATGACAGGCTTGATGATTCCTTACGGCTTACCCGCTAACAGCCGGCCAAGGCTTATGAGTCCGGTTTCCCGTTTTTTGGAATCCTTTGGGGGTTCCATAAGCACTGCTATTGGGGCTACGGTGCTATATGGAATCTTGTTTTTTCTGGTGTTTCCTCTGGCCTGGAACCTTGAGGACCGTCTCCGTTCTCAAGGGCAGCTCTTCACCTTATCCAAAGAGAAAGCCCAGATCCATGCCGCCACAGGGGCATGGCCCGAAGTAGACCAATTTATCACCCTGTGCGAACAGATCTGGCCGGATAACCCGGAGATCGAATCCCTCCGGGTGGAAGCGACTATCAACCTAGAGTGGCAGAGCGCTCAGGCTAAAGCCCGAAGGGAAACCCTAACAGGAGACCAGCAGAACCTTCAGACCAAGATAGTCCCCAGGGTGCCGGACCAGCTGAAACCGGTAAACGCAGCAGAGGCTTTGGCTATGGCGGCTGTCCGCTTCCAAGAAGAACGGTACTACGATGCCCATTGGCTGGGGCTCTTCGCTTCCCGTATTGCTCCACCAGGCAGTGCGGTATATGCCCAGGGTATCAGGATCGCAAACCAAGCCTGGGATGCCTTGGGCCAATTAGAACCTCATGCCCAAGAACTCCAAGCCTATGCTTTGTATCACCAGAAACGGGCTGGATACGAGGCCATGATAGCAGGGGATTGGATCAAGGCGTACTATATTTTCAAGGAACTCTTCGACAAACATCCCGAGGATCCTGATGTAGTCCATTTTCTTGCTTTAAGCGCCCAGGGCGCCCAGGAAGCGGCTTTTTTTACCAATGAACTAGAATCAGCCGTAGGAGAGGCGGTTACCGGTACGATTCTTTCTTTCCCCCTCAAGGATGCCGAGGGGCGGATGGTAGTACGGATCCCCTGGTTGTGTACCTTTGAAACCTTTTCCTATGGATTGGACATGGAGCTTATGGCTCTTGATGGGGAAGGAGCGCTCCTGTACCACGTTACCGCGCCTTATGCCAAATTACTCCCCACACGTTTAGATGCAGAGGCTAAACTGGTCCTGAAGATGTATGCCCTGGATCGGGAGCGGGAGAGAGAGTACAAACCGGTCTGGACCGGTCCGGATCAATCCCATGCCGGAGACACCCAACTCATCGTGGATCTGAGCTATGGGGATTTTCTGCTCTTGTCAAAAGTCAGAGAAGGCCTGGATTCCCTTTTAATAGGCGATCTCTTCACCGCAGTAAAAACAATCGGTTCTTATGGTTATATCCCCCAGGTATTTCAGGCGGAAATTATATACCGTTTGTCTGAACCAGCCCTGTTTCTGCCCATAGCCATACTAAGCATCGTCATAGGCTGGAAATACCGGGCCCGGAGACGGTCCTGGTACCTGGTTCCTATGCTGGTGATCCTGCCCCTGATCTGCCACGGGATAGTGCTGCTGTACCGGAGCATCCTCAATACCCTGGGCATCTGGTCGGTGGTCTACATGGGGTTCCCCCTTTCTATGGGGATATTCATCTTCGGCCCCATCGTCGCGCTGATTCTATCCTTGGTGTTCTTAGCTGTCCAGCCAAGCTCCTCAGGGGCAGCTATGAATGCTCCCGCCCAAAGAAGATAAACGGGAAACGAGATTTTCATAGCCCCGTTCTATTTGATAGACATTACGGATAATGCTTTTCCCCTGCGCGCACATGGCCGCGATAACCATAGCCATCCCTGCCCGCACGTCAGGGCTATGTAATTCTGAACCTGAAAGAGTGGTAGGCCCTGAAATCACCGCGCGATGCGGGTCACAGAGGACGATCCGGGCGCCCATGGCAATGAGTTTATCCACAAAAAACATCCTTGACTCAAACATTTTCTCATGGACCAGTACCGTGCCTGTAACTTGAGTGGCTACCACGGTGATGATACTGGTAAGATCCGGCGGAAAACCCGGCCAAGGAGCGTCATCGATCTTGGGGATCATGCCTCCCAAATCGCAGTTTACCCTCAGGGATTGGCGCTTGGGAACATGCACGGTGGTCCCCTCATGTTCCCAGGTAATGCCTAGCTTACCAAAAGCTATCTTAGCAGGCCGAAGATCCCGGATGAGCGGCCCTTGGATGGTGAGTTCCCCTCGAGTAACCGCTGCCAAGCCGATGAAGGAACCAACCTCCATGAAGTCGGTTCCAATGGTAAAAATACAACCGGACAGTTTCTTAACCCCTTGGATAGTAAGAATATTGGAACCGATTCCCTGGATCCGCGCGCCCATAGAAACTAACATGCGGCAAAGGTCCTGTACATGAGGTTCGCTTGCCGCATTGGTGAGGGTGGTTTCTCCTTTGGCAAGAACCGCGGCCATGAGGGCGTTTTCCGTGGCAGTAACCGAGGCTTCATCCAGAAATATGTCCGCTCCTTGCAGAGCGGCGGCGCTGAAGATAAAAGCGCCGTTACTGGTTACGGACGCGCCCAATTCGGTAAGGACTAGGAAATGGGTATCCATCCGGCGCCGGCCAATGATGTCCCCTCCAGGGGGGGGTAGTACCGCTTTCCCGGTCCTGGCCAGTAAAGGGCCTGCAAAAAGGATGGAAGCCCGGATTTTTCGGGCATGTACTTCGGGAATTACTGAAGTGTTGATATTCCCCAGGCTCATACGGTACTCATTAGCGGAGATGGTTTGTACCGTACCTCCCAGGGACTCGTATACCCCGAGCATAACCTGGACATCTTCTATATCCGGGATGTTCCTGAGTATGACCGGTTCATCCGTTAAAAGCGCGGCGGCAATACAGGGCAAGGCAGCGTTTTTATTGCCGCTTGCCCGGATAGTACCCTGGATGGGATAACCACCCTCAATAAGATACTCATGCATAAGAAGACTCTATATGAATGGATCTGCTCTGGCTATACTCAAGTACGATAACATTTGCCATTTTGTATGTGAAAAGTACGTAAAAACAAGTCCATATTGCGGTATTTGTTGGCAAATCTTTACGGTCACGAGTATAACTATA
>JAISOX010000030.1 GCA_031275325.1 Treponema sp.
CTTCATAAGACCATAGGTATAATTTACCGGCCTTTTCAAAAAAACAGATAAAATGCCCATCGTCCAGGCGTTCTTTTAATTCTCCGGCGATTTTGGCTTTTACACTCTCAACGGTTACATCTGAAAACAGCCATACAAAAACAGAATGTCCCTGCACATCACTACGGCCTTGTAACAGATCTTTTCCCTGCTTATATCCGTATTTGAACTGAGTACCCAGGGTCTTCCGTGTTCCAGAAACGATTTTCATTTCCAAAATGGTCCCATCGAGTACCAAATCAGGACAATGTTTCCTAACCACTCCTTTTTTCTCCTGTTCCGGCAGGAAATAGGCCACGCTTCCCCGGCCGGTCAATATCCTCACCTGGCTCATCTCCCGGTCCCATTTCTCTTTCTCCCGCTGTTCCTCTATGAGGCGGCTTTCGGCAACATAAATATTCGGCTCTTTGTAGACCCAGACTTCATCGGGAAAGAGGGAAGCGGCTAATTGCAATGATTTTTCCGTGTTTTCCCGGATGTTGCCTGACCGGTCCCCGTAAAGCATATCGGGGATTATAGCAAGAGGTCCATTTTTTGCAAGAGGGAAGGCGGTTAAGCGAGAGTCCGGGGGGCGGCTAAGGGGAGAAACCGCAGCGCACCGCTGCGCCCCTCCCTCCGGGGGCCTTCCTCCCTCCCCCCAGAAGCAGGTTCGACGTAACTTCTCCCGCTCGTTGCTCAAGTCAGGTTTTAAAGGCCGCGAGTATCGGCTCCGCGCCTTCCCGCCGCCCTTTTGCTTTGTTACTCATTTTGAAAAGGTCGGTCCTTTGATCCCCTTTTACTACGCAAACGCCCAGGCCCCTTTACCGCTGCCTTTCCACTGCTCAAGCCTCGCCACTTTTTCTTCCCTGCTGTACCTCGTCATCATTACCTCCGGTAAATTAAAGATTTACCGAAAGTTTACTCCACACTGCGCCTCCACGTAAGGTGGGGCGTTTTTGACGGGTACATTGGAATTATTCCATATCGCCTACATTTGATTGATTCGGTCATATTATTTTTCTGCACAGCCTTACAACCAAAACCTCTAATGATAAATACTCATATTACCCATACTTACCATCCCTATACACCTTCTCTAGGTTATGCGGCCTCAGTAATTCCACCAGTTTATCCAGATTCTTATGTTCTCTCCTCCCAAACCAGAAAGCTATGCTTTCTCAATTGCCCACCACTGCCAGATTTCATGCCCTTTATCGTGATAAAAACTCCTCATTTCCTCTTCTCTTTTATTTCCTTTATCACCCTATCGGTACTTACCCCTCATTCCCCTGCGGTTGCCCTATTCAGGCTCCGTCAATCCCCCGCTTGAGTATGCCTCTCTTTACCTCGGGCTTACAGCCCTTATATCGGTATTCCGCGTACCCTGTTTTATGGGAACATTCAGGATTATTACCGGCATACCGCTTTTTACCGTTTGAAGTGCCATAAGGACGAACATTTTCACTTCCGCAAAACGGACATGTTAATGCTACCATAACTTCCCCTTAATAAAGTTTTCGGTAGTATATCCGCTTTTAGTATAATAGGTCTAGAACATTACCTCTTTTTCATGCGCAAGGCTGGGCAAAACAATGGCGCATGACAGGAGTGTTTACACGCAGACCCGCAAACAGCCGGAACAGTATAGCTAACCACGCATCTTGCTTCTTCCGCTGACTTTAGGGCTTTACAAAACGCAGCAGCCTTTGATCCAGATACAGTCCTAAAGGGCTCCCCGGATCGGGAATTGCCGTCCTCAGTCCCGCATCAACCCTGATGAGGGTTCCCTGAGGGCATTCCACTTCCAGAGTCAACCGTTCTCCCTCAAAAATACTTTTCCGAAACAGGGCCCTTAAAGCAATATGATCCTTCTGATGAATGCGCTGGTTCCCTGCGAGGAACAGGGCATCCCGGGGAATGAAAAGCAGCGGTCTTTTAGGATCATACTCCGAACCCCCTGGGACCCTACAGGTTCCCAGGGGAGAGGACACCATGATTCCCTCTGGGATTTCCCCAAGGATGGTGCAGTCCAGGACCTGACCTGCGCCAAAGAACCGGGCCCCGGTTTCGGTTTGAGGGAATAGAAAAACATCCTTACCAGAACCGGTTTCCAGGATGCGCCCTGCAGCCATAAGGGCAATACGGTCTCCCAAAACCGCTGCTTCTTCCCGATCATGGGTAACAAAAATACACGGGGCCTTTGACGCCAGCCGAAGGTCTAAAAATTCCTTTCTGATGTCCCTGCGTAAGGGCGCGTCTAGGCTTGAAAAGGGTTCATCCAGGAGCAGCGCCCGGGGAGATGCAGCCAAAGCCCGGGCTATGGCGATCCGCTGGCGTTCCCCTCCAGAAAGCGAAGTGATGCGCCGTTTTTCATATCCCCGCAGCCGGAGGATCCGCAACATTTCCTCCACCCGCCGTTGGCGTTCTGGTTTGGCTATCCCTTGGGTAAAAAGACCGTAAGCGATGTTTTTTCCTACATCTAAATGGGGAAACAGGGCCAAATCTTGGAATACCACCGCAATATGCCGTTTCCACGGGGGCAGGCGGCTTATATCCTCGCCATTACTCCGCAGAATGCCCTGTTCCGCTTGAATAAGCCCTGCGATGAGGTGGAGGGCAGTAGTTTTTCCGCACCCCGAAGGCCCGACCAAGGCCAGGGTTTCCCCCTCTGCAACAGTCAAATCCAGGCAAATCGACAGCTCCCCATAGGTTTTGGTTAATTGCGCTACTTCAAGGGCCATGTTTCTTTCCTTCGGTTCCCTATGTCGCCCGGAACCGGTTCCCTATGTCTCTCGGAACCGGCCCCCTATATCTCCCTGAACCGGTTCCCATTTGAGACGCCCAAAAGAAAAATCCGCAGCTCAGGATCAACAAGGTTCCCGCGGCACAAGCCGTCCCATACCGATAAGAACCTACAGCCCGGTAGATGAGCAAGGGCAAGGTCTCCCAATCTTCAAGACCTACCATCATAACCGCATTGAGTTCCCCCAGACTGAGCGCCGCGGAAAAACCCCAGGCGGAACGAAGCCGCTGTGCTGACAGCGGTAGGGCCACAGAAATCATCTGGTGTATTGGACCTGCTCCAAATACCGAAGCGGCGTTTAAGGTATTGACCGGTACGGATTTGAGTCCTTGAGATAAGGCATGATAGGCAAAGGGAAGGCCGCTTACCCCATGAATCACCACGACGGCCCCGATGGAACGGGCGTGTTCTCTGCCGTAAAGGCCAATCCAACCAAGCCCCAGCACAATGCCTGATGAAGCCAAAGGCGCAGTGGTGAAGACCCGTAACAAGGTTCCCAGAAAGGAAAGCCCCGGGCCTTGTTCCGCGTATTTGGCGGTTCCCGCGGCGAACATAGCCAAGATACATGCCAGACCTGCGGCAAAAAAGGCCAAGATCAGGGACCGGAAAAGCGCGGGAATACTTCGTTCCCCCAGGGCACGCCACCATTTCAGATTGATACTGGGGGTAGCGGCCCAGGAATTCCGCGCCAAAAAGGACTCCCCCAAGATGGACAGCACAGGACCGAGGACCAACACCAGGATTCCCAGGGCATAGAGGAGGCGAACCGTCGTACCCAGCCAGGTTCCTCTTGTTTCCAGAGGCCGATCTGCTATATCCGGGCTTAGGGCTTGGGCTTTCTTTTCAAAAAACAAATACCCCGCAAAGATAATACCGGCTATACTGGTTTCGAGCAGCGCCAAGATACCGGCGCTATGAAAGTCCAGGGAAATCCGGGCATAGCGGTATATTTCTACTGCCAAGGTAGTAGCCGCAGGTCCTCCTCCCAGGACTAAAACCACCGCAAAACTGGTAAAACTGTAGAGAAACACCATGAGAGCAGCGGCCATGAGGGAAGGAACGGCCATGGGGAACAGCACGGTAAGCGCGGTTTTAAGGGGGGACGCGCCTAGGCTTGCCGCTGCCGGGGCATAAGCCTTCCGAATTCGATGTATGCCATCTCCTACCAAGCGTATAACCAGGGGAAAATTGTAAAACCCGTGGGCCAAGATGACGGCTTCCGGCTTATAGAGTATACGGAGCGGCCCTTCCTTAGTACCGGTTAGGGCCATACAGAACCGGTTGGCCCACCCTGCATTACCGAAAAAAAGCACGAATCCCAAAACCACCAGGATCGAGGGCAGGGCAAAGGGTACTGCGCTTATGACCCACAAAACCCTGGAAAAGGGGGATCCCCTATTCCCGATGAACCACGCCCCAGGAAGACCCAGGGCCAAGGCTGCCAAGGTGCTGAACAGGGCCTGGCGGAGGGTAAAGACCACTATGGGTATGAGAGAAGCCCCGGACAGGACTCCCGGTTCCCCCTTTTTTAAGGCTCCGGTAATCGACGCTCCATAAGGGAGGATGAAAACTACCAGGACCGTAACCAAAGGCAGCAGGGCGAAAACCCATAGATTCCACGAAGGAACCGGGAGGTTATGGCTTCGTATCCGCATATTGATTGGGTCCGCTCTGCATGAAATGCCTGGGGATCAGGATCCCTTCCCTGCCTAGCCGCTCCACTTGTTCATCGGCCTGCTAGCTGAGTCATAAGCTCAGCCCATTCGGTGAGTTCTTTATCCGTAGGAGTAGCAGGATACCGGGTCTTCTCACTTTTAGGATTGATCCTGAAAGATTCCGGTAAAGGAATCTCAATCACCGGATACATCCAGTTAGTTAGGGGAATAATATCCTGAAAAGATGGGGACACCATAAAATCCAAGAACTTTTTGGCGTTTTCCTTGTTTTTCCCTCCTGCAATCAGCCCTGCCGCCTCAATTTGAATGGGGTGTCCCTCGGCAAAAAGCGCGGCTTGATACCGCTCGGTTCCTTCATATTCCAGATGAACCCCAGGGCTGGTGGTGTATGAAAGAACCATCGGCGCTTCACCGGCAGTAAAAAGCCCGTATCCTGAACTCCACCCATCCGCGATGGTTAAAATTGAAGGCCCAAGACGGCGCCAGTAGGCTTTCCAATCCCCAGGGTATACATCCAGGGTCCAGGCTAGGAAACCAAGCCCAGGAGAAGAAGTCCGGGGATCCATCAGAATGAGCTGTTTGCTATAGGCTTCTCCGGTGAGGTCCTCAAGGCTTTGGGGAGGCTGGGGGATTCGGTTTGAATCATAGACGATGGCAAAATAGCTATAGTCCAGGGGGATTAAGCGGTATGTTGGATCAAATACCAGGTCTGGAATTATTGCATCCGCGCCTTTTGGTTTATAGGCCTCCAATAATCCAGAGGCCAAAGCCCGTTCAGCCAGGTTCTGATCCAATCCCAGAATGACATCCCCATCTGCCTTGTTCCCTTCCAGGAGCAAGCGGGATAACAGTTCCCCCGCATCTCCATGACTTACCCATTTGATAGTAATACCGGTTTCTGCGAGAAACCGCTTGGCTGCTTCCGGCCCAGGCCCCCATTCGGAATTAAAGGAATCATAGGTCCAGACCACCACTTCCGGTGAAGGCCGTTGATCCGCGACTTGTTCCCGGTTCGCCTTAGCATACCCCGGAGAAGCGGCAAGGGCAAAACATAAAACCCCTGCAAAAAGAACCTGCCCAAGGGCAGCATGGTTCTTCCCCATAGTGAATCCTCCTTACACTGACCTTGAGTGATTGGTATGATGAACCCAAAAGATCCCGCTTCCGGCATTAATTACTCAAGTACCCCTCGAAGCCCCTTTACAGGTTGGGCTCCTTGAGTAATGTACAGGGTTTACCGGTTTACGCAAAGGCGCAGCCAAACCCTGGGATTTCCGGACGGACCGTGTTCCCTGCGCCAGCATTATCTGGATCAGGTTCAAAGGGTGTGATCTCAGGCATCCCGTTACAAAACAGTCAACCACCCCGATACGGTGTATCATAAAATAATTCAGGCGCTAAAGCCCGAACTGTAAGATGGCTATAATGTACTAGGTATGAAGCAAAAAGTCAATTATCCGCATTGCCTCATTGAAATTCTAACCCTACGGTGGTCATGCCTCATCGTAAAAATCTAACCCAAAACAAAAACGACCATCCGCCATAATAACTCAGGCGGAGGTTACAATGGGGTTAGACATGAAGATCAGACAGGCGCTTACGAGTGAGACCGCGAAGCGGTACCGCAAGGCCGGGCGGAAGGGCAAAACAAAGATTCTCGACGAATTTGTCGGGAATACCGGGTATTGCCGGAAATATGCCTTGCATATCTTGGCAAACTGGGAAAATATACGCTTTGCCCGGATTGACGGACAGCGGATAACGCTCAAGGTGGGGAAAACCAAAAAGTGCAAAAAGCGGGTCGGCAAGACGGTTTATACGCCGCAGGACATTGAGGCGCTGAAGGCGGTCTGGGATTTTTTCTGGCAGCCCTGTGGCAAGCTCAGGGCGCAAATGGACTTTTTGGTATCCGTACCCGCATTCGGCATAACCGATGC
>JAISOX010000060.1 GCA_031275325.1 Treponema sp.
CTAACGTGGAGTGAGCCTTCACTCTAACGTGGAGTGAGCCTTCACTCTAACGTGGAGTGAGCCTTCACTCTAACGTGGAGTGAGCCTTCACTCTAACGTGGAGTGAGCCTTCACTCTAGCGTGGAGTGAGCCTTCACTCTAGCGTGGAGTGAGCCTTCACTCTAACGTGGAGTGAGCCTTCACTCTAGCGTGGAGTGAGCCTTCACTCTAGCGTGGAGTGAGCCTTCACTCTAGCGTGGAGTGAGCCTTCACTCTAACGTGGAGTGAGCCTTCACTCTAGCTTGGCCTGATAGATTTCAAGGGCTTTACAAACTCAAGATACCCGCTCTTCTTCCAGCAATCCAAAGCCTTATATCCCCAACCTTGGATCTACTCCTCGATAATCCTATCTATCCTCTAAAGCGTGTATTCGTTCTTCTGACCTTGAGTATCCGGCTGGTTAAGTCCTAGAGTATATTAAAGAATATACCCATAGCATAACGTTGTTAAACTTCTAGCCCTTACTATATAACATGAACCTTGATAAATCAATAAGGTCCTGCGGACAAGATAAACCCATGAGTTGAGGCAGTTCCAAAACTTCAGTTTTGGAACTGCCTCAGTTTATTTCACCTTCTGACATTTTGAACCGTACTTGTAAAAAAACTCATTTTTATCTACCAGGTCGTTCATACAGCATACTGCCTCCTCAGGGCATAAAAAAGCCGTCTCGGGAAGTTCCCGGACGGCGACCTCCTTGTTTGTAGCAGTATGCCTAGAACAAGCTGATGGATAAAAACAGAACGAGCCTTACCTCATTCTTCGGTTTCCTGCACCCCGAATGCCTGGGCAGCCTTGATGACTTCCTCAGATATTTTACCTGAAATCGGTGCGTAGTGGTCAAATTCTACACTAAAAGAACCGGTGCCGCTGGTAATAGAACGGAGGTCTATAGAATACCGTAAGAGCTCTGCCTGCGGCACTTGGGCACGGATTTCCTCAATACCCCCTGCGGAATTCTGCCCCAAAATCTTGCCTCGTTTCCCCGAAAGATCACTCATCACGTCCCCCAGGTATTTACTTTCCACAAAAACCGTGAGGTTCATAATCGGTTCCAAAAGGGTCGGGGATGCCTGCCGCATGGCTGCCCGGAAGGCATTGCGGGCAGCCAGTTTAAAGGCCAATTCAGAGGAATCCACTGGGTGTTCCTTACCGTCCACGATCTTCACTTCCACGTCCACTACCGGATAGCCTGCCATGGTTCCTGCGGCCATACCCTCGAGGACCCCTTTTTCGACTCCGGGAATATAACCCTTAGACACCGCGCCGCCGAAGATGGCATTGATAAACTTGTACTGTTCACCCCGGGGTAAGGGAGTGATTTCCAGTACCACCCGACCGTACTGACCGTGTCCACCGGTCTGCTTCTTGTGGGTGTACTCCGCGCTGGCTTTTTTCGTGATCGTTTCCCGATAGGGTACCCGGGGGATGTGGGTTTCTACGTCGATTTTTTGATTCTGTTTGATCTTATCCAGCATGATATTGACATGGAGTTCGCCCATACCGGAGATGACCGTTTCCTTGGTTTCGGCGTTAAAGGCATAACGGAAGGTCTTGTCTTCTTCGGTGGACTTGATGAGGAATTCCCCCAGTTTGTCATCGTCTTTTTTATTTACTGCATTAACCGCTACGGAGTGAACCGGCTCAGGGAGCCGCAAGGGCATAAATTTGAAGGAACCCTCCCCTGCGGTAAGGGTATCATTGGTTTTGAGGCTCCCTATTTTTGCCACGATTCCCACATCCCCAGCGTAGCATTCCCGGACTTCCTCAAGTTTTTTACCCAAACAGGTATAGAGCTTGCCGATCCGTTCCTTTTTGTTTTCCGAAACATTGAAGGCTTCCGAATCTGCGGAAAGTTTGCCTTGGATGATCTTTAACCACGAGAGCTTTCCTGAGAACTGATCGTAGCTGGTCTTGATAACCAAAGCCGCCAAGGGCTTATCAGGATCGATGGGGATCTTCTGGGATACCCCTGCTTCGTCAAGAACCGTGTCTTGAGCGGTCTGGGGACCTGGCGCTAGGTCTGTCATAAATTCGAGGAAGGGAATCAGCCCGGAATTCTTAAGGGCAACCCCGGCAAAGACAGGGAGGATCTTGTTCGCTGCCAAGGCTTCGACCAGTCCTTGGTGTATTCCTGCTGCATCCAGGGTACCGGCCTCCAGGTACTGTTCCATGAGATCGTCATTCCCCTCGGCAGCGGCTTCGATGATCCGTTCCTTCGCCGTAGCCACAACACGCTGATACTCCGAAGGAATGACCGCTTCTTTTTCCAAGGCCTCCCCCTGGGCAATATACGCTTGCTCATGCAGGACATCAATCACCCCTTTGTATTGAGGACCAGACCCCATAGGCAGGGTAAAGACTACCGGATCAACCTGGCATTTTTCTTTTATGTCCTCCAGGGTTTTGGTAAAATCCGCGCGTTCATCATCCATTTTGGTGATAAAAACACCCCGTGGTTTTGCACGGCTTTGAAGGTCCCGCCAGAGTTTGATAGTTCCAATCTGTACCCCAGCACGGCCGTCCACGGTAAGGAGGACAAACTCCGAAGCCCGGAAGGTCAAAATCACATCCCCCACAAAATCAGAAGAACCAGGGGTGTCAAACATATTGATCTTTTTACCATTTCGTTCAATATGCGCCATCGCCGCATGGATCGAGATCTTCCGCTCAATTTCTTCAGGGCTTGAATCAGCGATGGTTTTACCGGATTCTACGGTTTCAGCCTTGGGAATGACCCCTCCTGCAAATAACAGATGTTCAAATAGACTTGTTTTACCAGTCCCGCCATGACCGGCTATGGCAACATTTTTGATCAGATCCGTCCTCTGGCTCATAGAAGCGCTCCTTGTAGTGCAATCATTCGTGCTATCTTGTCTTTAATCTACTATGATGGAACGGTCTTACCGAATTGTCAAGAAAAATATCGGCCCCTCATAGCAAAAAAAGCGCTGCCCCAGGATGTTCTGGCTTTTGGGGGCTTACCCCTTAGCCAATCTTCCCAAACGCTTACAGGCTTCCTCCACATCTGGCCGGTGTCCAAAAGCCGAGAACCGTATAAAGCTCTGCCCTGCAGGGCCGAATCCTGAACCGGGGGTGGTTACTACCTGACAGGTTTCCAGGATCTCTGAAAACACTTCCCAACTGTCCCTGCCGGGAAAATGAGCCCAGATGTAGGGTGAATGGTCCCCTCCTACGCAGGAAATCCCCATCTGCTGTAAGGCGGAACGAATGAGTTTCGCATTGCCTAGGTAGAAATCCGTCAGTTCCCGAATCTCCATGAGGCCCTCGGTTTCCAGGGCAGCCAAGCCTCCGGCCTGGGCGATGTTTGATGCCCCGTTGAAGATGGTGCCGCAGATCCGGCTCCAGTCCGCATTGACCTTTTCACCTCCGGCATACACCAGTTCCTGGGGAACCACGGTCCACCCAAGCCGCACCCCGGTAAACCCCGCGGATTTGGAAAAGGAATTCACTTCAATAGCGCAGGTTCTGGCCTCTGGTATCTCGAAGATACTCTTGGGCAATGCAGGGTCCCGGATATATTCGCTATAGGCAGCATCAAAAACGATGATTCCCCCTTTTCGCAGGGCGGCATTGACCAAAGCCCTGAGCTGCTCCCGGGTGGCAGTGGCGCCAGTGGGGTTGTTGGGGGAACAAAAATAGAAAAGTCCATTAACGGGAAAGCCGGACAGATCCGGGAAATAGCTATTTTCTGCGGTACAGGGAAGGTACCTGATCCCTTGGTAACCGGTTCCAGCCCAGGGTCCGGCAGCGCCGATGAGGACCGAACCGTCCACATATACTGGGTAGGAAGGGTCCTGCACCGCCACCTGAGCGCCTGAGCCGAAGAGGAGTTGGAGCCGGCCTATATCGCACTTGGCTCCATCGGAAATGAAGATTTCATCGACCGTGAATTGACCCCCATAAAAAACCTGGCTGATCCGTTCCCGGAGGGACCGGAGCCCCTCATCACTGTAGCCTGAATAACCCTCGACCCTGCCCAGTTGCCGGGCGCCCTCCATGAGGCCGCGGTTGATATGGGGTAGGATAGGCTCAGTGGTGTTTCCCACACCCAGGCTTATGATCTTCCCTTCCGGGTGGGCTGCGGCAAATTCCCTTCGCCGCTTCGCGATTTCAGGGAAAAGATACCCTGCTTTTATGTGGGCGATACAAGGATTCCTGCTTATCATTATGATACTCCTCTATATGATGACGGCCTCTATACCAAGTTCGGCGAGGCAAAGGACGGTCCCTCAAACCTCCCGAACCTGCTTCAGAGGCAGGGACTGGTCAAACTCACGATATGTCCCATAGCTTAGGATTATTTCCCTGGTTTTGATCCTATGAGGGTAAAACTTAAACTACATTGGTATCGTTCGGCGCTTTCCGGATTGGTAATCTTATCAGAAGCGTAATAACCGACTGAACCGGTGGAAAAATCCTTTGCCTGAGCATAAACAGTAGACCATACCTTACCATCATTGTCCTTTATGGTAATGTCAAGAAATTTTGGGGCCTGAGGGTCCCGTTTTACTGGTTCCGGCACATTAAACTCCTTTCAGGGAACTTTAAACGTAGCATACTCTTAAAAGCAGGGAGAGGCAATATCCCTCAGGATTAAGAATCCTTTGGATTACCCTGAGTTTCGGTATTGACCATATTCTTGGACTTTAAGTATACTGTATATATTATAGTATTATTAAAGATTGGAGATCATGGCGTATTCGATAGAAAAATTTGGTGAGAAAATACGAGCCTTTCGGGAACGGCGGTCCCTTACCTTGCGGGAAGTGGCGGATCGGGCCGGAGTAAGTGAGAGCTTAGTTTCCCAAATTGAGCGGAACCGCGTTTCCCCTGCCCTGGATACCCTCTTGGCCCTGGCAGAGGCTTTGGATATGGACCTGGAGTATCTTTTTGCGGATTATCGCCGGGCCCGTCCAGTGCAGATCACCAGAAGCCATGAACGGTTTTCCTTTACCAAACCAGGGGTCCGGTACGAACGGCTGGCCCAGCTTGAAGTACCGGATCACCTGGGGGGTATTGAGGCCTATTGTATCACCCTTGAACCGGGCGCCCAAACCGGCAGTACCGAATACGGTCATCAGGGCTGGGAGCTCGGTATGGTGGAAGCAGGGAAGGGGACATTGAGCTTGGGAAACCATACCTATGAACTAGCTTGGGGAGATTCCATCAGTTTCCGGTCTGACGCGCCTCATGTACTGGCCAACGCCGGTACAGAGCCGCTCCGGGTATTATGGATCATTTCCCCGCCCAAGGGAGTATTGGGAAAAGCCTACGGGAACTTAAACCCGCAGCAGCAACATGAGATAAACAAGGGAGGTGTATATGGGTAAAACCCTGGCAGAAAAAATATTTGATACCCATGTCGCAGATCGGCCTTTTGGGGAAACCTGGGTGCTGAGACTGGATCGGGTGTTTTGCCACGAGATAACCACGCCTATTGCCATTAACGATCTGGTGAGTAAAAACCTTGACCAGGTCTTTGATCCGTCGAAAATCAAGGTGGTGATAGACCATGTGAGCCCTGCCAAGGATTCAAAGACCGCGGAACAGGGAAAGATCCTCCGGGATTGGGCCAGACGGCATGGGATCAAGGACTTTTTTGATATTGGCCGAAACGGGGTCTGTCATGCCCTCTTCCCGGAAAAAGGTTTTGTCCGGCCCGGATACACCGTCATCATGGGAGACAGCCACACCTGCACGCACGGCGCGTTTGGCGCGTTCGCTGCAGGAGTAGGAACCACTGACCTGGAAGTGGGGATACTCAAGGGGGTTTGTGCGTTCAAGAAGCCTGAAACCCTCCATATCCGGCTTACGGGTACTCTCAAACCCGGGGTCTTTGCTAAGGACCTGATCCTCGCGGTGATTGCCCAGATTGGGGTTGCCGGGGCCACTGATATGGTGATGGAATTCCGGGGACCAGTGCTGGATACCCTGAGCATGGAGGGACGGATGACCCTGTGTAACATGGCGGTAGAAGCCGGGGCAACTTCCGGGGTTTGTATGCCCGATAAAACCACGGTGGAGTACTTGTGGCCGTTCATTGGCCCAGAGGGGGATAAGACCTACGAAACCAAAGAGGCGGCCTTGGCTGGGTTTACCTCATGGTGGAGCGAGGACGACGCGGTGTACGCCGGTAGGATCAGCCTGGATTGTACTGATCTGGAGCCGCTGGCTACGGTAGGGTATAAACCGGATCAGGTCAAACCGATTCGGGAACTGCGGGGTACTGCGGTGGATCAGGTGTATATCGGGTCCTGTACCAACGGACGCATTGAAGATCTCCGGGAGGCTGCCCGGGTGATTCAGGGCAGGACGATTAACCAGCGGGTCCGGGCCATTCTTGCCCCAGCCACTCCCGGCGTATATGCCCAGGCCCTCAAGGAAGGGCTCATCTCCTTGTTCCACGAGGCGGGTTTCTGCGTTACCAATCCGACCTGCGGAGCATGCCTGGGAATGTCCAACGGCGTTCTGGCTCCAGGAGAGGTATGCGCTGCTACCACGAACCGCAACTTTTACGGCCGCATGGGCAAAGGCGGTATGGTTCACTTAATGAGCCCTGCTACTGCGGCGGCTACTGCGATCTTGGGGCATATCGCAAGCCCGGAAGACCTTCCATAACGATGCAGGAGTAGAGGAGTATAGTATGAAACCATTTGGCGGTGTGGTGTTGTTTTTAGATCGCAAGGATATCAACACCGATGAGATTATTCCGGCAAAATATTTGACCGAGAATTCCAAGGAAGCCCTCAAACCCTATCTGCTGGAAGATTTAAAACTTCCTGGTTTTGATCCCCTGCGGGATACTGCTGGAATCGGGGCGATTGTAAGCCGGGCGAATTTCGGCTGCGGCAGTTCCCGGGAACACGCTCCTTGGGCGCTTGAAGCAAAAGGGATCCATATCGTTATTGCGGAAAGTTTTGCCCGGATATTCCGGCAGAATATGTACAACTGCGGCATGATCGCTGCAGAGCTTCCCGCGGCAAGCCTTGCGGCCCTGTTTCAGGAATTTGGAGGAACCAAGACCGTCCTTTCCGTCAATACCGCTGCCAGTACCTTACATTTTAAAGCAGGGGATAAAGAACATATCTTTCCGTTTGTGCTCAAGGGCTTTGAGCGTGCTTTGGTGGAAGCCGGGGGCTGGGTGGAGTACGCGGCGAAACGGTATTAGGAGAAAACGCCTTTGCGGACCTTGCCGGCGGCCTGGTCAAAAAGATGGGCCACCGCAATGAACACGTCCGTAAGATCGGGATCGAACTGGACGCCCCTGCCGCCGATGATAATCTGGGCCGCTTCCTCGTGGGTAAAGGGCTTTTTATAGGGCCGGGCGGAAATCAGGGCGTCGTACACATCGGCGATAGCCATAAGCCGGCCCCCCAGGGGAATGTCCAGCCCCTTAAGACCGTAGGGGTAGCCGGTGCCGTCCCATTTTTCATGGTGGTAGCCGGCAAGGATCTTGGCGTGGGACAGGAAGCTGCTTTCCGGGGTCTCCTTCTGGATGGCCTCGATGATCCGCACCCCAAAGAGGGTGTGGTTTTTCATTTCGTTAAATTCTTCGGGGGTCAGCCTGTCCGGTTTTAACAGGATCTTATCGGGGATGGAGATCTTGCCCACGTCGTGAAGCTGGGAGGACTGGAGAAAGAACTCCTGGTTCCAGCCTTCGATTTCATTGGTATAAAGGCCCATCTTCACAAGACCGTCCAGCAGGATCGACAGGTAGCGGCGGGTCCGTTCCACATGGCCCCCGGTTATCTCGTCCCTGCTTTCAACCAGGTTCGCCACGATCTTAAGAACCGAATTCTGCATGTCCAGGATGGTCTTGGTCCGGGCCTTTACCATTTCCTGGAGGTTGTTGTTGTAGTTGATCAGTTCCCGCTGCTGGGAAACCACCTTCAGGTGCAGTTCCAGCCGCTTGAGCAGCAGGGGCGGGGAAAAGGGTTTGGAGATATAGTCCACCGCCCCCAGGTTAAGGCCCTCTATCTCGTTGGCGGTATCGCTCATACTGGTCAGAAAGATGACCGGGATGTCCTGGTACTCCGGCTGGGCATTGAGCTTTTTCAGGGTCTCGTAGCCGTTCATCACCGGCATATCAACGTCCAGAAGGATAAGATCGGGCCGGACCCTCCCCAGGAATTGAAACAGCTTTTCACCGGAAGGTATGGTGACCACGTCGTACTGATCCGCCATAATACCTTTGCCCAAAGCCAGGCTTGTAATGTCGTCATCCACCAGGGCAACCCGTTTCTTAGCAAATTCCATACCCCCTACTATATATCAAACTTTGGTGATTTTCCATCGCCAGGGATGTTATTTCGGCGTTCTGGTGCTATCATAAACGGTATACATAAATTAACGTGGGTTCAAGACAATGTAGGTAACGGAATATGGGCGCATTTCCGGTGTTTCACACCGGAAACCGGGCTTTTCGGGACTGCGCTCCCGCTCCGGCCCCGCCTGCGGCGCGGCTGCTTCGCATCCCTACAATCCCTTGCGCGGAATTGTCGAACCCGCGTTAAACTACGGCTGTTCCAAAACCGAAGTTTTGGAACAGCCGTAAGTGTCTGTCCCCAAGCCGGCCGCTTCGGGGGCGGAACCCGTATGCGCCCCTTTTTGTATGAAACCGGCGCGCCTGCCCTTACCGGGGAATCCGCGGACCCGCGGATAGGAGTCCATAAGATGTATGGACAGATTTTATAGACTTGGATAACAAACATGGACATAAAGACGCTATTGAAAGAAAATTCCGTTCAGCTTTTTATCGTTTTTGCCATATTCCTTTTTATGATCATCTTTGGCTGCGCCTGGGCGGCTTCCAACGTGGAACAGTACATGCTCAGGAGCGCGGAGGAGATGCTGGCCATTGCCGAGGAACGGATCGACGCGAGGCTGCGGGAATCCGAAACGGCCCTGATAAGCCTGGGCATCGCCATAACAGAGAAACAGATCAGCCAGAAGGAGAGCCTGGACATCGGCGAGGTGCAGCAGTACCTGACTTCCATCAACAACACCTTTAACACCATCGACACCCACGCCATAGGCTACCAAAACGTGTTCTGGTACAGGCCCGGCAATGAGCGCATGGAGGGTATCTTTATCAGCGGCTATCCCTGGGAGCCCCCTGCCGGTTTTAGGCCGGAGGATCTTCCCTGGTACTCCCCGGCCGACGCCAATCCCGGCCGGATCATCGTCAGCATCCCCTACCAGAGCCCCCGGTCCAACAGCCAGATCATCACGATCGCCTCCAAGCTGCAGCGGGGAGACGGGGAGAACTACGGGTTTTTGGGCATCAACATAAGCCTCCGGGAGATCGCCGGCTCCATGGAGTTCTCCCAGGCGGAGACCGGGGGCTACGGCTTCCTGATCGGCCCGGTTTCCCAGACCGACAGCCGCCTGTGTTTCCTATCCTACCCGATTGCCCATTTCGAGAATGTGCCCCTGGAAATTATAGGGCCCCAGTACGCGGAACTGGAACGGCGGCTAAGGAGGGGATCGGAGGTCATCAGCAGCATAAAATTAACAAACACGCAGGATACCGATGTGGTGGCCTTCTACCGGAGAACCTTCAGCGGCTGGTACGCGGGCCTGGCCTTCCCCAAGGACGAATATTTCCACGATGTGTATACCATGTCCGTCATATATTCGGTCACCAGTTTAAGCATGATGCTGATCCTCTGTTATTTCCTCCTGCGCCTGTCCATGGACAAGATGCGTTCCGACGAGGAAAACAGGGCCAAATCATCGTTCCTGGCCCAGGTAAGCCACGAGATCCGCACCCCCCTGAACTCCATTTTGGGAATGTCGGAAATAATACTGCGCAAGGACATAGGCTCCGACGTTTACGAAGACGTGTCCATCATCAGGCAGGCGGGGAATATTCTGCTTTCCATTATCAACAATATCCTCGATTTCGCGAAAATCGAAATCAGGAAAATCTCGATAGAGGCAAACCCCTACAACATGGCATCGATGATAAACGACGTCATCAATATCGCCCGCCTGCGCCTTCTGGACAGCCCGGTGAACCTTTTTGTGGACCTGGACAGCAGTATCCCCGGGGAACTTATCGGCGACGAGGTGAAGATCCGCCAGCTCCTGATCAACCTGGTGAACAACGCGATAAAGTACACCAAGACGGGGCACATAAAACTTATTATCAAAAAAGAGCCGGCCCCCCCCTCCCCCTTCGGCGACAACCAGGTACGGATCGTCTTCGATGTCGAAGATACGGGGGTCGGCATAAAGCAGGCGGACATGGAACACCTGTTCAAGGAGTTTACCCGCCTGGACATGGAGCATAACCACGACATTGAAGGCACGGGCCTGGGGCTTACCATTGCCAACGCCTTCTGCAAGGCCATGGGGGGAAGCATCACCGCGAAAAGCGTTTACGGCAAGGGCTCCGTCTTTACCGCCGCGGTTGTCCAGGCCTACAACAATTCCAAGCCCATTGCCCAGGTGGAGGAGCCCGGCAAGCGGGTGCTGATCTACGAGGACAGGCCCGCCTTCCTGCAGTCCCTGTTGATCGCCTTCAACAGCCTTAACGTCCAGCCCCACAGCGTATGGGACCTGGATTCGTTTTTGAATGAACTGCGGACCAATGATTACGATTACGCCTTCATCCCAGCCCGTTACGCGGCGGACTGTATCTCCTGTCTGGAGGAATCCGGTTCATCAGTAAAACTAACGGTGATGCTGAACACCGACGACATGTCCAGTTCCTTTAACACGGGGAACGTACATCTGCCGATCTACTCTTCCATCATCGCCAATATCCTTAACGGCGCGGAGACC
>JAISOX010000032.1 GCA_031275325.1 Treponema sp.
TGTTCAGTGGTAACCCCATGATGCTTCCCGAACCCTCCTTCGGGTAAGCATAGTTGGGTTAGATTTTTATTATGAGGCATGACCTTTTTTCGGTTAGATTTTTTATGAGGCAATGCGTCCCCTTGACAGATGAGCTTTTTGATAATATCCTATTATATCTATCGGATAAATACATCGAATATGACGATACTGGATACGGTGGGGGCTACGCCCCTTTTGGAATTATCAAAAATCTCTCTCAAGCCTGGCCGAGGCCGACCCGCTGGACTTAGGCTTTATGGCAAGGCTGAATTCTACAACCCTTCGGGTTCCGTTAAAGATCGGGCCGCCAGGGCCATGATCCTGGGGGCTATAGCCGAAGGAAAACTGGTTTTCGGCAAGACAATCATTGATGCTACTAGCGGCAATACCGGTATCGCTTATGCGATGGCAGGGGCCGCCCTGGGATTTCCGGTCAAACTGTTCCTTCCCGCCAACGCCTCCGCGGAACGGAAGGGGATCATTCGCCACTACGGCGCGGAAATAGTGGAATCCAGCCCGCTGGAAGGTTCCGACGGCGCGTATCTTGCCGCCCGGGCTGAAGCGGAAGCCCATCCGGAGAAGTACTTTTACCCGAACCAATACAACAACGACGCCAACTGGAAGGCCCATTATACGGGTACTGGTGTGGAAATATGGGAACAGACTCAGGGCAGGGTAACCCACTTCATCTGCGGCATGGGGACTTCCGGTACTTTTATGGGGATTTCCCGGCGGCTCAAGGAACTGAATCCCGGGGTTACCGTGATTGCCGTCCAGCCGGATTCCCCTTTTCACGGTATTGAAGGTACAAAACACATGGCCAGTACTATCAAGCCGGGTTTTTATGACGAAAAACAGGCCGACCGGTTTATCGAAGTAAATACAGAGCAGGCCTATACCATGGCCCGGCGGCTTGCCCGGGAGGAAGGACTTTATACCGGCGTGAGTTCCGCTGCCAACGTGCTTGCCGCGCTCATGGTGGCGGAAACTGTGCCCGCATCTTCCGTGGTGGTTACGGTTTTGTGCGACACCGGAACCCGCTACGTATCGGACTCCTTTTGGGACTGGGAGGAGGATTTGGCGGCCTCTGCCGGAGGAGGCGCTCATGCTTGAAATCCCCGTAGATCTACGGCAAGCTGTCATGAATGAGGGAGAAAAGGCCTATCCCAATGAATGCTGCGGCTTTGTTCTGGGGATACTCAAGGATGCAGGGGAGCGAAAGATGGAAGCCCTCATCCCCATAGGCAACGCCCGTGAAGCAGAGGAACAGTACCACCGTTTCAAAATAGAGCCTGAAGATTTTATGAAGGCTGAAAAGGAAGCCCGTGCCCTGAACCTGGACATCATCGGCTTTTACCATTCCCATCCGGATCATCCCGCTCGGCCTTCGGACTACGACCGGGAACAGGCCCTGCCCTTTTACTCCTACCTCATTGTTTCAGTAGCAGGGGGCAAGGCGGATATCCTGACCAGTTGGGAACTTGCAGCGGACAGAGCCGCTTTTACAGAGGAGGAAATTGTATGGCAGTAACTATTCAGATACCTACGGCCCTGCGGAACTTCACGGACCGGCAGAGGGAAGTACAGGTAGAGGCGGCGACCGCCGGCGCAGCCATAGCCGGGCTGGCTCAAGCCTATCCTGACCTAAAACCGCATCTCTACCAGGAGGGAGGGACGGAACTGCGTTCCTTTATCAATGTTTTTGTGGGGGAGACGAACATCAAAAAACTCAAAGGCCTTGACACCCCCCTTCCCGATGGAGAAACAATCATGCTGGTACCGGCAATAGCGGGGGGCCTCTGCTGATGGAGGGGGTGATACAAGACCGGGAGCTTCCTGAACTTACCAATGATGAAATCAGCCGTTACAGCCGGCACCTGCTTTTGCCTGAGCTTGGGATAGAAGGGCAGCGGCGGCTCAAGGCGGCCCGGGTACTCGTGGTAGGGACCGGAGGCCTCGGCGCGCCGCTGCTCCTGTATCTGGCCGCTGCGGGAGTGGGGATTTTGGGGATTGTGGACTTTGATTTTGTGGAAGCGTCCAACCTTCAGCGCCAAGTGATCCACGGTACCCGGGACATAGGGCGGCCCAAGGTGGCTTCCGCCCAGGACCGGATCAAGAGTATCAATCCGTACTGTAAGGTGATTCCTTATAATACCATGCTCACCAGTGAAAACGCCCTGGAGATTCTGAAAGACTACGATGTGGTGGCTGATGGTACGGACAATTACCAGACCCGCTACCTGGTGAACGACGCCTGCGTACTCTTGGGTATCCCCAATGTGTACGGCTCCATTTTTCAGTTTGAAGGGCAGGCGTCGGTGTTTTACGCGAAACAGGGGCCCTGTTACCGCTGTCTTTATCCTGAACCCCCTCCTCCTGGACTGGTCCCTTCCTGCGCGGAAGGCGGCGTGATAGGGGTGTTGCCGGGTATGGTGGGTACGATTCAGGCCAACGAAGTGATCAAGCTCATCGCCGGTTCCGGTACGAATTCGCCCAATCAATCCGCTGGCCTTGTGGGAAGGCTCTTGCTCTTTGACGCCTGGAAGATGAAGTTCCGGGAATTGCGGATCGACAAAGACCCCGGCTGCCCGATATGCGGGGACAATCCTGTCATCCGCGAACTCATTGATTACGAACAGTTTTGCGGACTCAAAAAGGAGGAAACGCCGGTAGAGATCATTGAGCCTGAGGAACTGAAGGCCCGTTTGGACGCGGGGGATCCTTTGCAGATCATTGACATCAGGGAACCCCATGAACGGGCCATTGTCAAATTTCCCCAGGCCAAGCCCATACCCCTGGGACAGATGGCCCGCCGTATGGATGAGTTCAATCCCCAGGTGGACGCGGTGTTCATCTGCAAAATCGGCCAGCGCAGCGTGTTTGCTATCCGGGCGCTGCGGGAAGCGGGGTATACCGGCCGTCTCCTCAATCTTAGGGATGGGGTGAACGGCTGGGCGCAAAAAGTGGATAGCAGTTTTCCTGTTTATTAACGTGGAACCCGGAGTTATTGACCTGGAACGTGGAGTTACAACCCCGGAATTCGGAGCTGTTAACTCAGAATCTGGAGTTACAAACCTGGAATGTGGGGTTAATAACCTAGAACTTAGGGTTAGTAATCTGAAACGCGGAACTATTAACCCGGAACGTGAGGTTACTAACTCAGAACGTGGAATTACAACAGCGGAACTCGGAGTTACTAACCTAGAACCTGGAGTTATTAACCTGGAATTCGAGGTTAATAACTCGGAATATGGAGCTATTAACGCAGAACGTGGGGTTAGTAACCTGAAACGCGGAACTATTAACTCAGAATCTGGAGTTACAAACCTGGAACGTGAGGTTAATAACTCAGAACTCGAAGTTAATAACCCTGAACTCGGAGCTATTAACTCAGAACTTGGGGTTAGTAAACGAGAGTTCGACTATAAGAATCTGCGAATTATACGAATTAACGGTCATGCATCCGAATAATTCGTGAACATGAGCGTTCCTTCGCGGACGTAAACGCCGGATATTCCGGGATGGATATTTTGAGACGGTTTCCCAACTGCGGTTGAGGACGGCTCTATTAACATTTATTGCATTATGCAAGGAGATGAATTATGGCAGACAAAATAACGCATACATTGGGGCGGGACGCGGCATATCAGCTTACGAATGTTACCAAAACGCCTCCCCAGTACGGCGCGCTGACCCCCAAGTGGCTCAGCAGGGTTTTGGAATTCAAGGGCCTTGAAGCGGGCCTGTACCGGGTGAACCGGGTGGTGGAAGGGGATACGCCGCTGGACGCGCTTTGCAGCCAGGACCCGAAAAAGGTGGACATACCCCAGGGGTACATTGAGTATGAGTCCAAGCCCCGGGAGTACCGCCTGAGTTCTATTGCCACGATTATTAACGTGGATACCGCAATTCAGGACGTGTACAGTTCCCCCTATGATCAGACCCAGGAACAGATCCGCCTGGCAGTAGAAAGCCTCAAGGAACGGCAGGAAAGCCAGATCATCAACAGCGATGACTACGGCCTCCTCAAAAACGCTGCGGATTCCCAGCGCATCCAGCCCCGCTATGGCCGGCCCATGCCTGACGATCTGGACGAGCTCATCACCAAAGTGTGGAAGGAACCCTCCTTCTTCCTGGCCCACCCTCGGGCCATTGCCGCTTTTGCCCGGGAATGCACCCGCCGCGGGGTGCCGCCGGCAACGGTAAGCCTTGCGGGAGGAACCTTCATTGCCTGGCGGGGCATTCCCCTCATTCCCACGGACAAATTGTTCGTGGACGGCCTGAAAAACCCCAAGGCCAAAACCGGCAAGACCAACATCCTGCTGGTCCGGACCGGCGAAGCAAAGCGGGGCGTCATCGGCCTGTACCAGACCGGGGTTCCCAATGAGCAGTCCCGGGGTCTTTCCGTGCGGTTCCGGGGCATAGACGACCAGGGCCTTGCCTCGTATCTGCTTTCGGTTTATTGCTCCGCGGCTATCCTTGCAGTAGACGCGCTGGCAGTGCTGGAAGACGTAGAAGTCGGTGATTACTATGACTATACCCAAAACCCCGTTTGATCCCGCCGTTTACGGCCTTCCATCAGAAGGGGAAATCGCTTCCTGGGCGTCCCTTTGGTTTCCCGAATTTTCAGGGGAGGCGGAAGCCTCCTCCCTGGGCCGCAGGTCCTTCAGCGGGGATGCCCCCGCAAGGCCTCCTGGACCGGTAAGCGCGGTTTCTCCGAGGGTAGTTCCATTGGGCCAGGAGAAAGGCCCTCCCCTGGAACAGGAAATCCCTTTCCCCCCGCCATCCGCAGACCCTTCCCTGTCCCGGGCTATTGGGAACAAAAGCCTTGCCGCTATCCGGGCTGATTTTCCCATCCTCGCGGAAAAGGTAAACGGCCATGACCTGATTTGGCTGGACAATGCGGCTACTACACAGCGCCCCAGGGCGGTGATCGACAGGCTGACCTATTTTTACGAACACGAGAATTCCAACGTCCACCGGGGCGCGCATGAACTCGCTGCCCGGGCCACTGACGCGCTGGAAGCGGCCAGGAAAAAGATCGCCCGCTTCATCGGAGCGCGGTCGCCGGAGAACATCGTTTTTGTCCGGGGCGCGACCGAAGGGATCAACCTGGCGGCCCAGGCCTATGTGAAACCGTTCCTCAAACCTGGGGATGAAATCATCCTCACCATGCTGGAACACCACGCCAACATCGTTCCCTGGCAGCTCATCGCGGAAGAAACCCGCGCCTGTATCCGGGTAGCGCCCATTGATCAAAGCGGCCAGATCATCCTTTCGGAGTACGAAAGGCTCTTCAACCGCCGTACCCGTTTTGCCGCGGTAACCCAGGTGTCCAATGCCCTGGGTACGGTTACGCCCGCAGCGGAATTGGTACAGATTGCCCACTCCCAGGGGGTGCGGATCCTCATCGACGGCGCTCAGGCGGTTTCCCATCTGCCGGTCAATGTTGCGGCCCTGGACGGGGACTTTTATGTCTTTTCAGGGCATAAGATCTTCGGCCCCACAGGTATAGGGGTACTCTACGGCAAAGATGAGGTCCTGGAAGCGGCCCGGCCTTACCAGGGAGGGGGCAACATGATTGCGGACGTTACTTTTGAGCGGACTCTGTATCAGAGGCATCCCGCCAAGTTTGAGGCTGGGACCGGAAACATCGCGGACGCGGTAGGGCTTGGCGCGGCGCTGGATTATGTGGATGCCCTTGGCATGGAAAACATCGCCCGCTGGGAGCAGGAATTGGTCGAGTACGGCATGAAGGCCCTGGCCCGCGTGCCGGGACTGCGCCTGGTGGGAACCGCCCCGCATAAGGCGAGCGTCCTCTCCTTTGTGCTTGACCGGCACAGTAACGAGGAAGTGGGAACCTTTCTCAACGCCAAAGGCATCGCCCTCCGGGTGGGCCATCACTGCGCCCAGCCGGTACTGCGCTTCCTGGGCCTTGAGGGGACCGTGCGGCCTTCGGTGGCGTTCTACAATACCTTTGAGGAACTGGACAAACTGGTACAGGCCCTCTATGAATTGACCGGCCAAAGGGAATGAATACATGGAAAAAACCGCAGGCAGCCGTCTTAAATATCTCACGGAATTACTCATCCAAAGCTATATGACCCATGAGGAGATTATCAAAATTGATTCCAGCAACATCCTTAACCGCAGCCGCGTCATAGACATCGTGGAAAAGCTGCGATCCCTCATTTTCCCCGGCTATTTTGGCAAGAAAAATATTTCCGCTTCTTCGGTGGAATACTACACCGGGGATATGCTGGAGGAAGTCGCTTATGTTCTGCAAGAACAGATCGCCCGATCCCTTTACTACAGCAGCGCTTACGCGGGACTTGGCAAGGAGATAATCGCCGGCAAAGCGGATGATATTTGTTTTCAGTTTTTATCCCGGCTGCCGGAAGTCCGGGAACATCTCGCCGCGGATGTTTCCGCTGCCTACGATGGGGATCCTGCTGCTTATAGCCTGGACGAAATCATCTCATCCTATCCGGGGATATATGCGATTACCGTGTACCGCCTTGCCCACATACTCTACGAACTAGCAGTGCCCCTGATCCCCCGGATCTTGACGGAACATGCCCACGGCGTTACTGGAATTGATATTCATCCGGGAGCGGTCATCGGCCATCACTTTTTCATCGACCACGGTACAGGGGTGGTGATAGGGGAAACCACGGTTATCGGCAATTATGTGAAAATCTACCAGGGCGTTACCCTTGGAGGGCTCTCCACCCGAGGCGGTCAAACCCTTAAAGGGGTAAAGCGTCATCCCACCATCGAAAACCACGTAACCATCTATTCCGGCGCTTCCATCCTTGGGGGCGCCACCGTGATCGGCGAGGGGGTGGTGATAGGGAGCAACGCTTTTGTAACAAAATCCATACCGGAAAAGACCAAAGTGAGTGTGAAAAATCCTGAGTTGCAGTACAAGCTTGATGATCAGCGCCGGAGCGAAAAGGAAGAATTGGATCAGAATGCATTCTGGGACTGGGTGATTTAACGCCTGCGGCGGGCGTTATGAGGGGCGGTTTGGTGAGTGGGAACGGCGTACGTCCCTTCGTTCCTACATCATGCAGAGCGTCTTCACGTATATCCTGGGTTGGGTAGCTTCACCGCGGCAAGGGTCTTGTCCAAGGTAAGGCAAGAGGCTTGTCCGAGGTAGGCAAGGGCCTTGTCCAAGGTAAGCCAAGGGTCTTGTCCAAGGTAAGCCAAGGGTCTTGTCCAAGGTAAGCCAAGGGTCTTGTCCAAGGTAAGCCAAGGGTCTTGTCCGAGGTAAGCCAAGGGTCTTGTTCGAGGTAAGACAAGAGGCTTGTCCGAGGTAGGCAAGGGCCTTGTCCAAGGTAAGCCAAGGGTCTTGTCCAAGGTAAGCCAAGGGTCTTGTCCAAGGTAAGCCAAGGGTCTTGTCCGAGGTAAGACAAGGGCTTCCTTAAAAATACCGCCGGATACCGAGATACGGACCGCTCCATGAAAGCAATTGCTCTGGGGATGCTTCCGTTAGGGTCCACCACCGGTATCCGGCAAAACCCTCCCAGGCTTTGAACATGAACCCCGCTTCCAGTTCCGCTTCTCCCAAAGAGAAGAACTCAAAAACCTGGAACCCTACTTTGGCCCTCAAGGTAAGAGGCTTTACCGGATACAGCCGGAATTCCAGGCCGAAATCCCCGCTATGCCGGAACAGTAACCCGGTCCACATCTGGTATTGGAGGTACAGGCTGGCGTTAAAAGGGTTAAACTGTAACAAAGAGAGATGTATCCCTGCCCGAAGGCCATTTAAAAAAGTCTTGCCGTCGCTTATGAAGAACAGATCCCCATAAGGCCCGATAAATTGATACCCATTGCCGCTGAAAGAAACCCAGGAGCCTCCTCCCATGTCCTGTAAATAAAAAGCGCTGAGACCCGCGGAAAACCAATAATATTTACCCTTTTCCACTCCAGATGAAACGAGCGGGTTAAGCTCTTGGAAATCTGAGATGGGTATGGGGATCCGCTGAATGTATCCCTCTTGACAATAGGGATAGGCGCCATAGTGGAGATAGGTATTATTGTAGAGCCATAATACCCCGGCTAGGTCAAACAAGAAGGCTGCAAAGGAACTGCTCTCCGCTTCTGAGGAACTAGACTCCTCAGAAGCAGGGGTTTGGTCCTCTGCCTTGTTCTTTTCTATCTTTTCAACATGGTCTTTAAAGGCATCCAAATCCGCCTGCAGGGGATAGAGCGGAAAGAACCCCAGGA
This sequence comes from Treponema sp., assembly GCA_031275325.1. Classification (GTDB taxonomy): domain Bacteria; phylum Spirochaetota; class Spirochaetia; order Treponematales; family Breznakiellaceae; genus JAIRLU01. Next base: position 8,254 of record JAISOX010000032.1, read on the forward strand.
TCAGCAAGCAGAAGAGCCCTGATCTATGCACTCGTACTTTACCCATACCACTAAACTCACTATACTTTCCCTATTCCTGGTCAACAAGGGGTTTATTGAACATGAAGCCAGTTACCATAAACCGATCCCTGATCCGGGGGATGGTCATCAGCATCCTCAGCGGGCTGTTCTTGCTCGGAGCCGGGGATACTACGGTGTATGTTACCAATTCAGGAAGCAAATATCACCGGGAGACCTGTACCTCCCTCAGCCGTTCAAAGATCGCGGTCTCCCTGGAAGATGCGCTTACATCCGGTTATGAAGCCTGTGCGGTTTGCAAGCCTCCAGTACCCTCCCAAGGCGGGGTCTTACCTGCGAAAACAAGCCCTCCCCGGAAAAGCCTCTACCGGATCAATAAGACACACCTCACCGAAAGCAGTCAGGGGGAAATAGCCCGGATGGTTCCTGGGGAAGTGGTGGGTCATGTGGACGGCGACACCCTGCGGGTACGGATCCCCAATCCTCCCCCTGAGCTGAAAACCATAGAGACCATCCGTATGCTGGGGGTGGATACCCCTGAAACGGTCCATCCCCATAAGCCGGTGGAGCGTTTCGGCAAGGAGGCCAGCGACTTTACCAAGGCAAGGCTTCTGGGCAAACCGGTGTATCTCGCCTTTGATTGGGAACTGCGGGACCGTTATGGCCGGCTGCTTGCGTACCTCTATACCCCGGACGGCTGCTGCTTTAACGCGGCCTTGATTCAGGAGGGGTATGGCTATGCCTATGTCTCCTATACCTTTCACTTTATAGAAGAATTCAAAACCCTGGAACAGGCCGCGCGAAAAGGTAAACGGGGCTTGTGGGGTGATCCCTAAACTTCCCGCTATTTTTCCTGTTTTTTATCCCCTTATACTCCTCACCCGGATAATCCCTTCCACGGCGAGGATCTGTTCCAGGGTATCCAGAGGAATCTGCTGTTCCGTATCAATGATGTTATAGGCATATTCCCCTTGGTGATGGTTAATCAGGTCCATAATGTTGATCCCCTCTCGTGCCAGGATAGTGGTAATTTGACCGACCATGTTGGGAATATTCCGGTTTGCCACCAGCAGCCGGTGGAGCGCTCGCTGTTCCAAGGAACATCGGGGAAAATTAACCGAATTTTTGATGGTCCCGGTTTCAAGGAAGTCCATGAGCTGTTGTACGGCCATCACCGCGCAATTATCCTCTGCTTCTGGAGTGGAGGCGCCCAGATGGGGGATACAGATAGCCTGGGGACAGTCCAGGAGTTCTGCAGAGGGGAAGTCGGTTACATAGAGGGCTATTTTTTGCGTGTGTAAGGCTGCGATGACGTCTCCTTCATTGACCAATCCTCCCCGGGCAAAGTTGATGAGCCGGGCCCCCTGCTTGATATACCGGAATTTTTCCGCGTTAAAAAGCCCCCGGGTAGTATCGGTCAAGGGGAGGTGGAGGCTCACGTAATCGGATTTAGCGAGGAGTCCTTCCAGAGTATCTGCCCTGCTTACCTGCCTGGAGAGGTTCCAGGCAGCGTCCACTGATATGTAGGGATCGTAGCCTATCACTTCCATACCCAAGGCCAGGGCGTCGTTGGCGGTCATCACCCCAATGGCCCCAAGACCTACCACGCCCAGGACCTTGCCCCGGATTTCCGGTCCCTCAAACTGAGCCTTTCCCTGTTCAATCAGATCCGGTACTGCATCGGCTTTATCCGCCAAGGTGGCAGCCCAGGCAGTTCCCTGGAGGATATTTCTGGAAGCAATGAAAAGCGCGGCCAAGGTCAGTTCTTTTACGGCATTGGCATTTCCTCCAGGGGTAGTAAAAACCACGATCCCCCGGTTACTGCAAGCCTCAATCGGAATATTGTTATACCCCGCGCCGGCTCTGGCTATGGCCTTAACCGTATCAGGGATCTTCACCTCATGCATATCCGCGCTCCGCACCAGGATAGCATCAGGATGGGGAAGCTCACCGGCCACTTCATACCGGTCTCGGGGAAAGCGTTCAAGCCCTCGAGGAGAGATCTTATTCATGGTTTGTATGCGAAACATGGGTTCCCCTTTTTTCTTTTGCTTCAAAGCGTTCCATAAACCGGATAAGCTCCTGGACCCCTTCTATGGGCATGGCATTGTACAGGCTTGCCCGCATACCCCCCGCCAAGCGATGTCCCGCAAGATTCACCAGCCCCAGGGCAGCGGCTTCCTGGACAAACCGGGTCTCCAGATTCGCCCGTTCCCTTGGGTCCGCTACCGTGGCCACAAAGGGAATGTTCATAAGACTGCGGAAGGCCGGGTCCACGGGGGAACGGAACAGCCGGGAATGGTCAAGATACCCGTAGAACAGGGCCGCCTTTTTCCGGTTCAGTTCAGCTATAGCAGGAACGCCCCCCAAACCTTTGAGCCATTCCAGAACCAATCCCATGATGTAGATCCCATAACAAGGAGGGGTGTTGTACAGGGATGCTTCATGTGCATGTATATCGTAACGGAGCATAGCCGGGGTCCAGGACGGGGCCTTACCGATCAGGTCTTCCCGGATGATCACCACCGTGGTTCCTGCAGGCCCTAGGTTCTTCTGGGCCCCTGCATAGAGCAGTCCGAACCGGGACACCTCCAGCGGTTCTGAGAGGATGGCGCTGGAAATATCTGCCACCAAGGGGACTGCGCCGGTTTGGGGTAACTCCGGCCACCTGGTACCCACGATGGTATTGTTCAGGGTGATGTGATAATAGGCGTCTCCCGGATTTGGCGCAGGAGGTCTGGGGATATAGGTATAGGCCCGATCTTGGGAGGAGGCCCCCAGGACCAGATCCACATATTTGGACCCTTCTTCTGCAGCTTTTTTTGCCCAAATACCGGTTTCTACATAGGTGGCCTTTTTTTTCGGGGATCCTGGTTCTGTTCCTGCCAGGTTCAGGGGAATCATAGCAAACTGGAGAGAAGCCCCTCCCTGCAGAAAGAGGACCCGGTAGTTTGCGGGTATTTCCATGAGGGAACGGAGTAAGGCCTCAGTTTTTTCAATGATAGGCTTAAAATCGCCAGACCTATGGCTCATCTCCATCACCGATTGACCTGAGCCCTGGGCATCGGTCATTTCCGTGGCAGCTTGTTTCAGTACCGGGAGGGGTAACATCGAAGGCCCAGCGGAAAAGTTGTATACCCGTTTCATATTTTCTCCTGTTTTTTCCTTATTTTGGTTTTTCTGTGAAATATTTCACAATACCCTAAAATAAAAAAGAGCCCCTGTCAAGGGACCGCCCATCTGCATCACCGGTATCAAGTACGGGTGCTTACTATGCTGGATTTTTAGTACCCGATGTATCCACCGGTACGCGGCTTTGGGTATGCTCACCTTCAACAACCCGGTTGGCTGTCTCCGCAGTCTTGTACTTTCTCGCCTTGAGGCTGTGAAATTGCGGTATTTTTAACGGAAGTTGTTCGGAAACTGAAGTTTCCGAACAACCCACTAGAGCATCATGGAGCACTTATGGTTCATCTGCACTGGTACCGCGATTTTGCAGTTCCAGGAGTTGATCGATTTGTTTGAGCACATAGTCCTGAAACTCGGGATTCAACTCTTTGAAAAGGGTGGTAACCCGTTCCAGGTTATGTTCTGCGGCAGTATTAAACATCCGCCCCTCCCCGGTTTGCAGCCATCTTTTGTTTACCCCAAAAATAGAGCTTATCAGTTGAATAAGCCGCTCGTTTACCCGGCGGTTCCCCAATTCTATTTCCGCCAGGTACCCGTTGGATATATAAACCGCTTTAGCAAATTTTATCTGGGGCAGTTTCAAGAAATGCCGTACGGCTTTGATACGTTCATTAACGGACATACAATCTCCAATACTATGAAGGATACCATAAAGAAACTCACTATGCCAGTAGTTTTTTACCAAAATTAAAGAGATTTACGAGGTTCCTGGGTGGATCGGCCGTTAGGCCTACATAGCATAGTTTGTATGCTCAGTCCTAGAAGATCAAGGAAATAGATAACTCTAGCACTAATGCAGGCCAATGGGTAAATCCTTAATATAAAGAAATCTCGTTTTACATGACCTTTCCTGATGACTGGAATGATATTTATTGACAATACTCTCATAATCTAGTAGTATAACTCTCAAAAAGAGTGTTATAAAAAAGGGGATGTACGATGGATAATAAAAAATACGATCAACCCTTGGCTGATCAACTGCGAGTTAAATTTCTGCAACTATCTGATGAAAATAAGCAGAGGGTAGAGGGTTTGATTCTAGGGCTTCAGTATGCCCAAAAGGTTACACCCCCTGTAGCTGAGGATACTATCCCGGTTAAGCATGAGGGGCATATCTCGTGACCCCTATAGTAGGCTGCTTATATTCCGGCGTAGTCTCCGATGGATATGATAGATTACGCTATCTTTACTTCTTTAAAAAAGAAAATCTCCAGAGTACTAGAGGAAATACGGGCAAGAGAGAAAAAACAGCCCTATATACCCTCTTGTTCGGCGAAAGGCAAACTAAAGGTTCGATGTGGTCTGCAGGTGTACTCTTTTTTTAAGGGCTGACCCTCATGTCAGCGCCTTCATTTTTTAAGGATCAAGCATAGCGGATATGAATGGGGGATCTATCGGCCTATTCCCTTTGGTAGGGACCCGATACGGTTTGATAGCCTCCCTTGGACTGCCAAGTACCCACTTCCTCAATCTACCACTTCCTTCCAGGAAGTATCCTTTTCAAAATATACATAGGCGCCAGCCTTTTTTCCTTTGCTCTCGTTGTAATAGCTCCGGAAAGAGGCGCCATAGCTGCCAAAGGAACTGTCACTGCCAATAGTAACATTGCTGCCTATGGTGATACGGGTCAGGGCGTTATGGTTGAAAACTCCAGGGCCTATGGCGGTGATTCTCGGAGGAATATCCACTTCAGTTATAGCATTGTTGTCAAAGGCATAGTCTCCAATGCTGGTAAGCATACGGCCCAGAGTGATGCTTTGCAGGTTGTTACTCTGAAAAGCGATGGAACCGATGTGGGTAACCGTATCAGGAATCTTAATCTGATCAAGCCAGTTCTGTGAAAAGGCGTTGTTTCCTATGGAAATCAATCCATCAGGAAGGTAGACCTTTCCTAAATATAGATCCCTAAAGGCATCATCCCCAATACGGATAACCGGTTTCCCCTGGATTTCTGATGGAACCCACATCGTATCTATCCAAGGTACGACATTGATAGCGCCGGTGATGGTCAG
>JAISOX010000061.1 GCA_031275325.1 Treponema sp.
CGTTGTACGGCTGTAATTCTTATTTGTGCCTGTGCTTCACGGTTTAATTTTCTTCCATCATTTATTATCATCATGCTTTTACTGTATCACGAGTTAATATTTTTGTAAAGATTAGTATCTATAAATAATATGAGCCTTAGGGAAAGCAATAAAAGAAGATGCAAACATAAGTAAGTCCATATATGACATGACGTTTGCCGTTTCTCAGAGCGTATTAGCAGTTTCCGAAAACGATTTATCCAGGAATGGGATACTTCAATAACCCAACGACGGGCTTTATATTCTTCACCATTTGCTCCTCTCCCCGGCCTTTGAGGTGAGGAATGAATCCCCGTAATACGACGGTTTCTCATGCCGACTCTCCGCTATAGCCCTTATCAAGACACAGAGGTTGCGGTTGTTCAACCATATCAGGACGGATAAGAACGAAAGCATCCAACAGGATTTCAAGCGGGGATACGGTTACGACCAGGGACAGCGGTACTCCCCTACCATCTACGAGTATATAGCGTTTGCTGCCGTTTTTTCCTCCGGGCAGCGGGGTTCTTTCCTACTGTTTCCTGTGCCAAAGGCGCTTTGGTCATACACCCGTCAGCACTTAACCATTCCCACTGGATACCCTCGACTTCATTATATGTTCTAAGGCCGACAACCCACAGGGCTTTGAAAAAGCCCTCCTCGCATCAAAACCTGAAATACCGGTGGACGGCGCTTGAGGTGCCAAAGTCCTTGGGGAGCGCCTTCCACTGTATTCCGGTACGCAGGACATAGAAAATCGCCTCAAGCGTTTTCCGTACCAGGAGAGGCCGGCCTCAACCCAGTCTTCATCGGTATTGTTTATTGGGGTTCCGTTCTTTACGGGACAGTGTAAGGGCGCTGCTTTTCCCAAAATGCATCAATTATCTCCCATGATTTTTTGTTTCATGTTTCCCCTCCTGTTCTTTTATTTGGAGGGTTTCTTCGTTTGTTTAGGATGAATTCTAAGTCTACAACATTACCCTTGAAATGCGCCGAAAACCGCAACCGGGAAGAAGCCGGTCCGTCCCAGGAAAAGCGCGACAATATCGCCCCGGCCTACCCCGGCCTCGGTTAATTTTAGGGACACATAATTGACATACTTCTGGGCCTGACCGTAGGTAAGGGTAACCTTCGTTGCGTCTGAGAAGGCAATACGCTAAGGGTACGGGCGGCTTGTTTTTGAAAGGCATGAAGAATAGTTTTGTCTGAAAGGGCCATTGGTGTAGTTCTCCCAAAGATACGGATATTGCTTCTGAAAAAGCAGGAAAAAAACTAGCATAAGGGCAAAAAAATACAAGTACCTCAAAGCAGCTTTTTTACGCTATTGATCAAAAAAGTTTACCCCGATTGCTCCTCCTGAAAAGGCGATCCAGAACAGCGGCAAACCTTTCCTTGACACAACCGGACGCAAGATGGATCCAGGCAAGGCTCTTGCCATGTACCTTTCGGCTCGGTATACTCATGGTAGTTTAGGAATGAGGCATTTTCAAAAATATCAGATTTTGAAAATGCCTCTAAAATTAAGTGAGGAATATATGATTCGAGGCGGAGATATCTCCAAAGGAACCTGTTTGCTTCAAAAGGGGCAGCCCTATATCGTGGTAGATCGGGAATTCGTCAATCCTGGGAAAGGAGGCGCCTTTGCCAGGGTCAAGATGAAAAGTATCAAGGACGGAGGGGTCCTCAGTTTGACCATACCTACCCAATTGGAAGTGGAGGATGCGCTGGTGAGTAACCCTAGCTGCCAGTTTCAATACGCGGACCAGGATTATTATCACTTCATGGATAATGAAACCTATGAGCAGTATGAAGTGCCTATAGCTGATCTGGAAGACAAAAAGTACTACCTTAAAGAGAACGACGTCTATGAACTTACCATCTGGGAAGATAAGGTGATTGATATTAAAATCCCTTATAAGGTGGTCTTTACCGTGGCTGAAAGCGAAAACTACGTGAAAGGCGATACGGTCTCAGGGGCTACCAAACCCATTGTTACCGAAACCGGGCTTACCGTCCGAGTCCCCCTTTTCATCAAAGCGCATGATAAGATCCTGGTCAATACCGAAACCAAAGAATACGTGGAACGGGTAAACGATTAATCCCTGGGATAGTTCCTCTAAGGGAGCGGAAGCCTATACAACCAAAACAGTGAGCTTTAAGTTCCGGGGTAAGGTTTTCTCTTTTGCCCTTTCCCAAGGACTGTTCAGTTCCGCGGCTATTGATAAGGGAACCAGGTTCCTGCTTAAAGTACTTTCCCAGCACTGGGATGCGGTCAAGCGTCAAGGGCTTCCTTTGCCGCAGAGGGTTCTGGATGCAGGCTGCGGGGTGGGGGTGATCGGTATCTGTGCGGCTGGAACTTTATTAGCCCAGGGCGATTCGACCCTGCTTCCCCCTGCTTTTCATGTCCGTTGCCAGGATCGGGATGAACTGGCTAAAATCATAACCGAATACAACGCCCAAAAAAACCGCATTCCCCCAGGGCTGCTTTCCAGTCATACAGAGCCGCTCTTAGGAGGTCCGTCTTATGCCCGGTGGGACCTCATCCTTTCCAACATCCCTGCCAAGGCGGGAAAACCGGTTTTGGCGGATTTTATCTTCCGGTCCGCGGCCTTACTGAATCCAGGGGGATCCGTGCTCATCGTGGTGGTTAATCCGCTGGCTGATTTTTTTCGTGCTCAGATTGCCCAGGCGCACGTTCCTTTGCAGTACGACGAACCAGGAAGGGAGCATAGGGTTTTCATGTACGGTTCTAGGCCATACCCTTTTGAAGGCCCCCTGGAGCCGGTTCAAGGCGGAGGGTATTTGCTTCGGGATTATCCTATGTATCATCGCCGCGGAGGGGATTATGTCATGGAGGGGTTAGCTTATTCCCTGAATACTATCCAAGGAGTAGCGGACTTTGACGCCCCCAGCGAAGCGGTCCAGGCGGCAGCCAAACTTATGACCCGCTTAAAGGGAGCAGACCTCATGGTTTCTCTCCGGGGTTCCATACTCATCTATGAACCTGGTCAGGGGCACTTTCCCCGGTGGCTCTTGGCGTACCTGGCAAAAGGAAAAAAGCCTGAAGAGACTTCCCGGATGTACCGTTGGGTATTTTTCAGTAGAAATATCCTGGCTCTGGAAGCGTCCCGGTATAATATGTCCCAAGAAACGGTCTGCGCCATACCTGGGCTCGACCTGAGCATAAGCCGGAAGACCCTGGCTGCAGCCCTGGAACCTGAGAGCCGCGCCTATGATCTCATCGTGGGGTTTCCCCAATTCGTACCGCAAACCGACCGGATCATCCCCCTCTGGGAGGGGCTTCGGGAACTCCTCTCCCCAGGGGGTATAGGGATCATGGCCCTTCCTGCTTCCGAGGCAGAACGGTTTGATCGCAAGAAGCCCTCCGGCTTTAATCGCCTGGGGGATTGTAAACGGAATGGGTTCCGCGCTGTGGGATACCAGGTTTTATAACGGATTTCCTCATGACAGCTATGAAGACCCTGGCCCTACTCGTTCTCCAGCTTGAGCAGCTTCCATATAGTAGGACTCTCTTGCCCTAAGGCCCAAAATCCAATGGATTGAACCCCCAGGGTACGGTACATTTCCATCCGGACCGAAAGGGAATAATCGTCTTCGTAGTAGACCGTAACCGTAACAGGAACTTCATAGGTAAAGGTAGGAATCCCCTGTTCCCGGTGGACTTCTGTAATGTTATGCTCTTGTTTAATCCGCTCGATTCCTGAAAAATAGAAGGCTCTAAAAAGGTTGACGCTTCCCCAGGTCCGGCCATAAAAGGGGAGTCCCATGATGAGCTTTTCCGATCCAATCGTTTTAAGGGAGTAGGCTGCCACGGATTTACACCAATCCATCGAAGCAATCGGACCAGGTTCGCTGGTAGCCCAATGTTCATCATAAGCCATCACCAGGATCCGATCCACCAGGGGCTTAATGGTTTCATACGCATAGACGTCATTATCCAGGGTCTGAACCCGGGCAGGCAGGGCAATGGTGAAACGCTTATTGCCCAGGCCTTTACGCAGGTCTGCAAGAAACGAATGGAAATTACCCCGGTCCCGTGCAGGAACCAGCTCAAAATCAATTTGCAGACCATCAAAAGGCTTTGACTTGTCAAGTAAGTCAGTGATAAGCTGCTTTCTTTCTGGACTTCCTTCCATAAGCACGAAATGAGACAACGCCCTGCTTCCACAGCCCACTACCAGATGGATCCGTCCCGAAAACCGGGGAATATCCCGGGGATTAGGGACGTTCACCAGATGGCCGTAGTGGTCTACTTCCGCTCCAAAATACCCAATATCCGTCAGGGGAAGGTCCCCGGTCAAGGCTTGTTCTTTCCCGCTGATGAGGTATCCCCAAATTTCCCCAAAAGTAGATACCGGCACCGGTTCTTCCTGGGAAGCCGGGGAGGGTATCTCAGGAGTTTCTTCCGGGGTATATGCGCTCGGCTGCACTAACGCATCCCCATCAACGGCTTTATCCAGGTTCTTTTCCTCCTCTTCAGACCGCACTGATGCGGATTGACATGCAGGAAGCTCCAGAAAAAGACAGGCCATGAAAAAAAACCATGCCCGCCGGCTTTTCTTGCATCCCCTCATCAGGCTACCCATTAAAAGGGGGAGCGCTTTCCGCAGTTGCTACCCCTGAATCCGCAGGCAAATAGATATGATAGGATGGTGCAGTCATGTCGATATGAGCGGCGTTGAAGGCATCCTGAAGGTTTTGATAGAGATGGGAATAAATTTTCGGGACCTTCTCCACTGCTTTGACGTAGATATTGATTTCATAACAGGCATAAAAGTCGTTCAAGGCGGTTTGCAAGACATACGGTTTGGGATGTTCCAGAACATAATCGGTCTTAGCCGCCGCGCCCAGGAGTATTTCATGAACCTTAGGCCAGGGAACCCCATAGCCCACGCTAACATTCGCATGGAGAATAAGGCCGTCTTCTTTTTCAGCAGCAGAAAAATTGTAATTGGTGATACTTGAGGTGAGGAGCATCATGTTGGGAAAAGTAACAAATTCGTTCTTATGGGTCCTCAGCCGGGTAACGGTGGCGGACTTTTCCACCACAAAACCGGTAACATCGTTCAACTTGATACGGTCCCCAATGGTAAAGGGACGCATATAGGTGAGCACGATACCTGCCACCAGGTTTCCGATGATCGAACTGGAACCCAGGGAAAAGATAATACCCACAAACACCGAAACCCCTTGAAAAACCGCTGACTCTGAATTAGGCAAGTTGGGGTATATCACGATAATGGTAAAGGCATATAAAAGGACCCGTAATATGTTGAAGGTCGGCTCAGCCCAATCAGGATAAAACCCCGGTATAACCAATTTGCCTTTTTCTATCTGGACGGTAAAGAATTGAATGGTCCGCAGGGCGTATCGGGCGATGATGATGATGATAATGATCGTAATGAGATTGGGGATATAACTGATAATGGTCCAAAAGGTGGATCGCAAGGGGTTCAAGATGTAGCCAAACAGGGTGGAAGCCAAGTGTTTTGTCGGCTCAAAGAGGCTGAATACCAGGGGAAGGGTCAGATACAACTGGACGATAATGACCACAAATTTGAGTATGCGAAGCAAAAAGAATACCATGTTAAGCATTTGGCTGGTATCCAGCAGGCGGTACTGCTTAATGATGAGGGGCTTAAAATGGGTTTGACCGTAAAACGCGACCTTCTGCTGAAGCTTCTTAAAGAGATACCATATCAAACGAATCAGCAGCGCCTGGACTATGATAATCGCCGCGGCTATACCCAAACGCATAAACAGGTTCATGTGTATCCGCCACGTATTGGTCATTCCTTCTTCTAGTTCCTCGGTTTTTGTAACTATCCCTTCATCGTTCCCTTCCTGCATTGAAGGAGTAGGAAGCGCGCCTTGGGCATACAGGCCCAGGGGAACCCCGGCCAGATTAATGGCCCCTACACAAAACATACATACAAAACACAGGAAACGCATAATATACCTCCGCC
>JAISOX010000078.1 GCA_031275325.1 Treponema sp.
TATCTTGAAGCCTATTATAACCGGATTCGTATGCATTCGGTACTTGACTATGTGGCACCTAATGGGTTTAACTCAGGGCAAGTCGCTTAACTGTGTCTACCCAACGGGGTAAAGTCCAACCGTACCCCTGTCTACCCTATATAAAGGCCCCCCTTTGCACTAAACCCTCTACTCTTCTGTTTCTTCAATCATAAACTCTTCTTCCCTGGTAGTTTCCGCGACTTTTTCCAGTTTAACTCGTTCCAGAATCTCCTGCATCTCCACGTCCAAGTCTTTATTATCCTCATCAAAGAGCTTCACCGTCCGGTAACGCTTCATCCCCGTACCTGCTGGAATGGGATGACCGATGATGATATTCTCTTTAAGGCCCCGGAGGTAATCGGTTGACCCGGCAATAGCCGCATTGGTAAGGACCCTGGTGGTTTCCTGGAAACTCGCTGCGGACAAGAAAGAGTCAATATTGAGGCTTGCCTTGGTGATACCTTGAAACATGGGCCGGGCCACCGCAGGCTGACCCCCTTCTTCAATGACCCGGTTGTTTTCCTCATGGAAACGGTACTTGTCTACCAGTTGGCCGAAAATGAACTTCGTGTCCCCCACGGATACGACTTCCACTTTCCGCATCATCTGTCTGATGATAACCCCGATGTGCTTATCATTGATAGTTACCCCCTGCACCCGGTACATCTGCTGGATTTCGTCCATAAGGTAACGCTGAAGACGGCTTTCACCCATAATAAAGAGAATATCATGGGGATTAATCGCCCCCACGCAGAGGCTTTCCCCAGCTTCCACGGTATCCCCATCCCGGACCAATAAGCGTTTGGTCATAGGGATAAGGTGCTTGTATTCCTTCCCAAAGGTATCCTGTATGGTAATTACCCGCTTGCCCTTGACCATACCCTTAAAAGAAATCCTCCCTGAAACCTGAGCCAATACCGCAGGACTCTTGGGCTTGCGGGCCTCGAAGAGTTCGCTCACCCGGGGAAGACCGCTGGTAATATCCATGGCCTTGGCCGACTCCTTGAGGGTCTTGGCTATGGTGCGGCCTGCATTGATCCGCTCCCCTTCATCAACCTGGATATAGGCCCCTCCGGGGAGGAAGTAAGAAGCCAGTTCCGCGCCGTCTTCGTCAATAATGAAGATCCGGGGCTGCTTGCTTTCAAGCTGGAATTCGGTGATCCGTTTTTCGATGTTTCCCGTTTCTTCGTCGATTTCTTCTTTTAAGGTTGTACCGGGGATGATGTCTTCGTATTTGATAAACCCTGAGGCTTCCGCGATGATCGGGTCTGAGAAAGGGTCGAAGGTAGCAATGGTCTTTTCTGCAGCCACCACTTCCCCTTTTTTTGCCACCAATTCAGAACCGTTCCGGATTTCAATTTTCTGATCCTGCCCAATAAGGTAGAGGTGATCTCCCAAAACCATGGCATAGGCGATTTCAGGGGAGAGCACATCCTGTCCTGCCCGTTTGATAATCGGTTCCCCCCGGATGATACGCCTGCCATTTTCCACTAAAAGTTCATCCTGTTCCTCAAGCAGGTACTCCTTCATAACCCTGTTCACGATGGCATACCCTTTACGGGTAAAGAGCCATCGGCCATTGGCAAGCTCCACATGAACCCCCGTAACATCCCGGATATATACAGGGTATTTCAAGCAAATCTGACTCTCTTCACTGACCTTGGTAGCGGCTCCTCCGATATGAAAGGTCCGCATAGTAAGCTGGGTTCCCGGCTGACCAATGGACTGAGCCGCAATGGTACCCACTGCCTCGCCTATGTCTACGGTACGGTTAGTGGCAAGGTTACGGCCGTAACAGCGGCGGCAAACCCCGTGTTTGGCTTCACAAGTCAAAACCGTCCGAATCCGGACCGCCTCAATCCCCGCTTCTTCAATGGCCCGGGCGATTCCTTCGGTAATTTCCTCATTCACATCCACCACCAGTTCCCCGGTAATGGGGTGTTTGACCCGTTCCAGGGTATACCGGCCCACAATACGGTCACTCAAAGATTCGACAATTTCCTCTCCGTTTTTGATAGCTGAATAGGAAATACCGTTGATGGTACCGCAGTCGTCTTCATTAACCACCACATCCTGGGCAATGTCCACGAGCCGCCGGGTGAGGTAGCCTGCTTCAGCGGTTTTGAGGGCTGTATCGGCCAAACCCTTACGCGCTCCATTGGTAGAGATGAAGAACTCGATCACCGAAAGTCCTTCTTTGAAATTGGACCGTATGGGGAGTTCGATGATGTCCCCGGAAGGCTTGGCCATGAGTCCCCGCATTCCCGCAAGCTGGCGGATCTGGTTACGGCTTCCCCTGGCTCCTGAATTAGCCATCATGTAGATTGAGTTGAACCCATCCCGGTCAGCTTCCAAAGTCTTCATCATAATATCGGTCAGCTCATCGTTGGTCTTGTTCCATACCTCCACCACCCGGTTGTACCGTTCTTCCTGGGTGATATGTCCTTGGCGATGCTGCTTCTGGATAGAATCCACTTCCCGGCCTGCCCGTTCGATCATTTCGGCCTTTTCTTTGGGAATCACAATGTCATCCACCCCAATGGTAGCGCCAAAGACCGTAGCGTACTTATAGCCGGTATTTTTGATGGCATCCAGCATCTTGACCGTGGTCCAGGAACCCTTATCAGCAAAGACCTGTTCGATAAGTCCCCTAAGCTCTTTGTCTTTTAACTCATAGTTGATGAAAGGAATCTCCTTGGGAAGTTCCTCGTTAAAAACAAGCCGTCCCGGGGTGGTTTCAATGAGTCCGTCATCCTTGGTGGGAAAAACCTTTCCGGCTTTTTCCCAGACCGGTAATTTCGGGGGCCGTACCTGGATACAGGCTTCCCATTCCAATGCATGAGCGTCCACAGCCTTGAATATCTCTTCCACCGTACCATACCGCCTGCCCTGGCCTTTAGCATGGGGCTTTATCCGGGTGAGGAAATTGATCCCTAACACCATGTCCTGAGAAGGGAACACGATGGTCTTTCCATTGGCAGGATTGAGGAGGTTCCGGGCGGAAAGCATCAAGGTCCAGCACTCCATTTGAGCCGCCTGGGTGAGCGGTACATGTACCGCCATTTGATCCCCGTCAAAGTCAGCGTTAAAAGCGTGGCACACTAAGGGGTTGAGCTTGATGGCCTTGCCCTCAACCAAAACCGGCTCAAAGGCTTGTATCCCCAGCCGGTGCAAGGTAGGCGCCCGGTTCAGGAGGATAGGATGTTCCTTCACCACCTCGTCCAGAATGGCAAAGACCTCCGGCGTCTCCTGTTCCACCAGGATCTTGGCCTTTTTGATGTTGTAGACGACATCCTTATCCACGAGCTTCTTCATGATGAAGGGCTTGAAAAGCTCCAGGGCCATCTTGGTGGGGAGGCCGCACTGCCATATCTTGAGGTCTGGCCCTACAGTGATCACACTCCGGCCTGAATAGTCCACCCGTTTACCCAAGAGGTTCTGCCGGAACCGGCCCTGCTTGCCTTTAAGCATATCAGAAATGGACTTGAGGGGCCGGTTAGATGCGCCTTTGACCACTCGCTTTTTCTTAGAATTGTCAAAGAGGGCGTCCACTGCCTCTTGGAGCATCCGCTTTTCATTGCGAATGATGATATCCGGGGCGTTCAATGCCTGGAGCCGTTTGAGCCGGTTGTTCCGGTTAATCACCCTTCGGTACAGATCATTGAGGTCTGAAGTAGCAAAACGGCCTCCGTCCAGTTGTACCATAGGACGCAGCTCTGGAGGGATCACCGGAACCACATCCAGGATCATCCATTCAGGCTTGTTCTTGGAATTACGGAAATTTTCCACGATCTCAATGCGTTTTAAGAGCCGCTTATCACTCTTAGATCCCTTTTCGATCATCCTAGCACGGAGGTCAATGGCCATTTGTTCTAAGTTGAGGTTTTCCAGGAGAATCCGTACTGCCTCCGCGCCCATACCCGCGCTGAAACCGCCGCCATACCGTTCCTGAGCGTCATAATACTCATCTTCGGTGAGGAGCTGCATTTTTTTGAGGTCCGTGTCTCCTGGTTCAATGACCACGTACTTTTCATAGTAGAGCACTGACCGTAAGGCCGCCATGGGAATATCGAGGAGCAGGCCCATACGGCTCGGAATAGAACGATAATACCAAATATGAGAAACCGGCGCTGCCAGTTCTATATGGCCCATCCGTTCCCGGCGCACCTTGAAGTGGGTAACCTCTACCCCGCAACGGTCGCAGATGACCCCTTTATAGCGGATAGATTTGAACTTACCGCAGTAACATTCCCATTCCTTGGTGGTTCCGAATATCCGTTCACAGAAAAGACCGTCCTTTTCAGGCCGGAGCGTTCGGTAATTGATGGTTTCCGGTTTTTTAACTTCTCCATACGACCAGGCTCGGATCATATCCGGCGAGGCCAAACGGATCATAATGGAATCAAAATCTTGTATATCCCGCATGTATATACCCCTTATCGTGGGAATGGGGAAGGAGAGGGGAGCTTCCTGCCCGAGTCCTCCACCTTTTAAACGTCCCCTGGCGCATAGTAATCATTACAATACAGTTCCTGCAAAACCCTAGAGGGTTTGCAGGAACAGCCTTAGATATAAGCCTTTTTGTCTGAAATCATATTAGAAATTCGAACCTGATTTAATGATAAGCTCATCATCCCGCTCGGTAAGGGGAATCTGTTTACCCTTGGCGTCATAGATGGTCACATCCAAAGCTAGGCCCCGCAGTTCCTGAACCAATACATTGAAAGATTCAGGAATACCGGCAGTGGTAGAAGGTTCTCCCTTCACAATGGCTTCGTAGATCTTAGACCGGCCCGTCATATCATCAGACTTAATGGTTAAGAGTTCCTGTAAGGTATTGGCTGCGCCATAGGCTTCTAAGGCCCACACTTCCATTTCCCCGAGCCGCTGCCCGCCGAATTGGGCCTTGCCTCCCAAGGGTTGTTGGGTTACCAGGGAATAGGGGCCGGTGGACCGGGCGTGCATTTTATCGTCTACCAGGTGGTGGAGCTTGAGGAAGTAGATCACCCCGCAGAAGATGGGGTTCACAAAAGTTTCCCCGGTACGGCCATCCCGCAGGTAGGTCTTAGAACTCACCGGAAGCCCTGCCTCTTTGAGCTTTTCTTCGATCTGCTCTGTGGAAGGAGACTGGAATACTGGAGAGGAAAACCATTCATCCAAGGTAGAAGCAGCCCAGCCCAGCTCCGTTTCCAAGAGCTGACCGATGTTCATCCGGGAAGGAACCCCCAGGGGAGTGAGGCAGAGGTCCAAGGGCGTACCGTCTTCCATGTAAGGCATGTCCTCTTCCGGGAGTATCCGGGCCACCACTCCCTTGTTACCGTGGCGGCCAGCCATCTTGTCCCCTTCCCGGAGCTTCCGTTTAGTGGCGATGAGGACCTTTACGACTTCGTCAACCCCGGGGTTGAGATCATCCCCTTGGGTACGCTTGAGCCGCTGTATATCAATGATGGTTCCGTCAATACCGTGAGGTACCCGTAGGCTTGAATCTCGCACCTCCTTGGCCTTTTCACCGAATATGGAATTGAGGAGCTTAAATTCAGGAGTGGTTTCGGTCTCGCTCTTAGGGGTTACCTTCCCTACCAGGATATCCCCGGAACGCACCTTCGCCCCTACCCGGATGATCCCTTCAGCATCCAGGTTATCCAGGCTTTTCTCAGAGGTATTGGGAATATCCCGGGTGATCTTTTCCGGTCCCAACTTGGTTTCCCGGACTTCAGTGAGGAATTCTTTGATATGGATGGAGGTGAACATATCCTCCTTTACTACCCTTTCGGAGATGAGAATCGAATCCTCGTAGTTATACCCATTCCAAGGCATGAACCCTACCAAGATGTTCCGGCCTAAGGCGAGTTCGCCGTCTTTTGTCGCAGGCCCATCGGCAATGACCTGTCCAGAGATCACCTGTTCTCCTATCTGGACGAGGGGACGTTGATTATAGCAGGTATCCTGGTTGGTCCTTTGGTACTTAACCAAATGATACGCATCAAAACCTTGATCGTTGGTTCCCATAATAGGCGGGATCTTCGCGTCAGGATCCGTACCCTTATCAGGCTCAATGGTAATGTCTTGGGAACTAACCCGTACCACCTTGCCGGCTCTGCGAGCCT
This sequence comes from Treponema sp., assembly GCA_031275325.1. Taxonomy (GTDB): domain Bacteria; phylum Spirochaetota; class Spirochaetia; order Treponematales; family Breznakiellaceae; genus JAIRLU01. The sequence goes on from JAISOX010000078.1 coordinate 6,129, forward strand.
TGACCAATACCCCTGAATCGTAGGCGCATTTTCCTTCCATTCCAGTACCAACTCGGGGGGCTTCAGGAAAGACCAGGGGTACAGCTTGACGCTGCATATTGGAACCCATCAGCGCCCGGTTAGCATCGTCATGTTCCAGAAAGGGGATGAGTGACGCAGATACGGAGATGATCTGTTTGGGGGATACATCCATATACTGAATATCTTCAGGTCCCCGGGTGGTATAATCCCCCTGCCTACGGCAAGATACCTGCTCATCAACAAAAGAACCGTTGCTGTTTAGTTTAGCCGAGGCTTGGGCTATGTAATACCGATCCTCGTCCATAGCAGAGAGGTATTCGATCTCCGTGGTAGCCACTCCATGACATACCTTGCGATACGGGGTCTCCAGGAACCCGTATTCATTCACCCGGGTATAGTTGGCTAAGGACACGATAAGCCCAATATTCGGCCCTTCCGGGGTCTCAATGGGGCACATCCGTCCATAATGGGTGTAGTGTACATCTCGAACCTCGAAACCTGCCCGATCCCGGGAAAGCCCCCCAGGGCCAAGGGCATTGAGCCTCCGTTTGTGGGTCAGCTCTGCCAGGGGATTCACCTGATCCATGAACTGGGAGAGTTGGCTGGATCCAAAGAATTCCTTGATCACCGCTACCACGGGCTTAATCGAAATAAGGTCCTGGGGCTTGATGGTATCCGTCTCTTTGAGGCTCATCCGCTCCTTGGCGATCCGTTCCATCCTGCTGAATGCGGTCTTCATGGCATTGGCCATGAGTTCCCCCACGGATCGGACCCGGCGATTACCCAAATGGTCGATGTCATCAATGTTTTCATCCCCCACGTAGACCTGGATAAGGAACTTCATAGTGGCAATAATATCCTGTTTGGTCAGCGTAGAGTCTTCCAGGGGAGGCATGAAGTCAAACTTCTTGTTGAGTTTATACCGCCCCACTTTCCCCAGATCGTAGCGTCGGGTGGTAAAAAACATCCCCACCAAATCCTTTTCCGCAGCCTCCACCGTGATGGATTCCCCGGGCATGAGTACCGAGTAGACTGCAGAAAGGGCATCTTCCTTGGAAGGTTCATCCCGTTCAGGATCGTCCTTGACAAATTTTATCTCTTCCCGTTCAAAACAGTTGAGAAGCATCGGAGAGTTAAGGGAAGCGGAATCTTCAAAATTAATAACTTCTACTGAGGCGATGCCATTGCTCAGTAGTTCATCCACATTATGGGGATGTAGTTTTTCCCCTGCCCGATAGAGTTTTTTTCGTCCGCTGCTTTCTGAGTTACCATCTTCTTCTCCTGGGTTAATCCACACCGCAGCGGCGAGAACCCGGCCTGAAAACCGTTCCCTGGTTTCCCGATCATCTACGACTTCCAGGGTTTCAATTTTATAAAAGGCCCGGATAATAGCTTCCCGGTTTTCAAACCCCAAAGCTCTGAGGAATATGGTCCCCAGGATCCGCTTTTTCCGGTCAATTTTGACGTAGATCAGTTCCCTTTTTTGGTCAATTTCAAATTCCATCCAGGAACCGCGATAGGGAATGATCCGGGAAGCAAAAATACCCTTTTCATGGCTGAAAATGACCCCTGGGGAACGGTGAATCTGGGAAACCACCACCCGTTCAGCCCCGTTGATGATAAAAGTACCCCGCTCGGTCATAACGGGAATATCTCCCATGTAGATATCTTTCTGCCGGATTTCACCGGTCTGTTGAAAGATAAGGTTTACCCGCGCTTTAAGGGAGACTGCATAGGTGAGCCCTTTTTGCTTACAATCCTGTTCGGAGAATTTGATATTCTCTTCATCCAAGGTATAATACTCATATTCCAAGACCATATCCCCGTTAGGACTTTCAATAGGAAAGGTGGATCTAAAAACTTCCTCAAGCCCCTGTATTTCCAGGGTACCATGATGTCGCAGCCGTTCCCGTTGCAGGAAGCGTTCGTATGAACAGAGCTGAATGTCGATAAGATCCGGAAGATCCATCACATCCTGAATATCCTTCCCGATATATCTTCGTTTACCGATTGACTTTTCTGTTACCATTCCTTCCCCCTGTAGGCTTAAAATTTACAAAAAGGCCCCGGCAGACACCGGAAGCCTCTTCGGTGAAACCTTATCTCACCCCGATTATTACGAGAAAACTACATTGTATACTGCTAGAATTACTGAATTTCAACGGTACCGCCGACGGCAGTGACCTGATCCTTGATTTTCGCAGCCTCTTCTTTGGAAACATTCTCTTTAAGCGGCTTAGGCGCCCCTTCAACGAGGTCTTTGGCTTCCTTGAGTCCCAGGCCGGTAACTGCCCGGACCTCTTTAATAACCGCAATCTTCTTGGAATCATCATACCCCTTGAGAATGACATTAAATTCTGTCTTCTCTTCCACTGGTTCCGCTGGTACGCCTGCACCGCCGCCTACTGCGGCGACTGCCACAGGAGCTGCCGCGGAAACACCAAATTTTTCCTCCAAGGCTTTAACCAGTTCTGAAACTTCCAGAACCGTCATGGACGAAATCGCTTCAATGAGCTGATCAATACTAAGGGCTGCCATATTACCTTCTCCTCATATATCCTACCTAATGTATCCATACGGATACACTCCGTCCTTGCGGACTTTCCCGGACTATTGCCGGTATTGTAACCGACAGGAACGGCAGCACCCGAAGCCTGACGGTTTTTTTGTTTTTATGTTTCGCCTTATGGATGGCAAGACGCCCATGTACGCCTCTCTCCTTACCCCTCGCCTTTTTTATCTCCCACGGCTTTAATAGCCCGCACCAACCGGGCATTGATATCGTTGAGGTCCGCTGCAAGGGTCCGAACTGGACCATTCAAGACAGACATAAGCATGGAAATAAGCTCCAGTTTACCGGGCAACTTGGAGAAGGCCTCGGTTTGAGCAGCATCGTAAATCGTACCGCTAACCAGAGCCCCCTTTACCTTGAGGACCGGAGCCTCTCTGATAAAATCAAAGAGTATCTTGGCAACTTCATTCGTATCTTGGGGAGCAATGGCCACTGCAGTTGGACCTACAAGATACGGGGATACATCAGGAGCAGCTAGATGTTCAAAGGCAATTCGGGCAAAGTTGTTTTTCACTACCTGAAACCGGGAGGCTTTAGCCCCAAGCCGTTTCCGGAGCGTGGTGATTTGCTCCACCGTCAGTCCCCGATAATCTGTAAAGATAAAGTCTTTGGTATGTCCGAAGTTTTCCTCTAACGCTTGTATTGCAGAAACCTTAACATCCTGTACTTTTTTTGCCACAATGGCCATGACTTACTCCTCGTCCTTAATTGAGACCCATATCCCGGACCCCATCGTAGAAGCCACTGAGATCGTCCGAATAAACTCACCCTTGGCATCAACCGGTCGCTTCCGCTTAATTTCAGCCACCGCGGTCTTAATATTTTCCGCTACCTTGTCGCTTTCCATGGAAACCTTACCCACCGCAAGATGGACGACCCCGGTTTTGTCAGCCCGAAATTCGGTGCGTCCTTTCCGCAGCTCTGCCAAGGTGCCTTTGAGATCAAACGTAACGGTCCCGGTCTTGGGGTTCGGCATGAGTCCTCGACGGCCCAAAATCATACCCAACTTACCTACATCTTTCATCATATCCGGGGTAGCCACTGCCACGTCAAAATCCAGCCACCCCCCTTTTATCTTTTCGATTAAATCTTCTGCACCTATATAGGTCGCCCCTGCATCCTGAGCCTCTTTTTCCTTTTCGGCTTTACAAAACACCAATATCCGTTTCTCACCCCGGAACTGATAGGGTAATACCACCGTATCCCGGACGGATTGGCTTTTTTTTAGGTTCAGCTTTACCGAAAGATCCACGGTCTCATCAAATTGAGCAGTCGCGAGGGTTTTAACCAAATCCAAAGCCTCTTTTAATCCATAAGAAACGGCAGGATCGTATTTTTTAAGCTTATCCAGGTATTTTTTTCCGTGTCTCATTTTTCCACCTCGACCCCCATAGACCGGGCAGTTCCTGCAATGATTTTCAGGGCTCCTGCCAGATCATTGGCAGAAAGATCCGGCATTTTGAGCTTGGCGATCTCTTCAAGTTTCGCCTTGGGCAACTTACCGACCTTGGTCTTATGGGATTCCCCGGATCCCTTCTCAATACCTACAGCCTTCTTGATCAAAACCGCTGCTGGAGGGGTCTTGAGGATAAAGGTAAAGGATTTATCTGTATATACCGTGATGACCACCGGTATAACCAGGCCGACCTCCATTGTCTTAGTCCGCTCATTAAATTGCTGGACAAACTGAGGCGCACTTACCCCATGAGGCCCTAAGGCAGGACCCACCGGCGGAGCCGGAGTCGCCTTACCTGCAGGACACTGGAGCTTGATAAGGGTGGCAATCTTTTTTTTTGCCATGCATATTCTCCTTGCGTGGTATACCCGGAACAGATTCACTAAGAACCAACGTTACTCAAACATTCCGGGGTAACGTTTCCGATAAAATCAGAAACTCCCATCTAGCACATGGGTATACGAATAAACTCTTTTCAAAACCAGTTCACTTTTGAAAGAACCCATCCGTCGCCCACGGGCATTAAACTTTTTCTACCTGTAAGAGATCGACATCCAGGGGAGTATTCCGGCCAAAGATACCAACCATCACCTTGAGCTTGTTTTTCTCTTGGTTTACTTCTTCGATAATTCCCGTGAAAGACTCAAAAGGACCCTCAATAATCTTCACCTGCTCCCCTGGAGCAAAAGACTGCCGGGTTCGTACTGGCCGTTCACCCTTAATCTCTCCAGCTTTTTGCAGGATGCTCCGCGCCTCTTCTCCCGGTAAAGGCTGGGGCTTCCGATCTGCCGGGGTCCCTACAAACCCTGTAACCCCCTGGATTTTTTTGATTTTTGAACAAACCCCTTTCCAGCTTAGATCCGGAAGATCCATTTCTATCAGAATATATCCAGGAAGGAATTTTTTAGTCATAATCCGCTTCTTCCCGTCCTTGACTTCTACCACTTCCTCAGAAGGAACCTTGACATCCCGAACCTGTTCTTTATCAAGCTCCCCCGAGTCGATCATCATGCGTATAGTTTTTTCTATTTTATTTTCGTATCCCGCATAAGTATGGAGGACATACCAGCCCGTTGCCATAGGTTTCCTTTATATACTAAAATATCGCTTGCACTCCGAGGAGCAACACCACATCCACCAAACCCAATACCGCGGCAATAATCAGCGTAGAAACAATAACCACCTTAACAGAACCGATAACATCCTCCCGGCTTGGCCATACAACCTTTCGGAGTTCAGTATACGATTCTTTGATAAATTGAACTAGTTTGTTCATAATATCCTCTCTCCATGCAGGTACGATTTTCACAACACAGGCCAGGTAGGACTCGAACCCACAACATTCGGTTTTGGAGACCGACGCTCTACCATTAGAGCTACTGGCCTAAGAAAACACTCACTTGATTTTGGTTTCTTTATGTACGGTATGCTTTCGATCAAAAGGGCAATACTTATTAAATTCGAACTTCTCCTGGGTATTCCGCCGGTTTTTCTTGGTGGTATAATTTTTCCGCTTACATTCACTGCATTGTAAAGCAATGAGTTCTACTGCTGTTTTTTTTGATGCCATGGTATCCCCTTAACATTTCCCCAACTCTCTGGGAGGTCTAAAGTACATTCTTTAAGAAAAACACAGAGCCCTCAAGCGGAATCGAACCGCTGACCGCATCCTTACCATGGATGTGCTCTACCGACTGAGCTACAAGGGCATACACGCATAAGTATCACAAGAATACTAACATTTCCAAATTGTGTCAAGTGATTTTTTAGTTGATCTGCGGCTATTTTTCTTTTTTCTCTATAATCTTTGTCTGTTACAGGAATCACCCTTTCTTCAAGATGATGTTTCTGTAAGTTGCGGTTTAACCGGTCATTTTCAGAAAACCATCTAGGCAGGCAGAAATCCTTATACTGTCCGCCTAGAGAACCCAGGAATTACAGGGATCTCCCGGAAAAAAGGCATCTGCCAAGACCGACCTACTTCCACAACCCCTTCTGAACAAGGCGTCCAAAACACCGGGCTTATGACGGGGGCAGTTTCTATAAGCATTACCGCCCCGATGATCGAATAAGAAGCGGATATCCAGAAGCCGGAAAAAAAGGCCGACATCCCCTGGGGCAGTTTGATGTACGGTAGATCTGCCGCTGGCTTGCACCCATGGACTGGAGGAGCCGGATGGCATCGGCCCCAGTAAAGGCTCCCAAAAGGCCAAGGGTCATGGGGAAAAAGCAGGGTTAAAAAATGAGGGTAATCTTCCGCGCGGCCCCCTATCCCATCCAGAGAATCAAAAGGGGGCGATGGTGGGCATGGTTTGGGTTAGAAGCACTACCAGGCTGATCGACGCTTTCAGGAAGGGGCTCAAATCCATGAGGATCGCCAGGATGAAGGCCGCGGCCACCAATTGGACCAGCCGGGACGCGGCTTCCAGCAAGGTGCGGCCAAGGTGAAACCAAAGGAGGGGAAAATCCCCGGCAGAAGTCCCGCCATGCTGATCCCCTGCCAGAACAGAAACAGGGTTGCCGCCGGAATCAGCGGAGACCAGCCCTGGTAGCGGGGCGAGTGGATAGCGATCCGGCGGCTGATCCGCGGCGAGGATCCTTTACCGCTGGTTTTTTCCGGCCCGGGAAGTTTTGGTTTACCCATGATGTTTGGCGGTTTTTTTCTCTATCGACCAGACCCCTTCTGTGGGGTTATAGGCCATTTTCATATACGTGGATACTGCCTCCGCCCCCTCGCTGATACAGATGAGCTGGCACTCTTTGGCGATCTCCATAAGCTCGCCGAAGCCGCCCTCCACGGTGGTTTCAAAGGGGCCCACAAACATGGTAAGCCCCGTGCTTTTGATGTAGGCGATCACTGTGTCCACAATGCGGATCACCTCATCCTCGTCCGTGGTTTTCGGCAGCACCTGAATCGCCAGACTTGCCTCAGGCTGTTTCATGGGTACCTCCATTCTAATCTTGACAATGAACCGGCTCT
>JAISOX010000157.1 GCA_031275325.1 Treponema sp.
GAACCACAATCTAGAAAAATTTATGCTTTAAATAATTTAGTGGAAAATTATTCCGCTAAAATTAATGATTATTTAAGTAATAATTATTTTTCGTCAATTGTTTTGATTGGTCATTCGGAAGGGGCGGCTGTATTACCACTGGTTTATGAAAAAATAATAGACAAGGAACATATTAAGGGTTTGGTTGCCTTTTCCTATGGCGGTCTTTCAAGGTATGAACAGATTAAAATATTAGCTGATTCCGAACTAGAGATGCCGGAATTTTGGCGGGAAACCTGGCAAAACATAGACGAATATAAGCAAGATATTAATGCCCATGCAGATTCATTAGCTGACTTAAACGGAACATCTTATAGATGGTATAATAGTTTTCTGGATTATAAACCATTTGACTATTATACAAAAATAAATATTCCTGTTTTGTTTATACATGGAGAAAAAGACATAAATGTACCCGTAGAATCGACGAGATATGTACAAGAAAATTTACCTAATAAACCATTTGAATATATATACATAGATGCGGCTCATGTATTTCCAAATAGAAAAACAATGAATTATATTAAAGAGGAAGGAATAAAATGGCTTAACAAACTTTTATAAAAAGACGTACTGCGCATAACAGGACTGTATGCGTTCCGGGCCTTACGGCCCCTCCAGGGTTCCGGTCGGCTAGGTCATTCCGCTACGCTCCATTCCCACGCCTCACTATGCCACATTTTGCCAGCCTTGATCGCTCTTCCTTCAGAAGCGATGCTTCGCAAAGCCCGTTCGTCCCGGGTATCGGTGGTGTAGACGGCCTCTGCATAGGCTGTAAGATTTTCCGCAAGCTCGGCAGCAGCTTCATAGGCATGTATCAAGCCCAAAAGCCTTCTGGGGAAAGAGGATCCCCTAAACGCCCCAGAAGGGTTTGGATTCGTTCATGGAGGAGCGCTTTATCCTGGGCATATTCGGGAGCATCAAACGAAGGGTAGATAGTGGCGTGCTTCCACCGGGGATTTTTTCCTATGTTTTCCATGTTTTCCATAAGCGTCAGTATACCCCTAGGGGAAACCTCATGCTAGACAGGGGGCCCAATCTTCGAGGGAATGTTTCTATTGGCTAGGTTTCTTTATTTTGCCAAAAAATTTAATGTGCCTTGCGTCTAACCTTATACCTATGCGGTCAATGGTGTTGGCCACTCGAACATACAGTACTCGTTCCATAGTTTCCTGGTCAGGACACCGAGGACTGAAACGGGGATTTTGGTATTTTTTTCACTTTTTGTGATTTTATGCTTGACTCTCTTGGATTGGCCGAATATCCTAAAAACTGCATGAACCTTCCGGGGAAGCCTTTAAGCGGATTTCCCGAAGCCCTGGTGTATACAATAGCATACATCCAGGGAACCTCCAGGCAAGGCAGTATATGGAAACCTTTATAGACCTGCGGCTTAACCTCTTATACCCCCCCCCCCCCCCTAAAACTATCTGATTATACCTTAAAGCCGCTTAATCACTATACTAACCCGCAGGGCCGTACCTCTTTTATTCCCCTGTTTCCGCTGTTTCTTCATCTTTGGGTCTCTAAGATGTTCCTTTCCCGTACAATTTTCTCTATTGCACTCAAAGAGGATGCTATGGCAATCATCAATTCTGTAAACGAGACGTTCCACCGGATCCGGGTGAAGCTCTATCCCCATTATCTGCCCTTCATTGAGGGCGCGTATATCGTCCGCACAGCCAACGAGGCGTCGTTATCTATTGAAGAAGTCTGCACGGCCCTCAAAAACGGGGAGGGCTTTACCTGGACTAGGTGGGAGCCTTCACTGGGACTAGGTGGCAGGCTTCACCAAGACTAAGTGCGGGGCTTCACCGGGACTAGGTGGCAGGTTTCACCGGGACTAGGTGGCAGGGTTCACCGGGGCTAGATGGCAGGATTCACCGGGGCTAGGAGGGAGCCTACACCAAGGCTGAGTGCGGGGTTTCACCGGGACTAGGTGGGAGCCTTCACCTGGGCTAGATGGCAGGCTTCACCTGGACTAGGTGGGAGGCTTCACCGGGACTAGGTGGCAGGCTTCATCTGGACTAGGTGGGAGGCTTCACCGGGACTAAGTGCGGGACTTCACCGGGGCTAGATGCGGGGCTTCACTGGGACTAGGTGGCAGTCTTCACCGGGGCTAAGTGCGGGGCTTCACCTGGGCTGGGTAGGAGGCTTCACCGGGGCTAAGTGCGGGGCTTTACCTGGGCTGGATGGGAAGGCCCGCAGGGGCCTCAATCATAGGCCGTAACCAAGGGAAACCTGCCCGTATGGGCGGTTTTCGGCTGGAGTACGCCCAGAAACTGCGTATAAAAAGTTATGCGAAAAGGCTCATGCCTTTTGAAAAACCGTGTAAAAACGCGGCTCATAACTTAAAGGAAAACCATTTCTTAGGAGGAATTGGTATGAAAAACAAGATATTGGTGAAAACCGCGGCGTTCCTGCTGGTTTTCGCGGGATTGACGGCTGCCGCGTCCGGGCAGATCACTATCAGCGGCGGATTAGCGCTGTCTAGCGCGACATTACAGGGCGCTGGGGGGAGCGTACAGAGCAAACGGATGCAATCGGTATTGGCGGCAATGTGTATCTGGACTACCTTTTGCCGATAAGCGTTCCCCTTTCCCTGGGCTTTGAGGTAGGCATTGACAGCGCGTCAACTTCCGCTAGTGATGGGTATAAGGATGATATTCTTGCGATTCCCCTGCTTGTAAGGGTGGCCTATCACTTTGATCTCATGCCCCGGCTCGATCTCTATGCGGTGGGCAAGATAGGGTACGCCTTTGGAAGCTGGAGCGGCGATACATACGATTGGCTCAATGAAAACGACGGTGTGAATAATAGGGGCTACAAAACAACCGGTCCTTCAGGGTTTGCCTTTGGCTTTGACGTGGGCGCGGCCTATTATTTCACGTCCACCATAGGCGCGTTCATAGAAGCCGGTTTTGACCGGTATTCGCTTAATGCAGAAACAACTGGTGAATATAATGATGATGATTATGGTTGGACAAGCGAAAAGCTTAAAACCGAACTTCCTTTTAGCCGGTTCCTCACCTTTGGAATAAGCACGAAATTCTAGTTTGACCGGGCCAGACTGTCTGACCCAGGCTTGGTTAGGTCCCTGACACGGCCTATGTCTGAACCCTGACACGGCCTATGTCTGAACCCTGACACGGCCTATGTCTGAACCTTGACATGGCCTATGTCTGAACCTTGACACGGCCTATGTCTGAACCCTGACACGGCCTATGTCTGAACCCTGACACGGCCTATGTCTGAACCCTGACATGGCCTATGTCTGAGCCTGGGTTCCAGGGGAACATAGGCTATAACAAAGGGAAATCTGCTCGTATGGACGGTTTTCGGCTGGAGTACGCTCAGAAACTGCATATAAAGAGCTGGCGGAAAAAACATAAGTCGGGCTATGGCCCTTGGTGCCACGGTTTTTCTCCGCCCTTTTTGCCAGCCCTGGTTTTTGATGCGCAAAGACCAAGGCTGGCAAAACCTCCCATACAGCCCAAACGTTATGAACAATATGGCCTAAACTTTATAAATATGCTTGACGGGAACTAAAAATGCAATTGCTCTGTATAAAGTAAAATGGAAGGTTTATGAAACGTGCGTTTTTAACTTTTGCGTTGGTTTTTTCAGTGAGCAGCTTCTTACCAGCATTTGGGCTTTTTATGGAAGGCGGATTGGGTTATAACAGCGATGAGAATGTTGGCCTTGGGTTTGTTTGTTCATCAAAAGGACCATATTTTGGCATTGGAACTGGCGTGATAGCGGATCCCTTCAGTTTTTTCTTTGGCGTGGATAACTGGAAAACCTCATGGGGAGTAAATATCGACTTTTTAATTAAACCTGAAATTGCTTTTGTTCGTGGAGAAGAGCATTACCAGGTTCAAAGTATAACCGATGGCGCAAGCCTGCGAATTATGCCATATCTGGAAATATCCAGAGGTCTGAATGATTGGTTCTATGGGGGTTTCGGATTGGGTTATGGCTTCAATAATATCTATTTTGGAATGCGCCCGCAACTGTATGATAACGAATATACCCATTACAGATTATCAAGTAATTCATGGACACCAACGCTGTTCTTACGGGCCTATATAAAGGGGACCCTTTACATATCACTAAATTATGAAGCTGATATAGTCGTAAATGGTGAATTAACAAGAATTGCCGGAGATCCCTTGGCGGATATGACAAAAATTGATGGGGCAAAAGACATACAGGGAGTTCACCACAGGGGAAGACTGGTAATTGGCTGGGTATTATCTTTTGCATCGGATTTTTAATGAAATACCCTATAACCGTATTTTTTTTGATTCTTACGTTTTGCGTGTTGCCACTTTATGCATCAGGTAACACTGCTACCGGAGGGCGTTCTTTGGAAAATGCCGCTCAAACCGCCGTTGTGGATATTTCAAACAGAATAAATAACGGAACTATCGCTGTAGTAAATATTTTTACATCAAACGAAAATGTAAGCCTTCAGGTAATAAGATGGTTGGAAAACAGACTGGTAGAAAATAGAAAATTAACCATCATTGCACGGCAGCAGATAAACGCTGTTTTGAATGAACAGGAATTTGGTTTATCTGGATATGTTGACGATGAATCTGCCCAGAGAATAGGACATTTATTGGGTGCAAAATATGTTTTGTCTGGAGAGATAATAATTGTTAATGGAATATCTATTTTAAATATTCAAGTTATAGAAACGGAAACGGCGATGTTGATATATTCAAACAGTTTTCAGATTGAAGACAGACAGGAGGAAATAAAAAGAAATAGGCAATATCGTTTTTAAAAGAATTGGGGTACGGCAAAACGGCACATAACAGGTCTGGGAGCTTACCAGGGTAAATTTGCCGCTGCCTTGCCATCATCGGGAGAGGACGAAAGCGTTCATCTTATGGGAATAAAAGTGACTGGCCCCGCTAGTGCAGAAGCAGTGCAAATTGGGGATGATGGAAGGGTGGTTCTTCCGGTTTATAAGGATGAATCGAATGAACCTAAGCCGTATAATGAACCGCTCGCTGTTGTTAGCGGTTCTGTAACGTTGACGGTATTGGAACACTAGAAAATCCTCCAATCGCTGCTATACCTCCCGCAGAGTAAGTATCAAACCTCCAGCGGCGACAAAACGGGCTAGAGACCTTAGCCGGAAACCCTAGATGCCGGTCTAAAACCGCCGGAGGGGAGATCCCCTAACCACAGGCCCCCTTACAAACGGGGGCCTTTTCAGAGAGCCTGCGTTTTGACCCGCAGCAGGAACATACTGTGATCGCTCCCTACGAAATAAGGAGGCTGCTCCTTACGAACAGCCTCCTCAATGAGCGCAGCTTGCTATGGTTTAGTGATGACCGTGGCCCGCGTACTGAACATGCAGATAGTGGTGTTCTTCGTGGTGATCCTTGAAGACCCCGCCCTGCCATTCTTTCATAACCGGATTCTGTTCCACACTATTGAAGGGGTATTCCTTGTCCGCTAGATACAGGCCCCGGGCCCGTTCTTCCTTGACCGTCCAGTCCGCGGGAGGCTGACCGCCTCCGCCGATACAGCCTCCAGGGCAAGCCATGACCTCCACAAAGTCAAAGTGCTCCCCTTCCTGTATCCGCTTAATGATCGCATCCGCATTGGCAAGACCAGACACAACCCCTACCTTCAGCTCCGTAGCCCCCAGTTTTATCGTGGCGGTCTTGATACCGTCCACCAGCGCGCCTGCTTTGGCGTCAGGCCGGGGAAGCCCCCGGATACCCGACTCGGCTATGGCCAGGTAGTTTTCCGGGGTATTGAGCTTCAGCACCGAAAGGGCATACCGGAGGGCCGCCTCCATAACCCCGCCGGAAACGCCGAAAATAACCGCCGCGCCGGTGGTATTCCCCCACTTACCCTCAATGGCTTCAGGCTCAATGTTCTTGTAATCAATACCCGCTTCTCTAATCATGCGGATCAGCTCCTGGGAAGTAAGGACAAATTCCACATGGCGCTTACCGTTGCTTTGGAACTCAGGCCGGGCGCTTTCCCATTTCTTTGCCGCACAAGGCATGATGGCTCCCAGAACCGTGGATTCCTCCTCCTTCTGGAAGACCCCGGAGTACATGTGCATGGGACTCTTGCAGGTGGAAACATGGGGCATCACTTCGGGATGGTGCTTTTCCACGTACTGAATCCACGCGGGACAGCAGGACGTAAACAGGGGCCAGGTATGGGGGGTTTTAAGCCGTTCCAAAAGTTCAGCGGCCTCCTGGATAATGGTCATGTCCGCAGCGGTGTTAGTATCGTACACTTCATCGAAACCCAACCTGCGCAGGGCAGCCACCATCTTGCCGAAGGTGTTCTCGTGAGGGGGGATGCCAAAGGCATTACCTACCGCAACCCGGGTCGCCGGAGCTATCTGCACCGCAACCCGGGTTTTCTTATCATCAATGAGCGCCCAAACCCGCTTGGTTTCGTTCTTCACCGTGAGCGCGCCGGTAGGACAAACCGCTGCGCACTGAGCACAGCCCACGCAAACCGATTCCCCGATAGGCTTGCCCCCCACGCAGGAAACTTCCATTTCCGAACCTCGATGGGAAAAGTCAATGGCGCCCACCTTCTGAATTTCATTGCACATCCGGATACAACAGCCGCAATCAATACACTTGGCCTTATCCTTGGTAATGCAGAAGGAGGAATCGTCCACCACCGGGACTGGATTATGCTGGGGATACCGAACACCGCTAATGCCATAACGGTCAGCAAAGGCTTGCAATTTACAGCGCTGGCTGTTATCACAGGTGGTACAATCCCGGCAGTGGTTTGCCAAGAGCAGTTCCAGGATGTTCTTCCGGTACATTCTGAGCTTTTCCGTATTGGTCTTGATGACCATACCGGGCTTGGGAAGCAGGGAGCAAGATGAATCCAGAGAACTTCTTCCGGTCCGCTGATCCACGATCTCCACCAAACACATCCTGCAGGCGCCATAGATGGACAGTTCCGGAGTATAGCAAAATGCGGGAATATCAATACCCGCTCTTTTGGCATGTTCCAGCACGTTCAAGCCCTTTTCAAAGTTGACGGCAACGCCGTCAATAGTAATAAACTGTTTGTCAGGCATCTTACGCCTCCTCTTTTATCGCGTTAAATTTACACTTCTCAAGACAACTGAAACACTTGATACAGGTGGATTCGTTAAGCACATAGTAGGCCTTCTTCTTACCTTCCAGGACCTTATCCTGCTGGGTGATGGCCCCCACGGGACAGACCTTGGCACAAGCGCCGCAACCGGAACAGTTATTCGGGTCTATGGAAAGTTTCTTGAGCTTCTGACATTCCCCGGCAGTACACTTATGGTTGTAGATGTGGTCGTCATACTCATTGCGGAAACGCTTCAGGGTGCTTATCACGGGATTCGGCGCGGTCTTACCCAGGCCGCAAAGGGCTGCCTTGGAAACCGTTACTGCCAGCTCATCCAAAAGCTCAATGTCCCCATCCTTACCCGCGCCGGCAACGATGCGCTCCAAGATTTCGAGCATCCTAAGGGTTCCTTCCCGGCAAGGCACGCACTTTCCGCAGGACTCTTTTTGGGTAAATTTCATGAAGAACCGGGCAATCTCGATCATACAGTTGGTTTCATCCATGACCACCAGGCCGCCGGAACCGATGATCGCCCCAGCCTTGGGAACCGACTCGAAATCCAAGGGCATATCCAGATCCGCTTCAGTAAGACAGCCTCCAGAGGGGCCGCCTATCTGTACTGCCTTGAACTTCTTGCCATTGAGGATGCCGCCGCCGATGTCGTAGATGATCTCCCGCAGCTTGGTCCCCATAGGAACTTCGATGAGGCCGGTATTGACGATCTTCCCGGTCAGGGCAAAGGTCTTGGTCCCTGGACTGTTCGCAGGTCCAATGCCCTTATACCAAGCCGCACCCTTGTTGATGATCAGCGGCACATTGGCATAGGTTTCAACGTTGTTGAGGACCGTGGGTTTTTCATAAAGCCCCCGTTCAGTGGAACGGTAGCGTTTAACCCGGGGCATACCCCGCCGGCCTTCAATGGATCCCATGAGGGCAGACCCTTCTCCGCAGACAAAAGCCCCTGCGCCCCGGTAAATGGTCAGATTGAAACTGAAATCCGTTCCCAGGATATGCTCCCCTAAAAGCCCGTATGCTTCAGCCTGGGCAATGGCAAGGCGGAGACGTTCTACTGCCCGGGGATACTCGGCCCGGACATAGATATAGCCCTGATTGGCCCCGATTGCCTTGGCAGCAATGAGCATCCCTTCGATCATCTGGTGAGGAATCCCTTCCATGACCGATTGGTCCATGAACGCGCCCGGATCCCCTTCGTCGCCATTACACACCACGTATTTAGGAGACCCTTGGGCCTTGAGGGTGTCCCCCCATTTCTGCCCTGCAGGGAAACCCGCGCCGCCGCGGCCCCGGAGGTTAGAATCAGCCACTTCTTTACAGACCGCTTCCGGGGTCATGTCAAAGAGAACCTTCTCAAAGGCGCTGTACCCGCCCACCGCGAGGTATTCCTTGATGGATTCCGCGCTGATCTTGCCGTTCTGTTCCAGTACGATCCGGGTCTGCTTTTTATAGAAGGGAATCTCGTTCTTTTGGAGGATGGGCTTCCCATCCGGCCCCTTGAAGGCTAACCGCTCCACAGGCTTTCCCTGCTTGATGGTGGTTTCAACGATCTCTTCCGCATCTTCAGGGGTTACCTTGGTGTAGAGCCAGCCATCCGGTTCTACCACCACGAGGACGCTCTGGTTACAGAAGCCCGGACAGCCTCCCTTCTTGAGACCCACGGGATGCCCCGGTTCCTCCTTGAGTTCCAGGGAACAGGGAACATCCTTCGCTTTGATGATTTCCGCCAGCTTGTCGTAGACCGCGAGGGATCCCGAAGCAATACAACCGTTGCCTGCACAGACCAAAATCTTGTGCTGCTCCGCGTCCAAGGCCTTTTTATAGGTTTCCCGGGCCTTCTGTAAGGCCCCTCGATTCGTTAATTGTGCCATAGCTCCCCCTTACACCTTCGCCCGCAGTTCGCTGATGATTTCCGAAACCTGCTTGGGCGTTACATTGGCGTGTACCTTGTCAGGAGCGCCGCTGGTACTTACCATCAAGGCCGGCGCCAGACTACATGCCCCCAAACACGCTACGGTCTGCACGGTAAAGCCCAAGTCATCGGTGGTAATCTTCTTTTCAGAAAGCCCTAATTCTTTACGGAACTGTTCCAGATTAGGAATTGACTTGCGAACATGGCACGCGGTTCCGTCGCAGACCTTGATAATGAACTTACCTTTGGGCTGCAGAGAGAAATTCTCGTAGAACGTGGCCACCCCGTAGATGCGGGCTTCACTGACCTTGAGCTTCTCCGCAATATACGGGAAAATTTCCTGCGGCAGGTAGTTGTACTGCTCCTGCACGCCCTGCAGAATGGGGATAATTGAACCTGGTTTGGCTCCCCAGACCTTAATGACGTCATCAATGACGCCATAATCAAACTGTGTACTCATCTTACCTCTCTTTGGGAACATACCTGTAGCTCTTTAGGGCGCCACAGGCATAAAATTCCCTTATTCACAAACATGTATCCATGTCAGGGAATACGCTTATAGTTATTTATGGTCCCTCTTCAGACGCTCCTCCTTAAATAAGGCGTGGATTGGCAATAACCGCCTCGCCCAAAATACCGGCCTGTGAGGGCTTTGCTTCTGGGTTATACCATCCTTAGTACCGTACTTAATTCCACCTCATTAAATTGGATGCACCGATTTGCTGGAAATTGGGTTATTCCTTGTGCAGTGGTTTTATAATACCACCGGCTTTTTTTTTTGGCAAGTTTTTTTTAACCGTAACCGCGATAAACCACGGAAAATTGAGCGGGCCTAAGCCTTAAGCCCGCTCGGCTCCCCTAAAGGGGTATACCCGCGGCAGTACCCTGTAACGGCAGGGCTTGTTCCGCACGCAGGATCGCCTCCCTTTTGGGGCTTCACCGCGGATTTGCCGGGCAAGTACTCGATTACTTAAAAAAAAGCCAATTGACGAATTTTTACCAAAAAACGTACCTTTTACCTATGTATTTTGCATTAACTGAAGCATTAATCCATGATATTTTGTTTTCCATGGAAGATCAGGAAGGGGATTTTCTTCTGGATACCCAGCAAGGAGTGGTGGTGAAGATGGATTCCGCAGGAGTTGCGGGATCAGTTGCCGCCCCTGCGCTCTATAGGGATCTGCCTGCATGGCATCCATCTGACGGCTACCAGCTTATGAAAAAGTTTACCGCAAGGTTCAAGAACCCGGTGATCCGTACTGAATTGACCGCGGCCCTGGACCGGGGAAAGGGGGTCTTCCGGGCCTTTAAGGATACCTTGAACCGTTACCCGGAAGCGGAAAAACGCTGGTTTTCCTTTAAAACCCAGACAATGAGGCAGGAAATTATTCGCTGGTACAATGCCCTGCGGGATGAGTGGGGTTTGGAGCATATCGGCAGTGAACCAGAAGAAACAGATGACCTGGTACTGGAAGATTTTACGTTTCGGAAACCCAGTCCCCAGGATTCCGCTGCGGCAGCGGAACTGCACCGCGGGATCCATGAGGAGCAGGAAAAAACAGGATGGAAGGGGGCTTTTTTTCAAGAAACCCCGGACCTCTCCGGGGACCTGGCCCTGGTGGCGGAAACCGGAGGGGGGGACTTGGCCGGGTATATTGCCACGGTTTGTCTAGGGGAAATCTTGCATATACGCGGCCTGGAGGTAAAGGCCGAATACCGGGGAATGGGCGTGGGAGAGGCCCTCCTTTCCCGGCTGCTGGATACCCTTGACCAGGGGGGCATAACCATGGTGCGTATCGACCTGCCGGTCGAAGCGGAAGGGTTTTCCCGGGTCCTGCTCCGAAAATCCTTCACCCCCTGGGTAACCCGGTATGGGTTGACCCTCAAGAAATCCGCATCATACCAGCATGAACACGATGAAACCGATAAACAAAAGGGTTATCCCGATTCCGGCGCCTAAGAAAAGACAGGAGATGATTTCCAAAACATAGGCTCTGAAGGTATAGGCCCGGGCCAGTTTTTCAGGATTCCCAGGGATTGCCCCAAAGGTAGCGCACGGGTCCTGGGGTTCCTGGGGCAGCCTGTCCGCCTGAGGGCATGGGCCCTCAGGCAAGGTTCCGAAGATATACCACCCGGTTTTGTGCCCCTTCGGTTCAGGGATCAGGAGGGGAATCTGGTTTTCTGCGGCTTCCAGGGGTAATGAGTCGTAATACACCCCGCCGTACCGTTCACCCCCCGGAAGCTGGCACTCCCAAGTACCGGGGGCCAGGTATTTTAAAGGGAGCCGTGCCAAATCCCGGTAGGCCCTGAAGATCCGGGCCCGCCACCACAGCCGCCGGTAGAGGACCGTACAGACTATCCCGGGAGGAACCAAGGGGAACAAAGGGGTAAACAGGAAGATAAAGGCGGTAATGCCGGTTAATCGAAAGGCCGGCCTTGGCAGGAAGGTAGCGGCGACGAGAATTTCAAAGAAGGCCCCCAATATAAAGGCGTAGGGGGTCAGGAAATTCCAATATTCATTTCTATTGCGTCCCGCCCGGATGGCACGGATCGTCAAGGCCCTGTCAGGGCCGTCGTAAAAAATAAGCAGCAACGGATGTTCCGGGGTAGAAACAAAGGTCCAGCGCTCATCCTGCAGGGCCATCTGGCCTCCCACAAAGACTTGAGCGCCCTCGGCCAGGGAGGAAACCTGGTTCCAGCGGATCCGTTCAGGCGATTCTTCACTGGGATCAAAAGATTCAGGGATTTCTTCCCGCTCGGTCATAGGAAGCATATAGGTATGGGCCCCTGCAAGGGTAACCGGTATGGTCAAAGCATCGCTCCGGATCCACAGGGTACGGTCGTCGGTGGATTCAAAGCCGCCGATAAACCGGTAGATCCCCCCTGTTCCGGTGATATGACGGTAGGCCGCATAGTCCAGGAGGGGCTTGAGGCGGAGATCATCGAAACGGTTCCGGAACATCCGCCAGGAATGCCGGCTTACAAATCCTCCCGCCACAGGAACCAGACCGTACCAGAAAACCGCCAGGGCAAGGATCCCTAGCAAATCCGCAATGCGCAGCGTATTATTCCTCCATGAACGAACATACAAAACAGCCTAACCAACCAGGGGATGCGTTCCCTATCTCCCACACCGTTATTGTGGTGGGCGCTTTGGCCACTAACTGCTGGCTTTATCCCCTTACCGAACCTGGTCCTTATGAGCAGGACCGCGGGTGCGCGGTGATCGATCCCGGCGCTGACCCGGACGCTATTATAGCACGGATGAAACGGCTCCGGCTCTATCCCCAGTATATACTCTTGACCCATGGTCATTTTGACCATGTGGCCGCGCTTCCCCGTCTGGTTTCCCATTGTACCCGCCCTGGGAAAGCCCTTGAAATCGGGATCCACCACGCAGACGCCTCCTTCTTAGGCCCTGATGCGTATACGGTTCACCGTACCGCGTTTTGCGCGGTTGCAGGAAACAGCGCCTATGTGGACGCCCTGTGGGAATCCATGCCGTCTCCGACGAAACTCCTGGATGAAGGGGATCGCATCGGTCCTTTTACGGTCCTCCATCTGCCGGGACATTCCCCTGGCTCGATGGGACTTTATGACGCGGAGCGGAAGCTGCTTTTCAGCGGGGACACCCTGTTTAAGCAAGGGATCGGGCGTACTGACCTTCCTGGCGGGGATTGGGATGCGCTGCAGAAAAGCCTGGAACGGCTCTTTGCCTTGGAGGGCGCTATCAGGGTATATCCTGGTCATGGACCAGAAACCACCATAGCAGCAGAGCGGCGGCAGGTGTGAGCCGCACACCCGCCCGAGTGTGAGCCCACGCCGGCGCGGGGCTTGGTTTCCCATAGGGTGAAAAAGCCCTAGCGCAGGGCGCTGAGGGCCACCGCAATATCATAGCAGTAATCCCCTAAGTTCTCGATACGCCGGACCACATCAATAAAAAGCAGTTCCGTCTTAACATCCTGACCCGCTTCAATCCGCTTCCGTCCCAGCTTACGGAGCTTATTCCGGGACTTGTCGATTTTTTCTTCCAAGTCTTTAGCATAGACCGCTTGTTCCGGGCTTAAGGGACGCCCCAGATGGTCCTGGACAAAGCTCAAAGACGCCTCCACCATGCCCATATAGGGCATGAGGGCTTCCATTTCCTTGTGTTTGAAGCTGAGGCGCTTTTTTACACTGCGCTCCAGCAGAAGCGCCACGCTGAAGCAATCATCGGTTACGTCTTCCAGATCCGCAACGATCCGCAAAAGCAGGGAAACCTTCCGTTCTGTCTGGGGACTGAGCTGCTGGCGGGTACATTCAATGAGGAACCGGGTCAGTTCCTCCCGCATCGCATCCGCATACTGTTCCTGTTTACCCATATCCAGCGTCAAGGCTTCCACAGCCCCTTCCTTATCATCCCCATCGGTTCTTTGCTGCAGGGAAGGGAAGGCGGTACTGATCTGCTGGTACATAGCCGCGGCTAAACCTGCCATGTCCCGGATTTCCTTCTCCGCCCGGAGTATGTTGAGTTCGGGCGTATCCTGGATGGACCCAGACTTATACTCCAGAATATAGGGGGTCTGAATGGGGGATACTGCCGCGGTTTCCGTATCTTTAATAAGAAACGAAACCAGTCTCGCAAAAGGCTTCACAAAGGGGAAGAACAGCAGGGTATTGATAAGGTTGAATACGCTATGAAACATGGCTAACTGGGTGGTGATCCGGGCTTCCCCTGGCTCCCCAGGCGTAACCCAGTCCACCAGGCTGAGGAGGGGTTGAAACAAGATCAAAACCCAGATAGTCCCGATCACGTT
This sequence comes from Treponema sp., assembly GCA_031275325.1. Lineage (GTDB taxonomy): Bacteria > Spirochaetota > Spirochaetia > Treponematales > Breznakiellaceae > JAIRLU01. Next base: position 13,867 of record JAISOX010000157.1, read on the forward strand.
GAAGAGCACATGCACCAGCGCGGCCTGCCGGGCTACGGTCTTCGTCCCAATGGAAGCCAGCGCCGCATCTATGGTCGTACCGATATTGGCCCCCAGGATCATCGCCGCAGCCATAGGGTAGTCAATCAAGCCGTTGTGGGCCAGGGTGAGCATGATCGCGGTGGAAGCGCTGGAAGAATGGGTGATCACGGTCATCACCAGGCCAAGGCCGGTACCGATTAAGGTGGAAACTACGCCCTGATTGGAAACCGCGCCGATAAACGAAAGCGCTTCGGGGCTGAGCCGGGGCATAGACTTGGTAAGGAAATCAAGGCCCAGGAACAGGATCCCAAACCCCAAAAACACTTCTCCCAGCATCCGATGCTTCCATTTGCATGTACGCATCACAAAACCCAGGCCCACTGCTGGCAGAGCCAACGTGGAAATGCTCAAGGTGAAGCCTACGAGCGAGATGATCCAGCCGGTAATCGTCGTGCCAATATTAGCCCCCATGATGACCCCAATAGCCTGGGTAAGGGTAAGCAATCCTGCATTAACAAAAGAAACCACCATCACCGTGGTTGCTGAAGATGACTGGATAATGGCAGTAACCATAAAGCCGGTTAATACCGCGGTAACCCTGTTTCCGGTCATGAAACCCAGGACCTGCTGGAACCGGGACCCTGCGGTATGTTGGATGCCGTCGCTCATTACCTTCATGCCATACAGGAACAGCCCAAGGCTGCCAATGATACGGAATATACTGTCCAGATATTTCATGGCTGAGCCCTCCTTTTCGGGGAATACGCTTTTTGTACGGTGAGACGGAACTCACGTTTATTTCGTCGCATACTATAGCCTATAAGAAAAGCCGCTTCGTTACTAGTAAAATCAGGCGCTCATTGCGGCTTCCCGGTAAAGTACGGTAGTATAGCCTATTATTGATACCGAGGGGGTACTATGGCGTTTGTACGGGCCATGATGATTGGAGATGTGGTGGGGGATCCAGGGCTTGCTGCACTGGAAGGCTTGCTTCCTGGGCTTATCCAGGAATATGCAGCGGACGTGGTGGTGGTAAACGGGGAAAATGCAGCGGACGGTTTCGGCCTCACCGAGACTACTTTAGCCCGGATCCTCGGGGCAGGCGCGGATGTGGTTACCAGCGGAAACCATGTCTGGGAAAAGCGGGAGTTTTGGCCGGTTCTGGAAGGGGAGCGCCGGGTGCTGCGGCCCGCTAATTATCCCCAAGGGACCCCAGGCCAGGGCTGGGTAAAGTTCGAAAAAGCCGGTATGCCTTGGCTTGTGGTAAACCTCCAGGGCCGGGAACTGATGACCCCTCTGGACTGCCCCTTTAGAACCTTTGATGGTATTCCCGGCGCGTTAGATCAGGAGATCATCCTGGTGGATTTCCATGCCGAGTCCACCCGGGAAAAGGAAGCCTTAGCCTACTATCTTGACGGCAGGGTGAGTCTTTTGGCAGGAACCCATACCCATGTCCAGACCGCAGATGAACGGGTCCTCCCTCAGGGGACCGGATACATCACGGATTTGGGTATGACCGGGGTGTTAGACGGCATCATTGGTATGGATAGCCGTATATGCCTGGACCGGGCCCGAAACCAAGTACTGTATCGCATGGAATGCGCCCAAGGCCCTGGAACCCTCCAAGGGATCGTCGTAAAAATCGACGCGGCCACGGGCAAGACCGGGTGGATCCAACGGATTACTACCCGGGAAGCAGGTGCAGCCTCTGCATGAGCAAAAGATTAGAAAAAATCCCGTCCTATGGGGCTGCCTATCCAGGTTATATCCCCCAGATAATCAAGTTTTCGCCCTTCTATGAGCAGTTGCACGTTCTTTATGGCGGGAAATTCCGTTACCGTCCATATCAACTGCTGTAATTGGGCGGTATACCCTTCGGATCCATAGGGGGTATACAGGAAGTCTTCGCTGAGGTTGATATACGCGGTTTCCAGCCGGACGATAACCGATAACAGCTTGGTTTCCTCCGGGATCAGGGATATAAGGCCCTGTCCCTGTTCTTCTTGGCTAGGCCCATCCAAGAGGGCCTGCAGTACATCCGTCAAGGGGGAATCCGAACCAGGGAGGTTTCGGCTTACTTTTGAGTGGAGAATGGTTCCTTCTGCATCAAGCTGAATAAAATACAGGGACCGGGTGCTTGGGACCGCCTCAGGGCTTGGCTGGACCGGCACCAGGGCTACAGCGGCCTGATTTGATGCGGAACGGACCGGGGAATCCCCTGCTTCAGGGCTTGAGGATTCCCGTATCATGCTATCCTGAAAGGGCCGGGGGACTGGGCTTGGTTCATCCCCGGATTCAGACTCCCCAAACCAGCCCGCTTCCGGGGAAAAGGCATAGGGTTCAGCCTGCTGCTCCATGGATACGGGAGGTTCTTCTTCCTGGACAGAAACATACTCGTCTGGTACGACGGTTTTGGGCTGTTCTGCATAAACCTGCTTGGAAAACCAGGAGGGGAAATGGGCGTTTTCAATGGTGTTACGAATACGCTCCTGATTAAGCAGGAAAAGGCAGCTCATAAAAATAAAAAAGAGCAGCCAAAAGATAAGGACCTTCAGTATGGTTCGCTTTGCCCCTTTTTTCTTGACATACTGCTCGGTATTTCTGCGAAACGTATTGCTATAATAGGCTTGGTTAGCAGAAAAAGATGGTTGGGATTTACGCTTTCTTGATAGAGCCACACCTCTATGATAGGCCGGATCGTACCAATGGTCAACCTGGCCTGATGGGAACCGCGCACGGGAAAGCGGCTGTCCCAGTCATCCAGGCCGTACTTGAAAACCGGAGTTCCGTACTTGAAAACCCAAGGCTGGTATTTGAATACGGGAAGACCGTGCCGGATTTCTAAACATCCCTCGTACCATGAAGCCCCGGTAATCCTCCAGTCCCATCTGAGGAAGGAAACAGGATGCGGCAACGGGCCTGCTTGTATTTACCTGGCACTCTTCTTTATACTTCTCTTATGACCACAGACTGTCATCCTTTTGCTGCTTTCGGTTTATCCGACGCGATACTTGATGCTTTAACCCAAAAGGGTTTTACCGCGCCTAGTTCTATTCAAACCATTGCCCTGCCCCGGCTGCTTGCAGATACCGGGCACCTCATCGTAAAGGCCAGGACCGGCACCGGTAAGACCGCTGCCTTTGGGATACCCTTGGTGGAGCGCCTCACCCAAGGAGGACACGCGCCGCGGGCCCTCATTCTTACTCCTACCAGGGAATTGGCCCTCCAGATTGCTAAAGAAATCGCCTCCCTCACCACCGGGCCCTTTCCCCGAATCACCGCGGTTTACGGTGGTTCTTCCATCAGAAATCAAATCCTCGATCTGAAACGGGGTACGGAAATTGTGGTAGGAACCCCAGGCCGTATCATGGACCTCATGGAACGGAAGGTCCTGGACCTGGCTGCAGTGGACTGGTGCATCCTGGATGAAGCGGATGAAATGCTGGACATGGGCTTTTTTGAGGATGTAGAGACGATCCTGAAGGCGGTTAAAAGCGAGCGCCGGATGGCGCTCTTTTCCGCTACCATGCCCGAAGGTATCCTCAGGATAGTCCGGGACTATATCGGAGACGTGGAAATTCTGGAAGACAGCGCGCCGGAAGATGAAAAGCCCGGGGTGGATCAGTATTACCTGGTGGTCAAGAAGGAAGATCGGCTGGAAGCGCTCCGGCGGATCATGGACGGATCCGATGATTTCTACGGCCTTATTTTCTGCGCCACCAAAGCGGGAACCGACGAACTCGCCCGCCGGCTGGTTGAAGGGGATTATGCTGCCGAGGCTATCCACGGGGATCTGTCTCAAGAGGCCCGGGAACGGACCCTCCGGCGCTTCCGTTCCCGGATCACCACCATTCTGGTAGCCACCGATGTGGCTGCCCGGGGCTTGGACATTGAACGGCTTACCCATGTGATAAACTGGGACCTCCCCAATGACCGGGAAACCTATGTGCACCGCATCGGTCGGACCGGACGGGCCGGGAGGCGAGGCATAGCCATCAGCCTGGTTTTACCGGCAGAACGGGGCAGGATAAGCCACCTGTCCCGTAACATGGAACGGACCTTGGGTACTAAAATCGCATGGATGAAGGTGCCCAAGATAAAATCGGTGATGAAGGCCATTAAAAGACGGATTCTTTTGTCGGTTACCGCTGCACTTCCTACAGACTGGAGCCCTCTTTCGGGAAATGAGGAACAAGTCCTGCCGCTTATTCCGGATCCGGAAGGCTCCGGGGAGGTCCTTTCTCCGGTTCCACCTCTTCATGCCCAGGTCAGCCGGGAACTCATAGAAAAGCTGGGCAGCGAAGGCGCGGTAGAGGCCCTTATTGCCCTCACCTTTGGGGAGCTTCTGGATCCTTCCCGGTACGGTTCTATTACCGAATTTCAAGAAACCCCGCTCCGGGATGAAGGCCGGGGACGGCTGGGGACCCGGCGTTTTTCCTCCCGCCGTGATTTCGAAGGATCAGAGCACCGGAAAGATCGACATTTTGCCAGGGGAGGGGCTTCAAAAGGAGACGTTGCCCTTGTTCCAGGCAGCGGTTTGACCCGGGTCTATGTGGGACTTGGACGCCGCCATGGCGCTTCTGCCCGGGATGTGGCGAAACTCCTCATGCAGGCCGGCGGCGTGCCAGGACGCCTGGTGGATGCTATTGAGCTGAAAGACTACTGCGCTTTTGCCACGCTCCCGGAAGACGCGGCCCTCCGGGCCTGTACGTTTTCCCGGAAAACGCCGGATAATCCCACCATCAAACCGGCATCTGCTCCTCAGGCAAGGAGTCTTCGATAGATAAAACAAGCCTTTACCCGAATCCCGTACATTTTTCGATGGAATACCAGGGGGTACAGGAATGAACGCGGGGCAGAAAATAGCGTAGCCGGATGGGTTGGGGCTTTAGCCGCGAAGTTCAGGGCTATAGTCCCAATGTCCGATTGCCTAGCCTGTGATTTCACGGCTAAAGCCCACAAGTCCACGGTTACAGCCGTAGGATTAAAAACGCTCAAAACGACGTTTTTTATCGGTTTTTGATATTTTATAGAAATATGTGGAGGTGATCGAATGAGTACAGATTGGTATCCCCGTTCAAAGGCTGAACAACTTCACATGGCGGACACCTGGCTCCAGGTGTTCCAAACCAAGGCTGCGACATGGAACATTCCCCCGGCTCATGTTACAGCCTGACCAAAACGCCAAAAATATACTGGCAGTAGTGAAAAGCGGAGAACGGACCGCGGCAAGCGCGGTTGAGTGCAACGAGGTTTTCAAAGAAATGGAAACCGAAGCCCGCTTTATCAAAAAGCATTTTTTGCTGATACCGCCTTTGACGCTGGCAGGTGTTCATGTGCGGGCACTGGGAAATCCAGCGGGAAATAGACCGGCATCCGGCAGAACGCCCAGGAAGTACCCGGACAGGGGGAGGGAGACCTCATTATAGGCAAAGACCAGAAATCGGCGATACTGGTAACGGTAGAACAGAATAGCCGATTTGTCCAGATGGATTTACTGGAAAGCATGGACGGTACGCAAGGAGCTAGAGAAGCGGTTTAAGAAACTTGAGTCTGGGTTGAGAAAATCCATAACCTTTGATCAGGGGAAAGAGAACAGCGAACACAAACCGTTGTCTGAGCGCACGAGTGGTTTATTTTTGTCATCCCCATTCAGCATGGGAGAAAGGGACGGGTGAAA
>JAISOX010000170.1 GCA_031275325.1 Treponema sp.
CATGTTCAGTGGTAACCCCATGATGCTTCCCGAACCCTCCTTCGGGTAAGCATAGTTGGGTTAGATTTCTATTATGAGGCATGACCTTTTTTCGGTTAGATTTTTTATGAGGCAACGCGTACAACGACTTATACCACTTGGGTTACTTTTTCCAAATGAGGCACAGGGTCTTTTGGGTTACTTTTTTGATGAGGCAACGCGAAACCTAGACAAAACGCCCGATTTCATGTATTATTTATTTGATGATTGTCAAAAAATGCCTCTCTTTATATCAGGAGAGGCCCTGGAAGCGCAAGATTATCCAGCTTGTCCTGCTTGTAACCGCGGTGCTTTTCATCTTTGCCGGTATAGCCCGGGGTGATACGGCAGCGGTATTTAGAAAAGCGGTTTTTGTCTGCCTGGAGTGTATCGGCATTGGGTAAACGTAAACTGATTCAATGCCTGTCCATGCTGTTTTTCAATGCGGATATACCCCAGTTCAAGACCGGTTCCCTGTCCAAAAGTCCCCTAAAAAACACCTGCGTCCCTGGGCTTAACTGTTATTCCTGCCCTGGGGCAATCGCCGCTTGTCCCCTGGGAGCGCTTCAGAACGCCCTTGCCGAAGGCCGGGTTCCCTTTTTTGTTACCGGCCTGCTTATATCTTTCGGCATACTTTTGGGCAGGGGAGTGTGCGGTTTCCTCTGCCCCTTCGGCCTCATCCAGGAACTTTTATACAAAATACCTTCCCCGAAGGTACGGAAAAATGCCCTCACCCGGAGGCTCACAGGGCTTAAATATGCCATCCTTGCCCTGTTGGTCATCGGTCTGCCTGGGGCCTTCTTTTTTATCCAAGGTTATGGGGCACCTTTTTTCTGTGAACTGGTCTGTCCTGCAGGAACCTTGGAAGCGGGAATTCCCCTCGTGCTCGTGAACCAGGCCCTGCGGGACCTCATAGGGGGTCTTTTTTTCTGGAAACTAGCCCTTCTTATCAGTATCGCCGCCCTTTCAGTAGGGTTGTTCCGGTTTTTCTGCCGTTTCCTCTGTCCTCTGGGCGCGATTTACGGCTTTTTTAACCGGTATGCCTTGCTGGGCATAAAGGTTGATGAAGCAGCCTGTACCCATTGCGGGACCTGCGCTAAAACGTGTAAAATGGACACCTGTAGGGTTAATGACCGGGAATGTATCCGCTGTGGTGCATGTAGGCAGGATTGTCCGGCGCAGGCAATTAGCTATAGTAGAGTTGTTCGGAAACTGAAGTTTCCGAACAAGTCCAGTATTTCAAAACAGGAGAAGAAAATTTAAATGAGCTATAAAAAAATCATCGTATGTACAGGTATCATGCTGCTTTTGAGCGCAGCCCTTTCGGTTCAGGGAGCTGAACTGTCGGTGGGTAAACCAGCCCCGGATTTTACCTTTACCGCGGCTGAGGGCAAACCCATGAAATTGTCCGCTTACCGGGGAAAGCCTGTAGCCCTGCATTTCTGGGCAACCTGGTGTGGTCCTTGCATCCGGGAGCTGCCCCTTATTTCCGCGCTTACCACCGCCAAGGCCCAGGATCTTACCGTGCTGGCGATAAATTGCGGGGAGACGGCAGGGGAGGTTGCTGATTTTCTTGGACGCGCCAAGGTTACGCTCAATGTGGTGATGGACCAGGATTACCGGATTTCCCAGCTCTACCGTATAAACGCCATCCCCCAGACCTATCTTATTGACGAGGCAGGGATTATCCAGTCGATCCGAATCGGCGCATATAACCGGGTGGAACTGAATCGGGATGTTTCCGCCCTGCTTAGAAAATAAAAGGGGGGATCCGGTTGGAGTAAAAGCCCTTTGAACCGGTTTTTGGGGATGATTTCCTGCGTGCTGTTTTTCCCAATCCCTATAGGCTTTAGGGGCTTCCCATATTCAAGCACGCGGGTTCCGTATTCAAGCACGCGGGTCTCGTATTCAAATACGCGGGTTCCGTACTTGCATACGGACGTTCCCTATGACAACACGAAAGTCCGGTACTTGCATACGGGGTTTCCGTGCGTACCTACGGAACAAGCCTATGCAAGTTAAGACCGTTTTTTCCTGCCAAAAAGCGGGGCAAAGTACTTTTCCATGGTTACCCGTTTTAAGAGTTGTTTCAGGATAATCCGGTACAGCGCAAACGATAGGGCAATGGAACCAATGAATATCAGGGGAAGCCCCCAGGCTTGGGCTGGCTCAGGGAGCAGGGGCACAAGAAGCCGGGCATATATGAAGAGCAGCACGATAAAGCAGAGGATCATAATCAGTACATTAAAGACCGTTGCTCCCAGGATAAAAAGCAGGGTATTCGTTTTTTTAGTCAACCAGAGGCCTCCTTGTTAGCTGGTTTCATCTCACCTGATCTTGGGCTTATGAGGGTGGATATCAAGAGGAGTATGCCGCAAACCACCACGCTCGCATCGGCAATATTAAACGTCGGCCACCGCTCCATCCCCAGGAATCCAAAGAATTTAACGCTGATAAAATCTACTACCCCCTTGGGCCGGAAGATACGATCCAGGATATTACCGATTCCTCCTCCCAGGATCCCCGCGAAAAGCCAGCGCTGGAAAGGGGAAAATTCCCTGGACTTAACGTAATACCCCAGCAGAAAACCCAACACGATAATGGGAAGCACGATGAACAGCAGGGGCCGCCACGTTTCCGGCAGATTATGGCCCAGACTAAAAGCAATGGCCGGATTACGTACATGGATGATCCAAAGAAGGTCGTTACCGAATACGTCTAGGATCCAGGTGTTGGGGTCGGGCCAATGCGTAACAATAAATCCCTTAACCAGTTGATCCACGAGGATAATAAAACCGCTCAATAGGAAAGGCAAAGCCTTGGATTGGGTATGGTGAACGCTCACGTATTCTGCTCCTCCTATAACCCTGTAGGAAGGTCAATAAATTCAGTATCTATATGCAGCTGCAAGGCGCACTGTTCCATGATCTTCCGAACTCCCCACACTTCGGTAGCATAATGCCCCCCGGCAATCAGGTTGAGCTGTCCTTCCAGGGCATCATGGTACACCTGATGGGAATGTTCCCCGGTAACATACAAATCAAGCCCCTCGGCAATCGCCTGGCGGGTTTCTTTGGCAGCGCCCCCGGAGATCACCCCGCAGGTTTGACTCTGGGTTTTTCCAAACGGATACACTCCCAAGGGCGGTCTATCCATGAAACTGATCCGGCGTACTGCCTCTTCGATGGTCAAAGGCTGCTTGAGCGCGCCTTTATACCCTATTTTACGGCCATGATACCAGCCGAAAGGCTGAGGATCTGCAATCCCCAAACGTGCTGCCAAGACCCCGTTATTTCCCCATTGGGGGTGTTCATCCAGAGGCAGATGTACCGCATAGAGGGCGAGGTTGTGGTCCAGCAGGAACTGGATACGGGCTCTGAAGGGCCCCTGGATCCGCAGCGCCGCGCCCCAGAAAAGCCCGTGATGGACAAAAAGCATCCCTGCCCCGGCTGCAACAGCGCGTTGAAAGGTTTCCAGGCATGCATCCACGGCAAAGGCGATCTTTCCCAGTTCTGCTCCGTCGTTATCCACCTGAATCCCATTCAAAGAAAGGTCTATACTGCTGAATCCCTCAATATCCAGGAGGCTCCTGAAAAAATCATCTAAGGTACTGGTGGTCATGGAAGTCATCATGGAGAAAGTATATACCCAAAATCAGGTAAATTCCAAGCCCCGCCAGTTTCAAAATGTATGGTTCCTCCCAGCCCTTTGCGCCGGGATAAGGCCACCGGGGCTCTGGGGGAATCCTGGGGAATGTTTTCCAAGAGAAGGCTGGCAAAATTGGTCATGATCGACCCGGTCCCTTCAATAAAAGCGTCATATTTCCATGGGGTCTGCTTATTCCCTGATAGGAAGGCTGAGTACAGCGGATACTTGACCGGACAATCAGAATAATCCAGCGGGCCTGCGCCGTCTACCGCAGCCAAGACCGCGGGCGTATGGGTTTGCAATATCTGGAGGATCGGCCCATAAGCGCGGTTCCGCTTCTGGGGATCATTTACCCTATCAGCGGTCATAAACAGGGTAGGAACCTGGAGTCGAAGGGGTGTGATCTGAGGGGAATCCTCCAGCCCATCAAACTGATAGGCGGACCACAGAGGGCTCTCCACCAGGATGAGCCCTTGCACCTCAGGATTGGCAGCCCGCCATTCCGGGGAAGATCCCAGCAGCGCCAGCGCGGAGCCGCCGGCATCGTAGCCTGCTAAAAAGAGGGTATTCCGCTCCGCCCCAGCGTCCGGAAAATCCCTATGCAGATATTGCTTGATATACGAAAGCAGAAAGCCTATATCTTCCATCCTGCCCGTTTCTAAGGCCCGGCCCTGGAGATTCGCTGTTTCTGTGGCGTTTCCCTGGGCAAAGGCCTGGAGGATCCGGAACCGCTCTTGCATGGGGGGGCTGTACTGCTTTCCATCGGCTCCCCAGGCCGGGAAATCAAAGCCTCTTCGGGAGAAACTCAGTACGGTAAAGCCCTGATCCCGTAGTTTCCCGCATACCTGATCCACCATACCTACCGAACCAAACACCGGAGGAACCACGAGCATAAGGGGCCGTGCCGGTGAAGCCCCGGAAATAGGGGTATCTGGATCAGGGCCATAGAGCCGCAGGAATATATCCGCATCCCGGGCTTCATCCCGGATCGTACGGGTCTTCACCCCCTGGAGCATTAAACGGGTGTCCTTTCGAGGGGAGAAATACAGGGCCACTGCAGCGGTGAGGATAAGCAAGCCCATACTTACCAGGGTGAAGTTTTGACGGGGGCTATCATCCCGGTCCCACCACCCTAGATAGTCAAACAATAACGGGACATGACGGATATTGAGGAATACCGTACAAAGCAGCAAGGGAACACACTCAGGCCGAAATCCATAGGCAGGAAACAAACCCGCTCCGATAGCCAAAGCCACCAGAGGGAACCAGATCAATCCATCCTGGGACTGTAAGCCCCTGATATAGGGCCGGATTGCCGGTAGTACCAGGAACAAGACCATCAGCGCTTCAGGAATTCGTAGGTTTTCCTGCATATAACCGGCTCCTTTACCCGGAGCGATTCGGAGTGGTTCGGAAGAGTAATCCTTCTCCCGGGGTGTCCCCGGGATGGGGATCCACGATCACCGTATCTCCTTCCTTTATTTTTCCCGCAATAATAGCCTTGGCTAGGGGATTTTCCAGTTCACTCTGGATGACCCGTTTCAAAGGCCGGGCCCCAAAGAGGGGATCATACCCCTGTTCCCCTAAGCGGTCCATGGCCCCTTGGGTAAGGGTCAGGCCTATCTTCCGTTCATCCAGCCGTTCCGTAAGGCGCTTGAGTTGGATCCTCAGGATGGAGCGGATCTCCTCTTTACCTAAACGCTTAAAGATCACCCGCTCGTCAATACGGTTCAGGAATTCCGGCCTGAACCGTTGCTTTAAAAGTTCGTTTACTGCTTCCTCAATACCCTCATGCTGTTTTGCTTCCAGGATCAGGTCTGATCCCAGGTTGCTGGTCATAATGATGATCACATTCTTAAAATCCACCACCCGGCCCTGACCGTCGGTAAGCCTCCCATCATCCAAGAGTTGGAGGAACAGGTTGAACACCTCAGGATGGGCTTTTTCAATTTCATCAAAGAGGATCACGCTATAGGGCCGCCGCCGGACTGCCTCGGTCAACTGTCCCCCCTGTTCATACCCCACATACCCTGGAGGCGCGCCGATGAGACGGCTGACTGCGTGTTTCTCCCCGTATTCGCTCATATCTATCCGGGTCAGGGCCTTCTCATCATTGAAGAGAAAATCCGCCAAGGTTTTGGCAAGTTCGGTTTTGCCCACTCCCGTAGGGCCGAGAAACAAAAACGAACCCAGAGGACGGTTTATATCGGAAAGACCTGCCTTGTTCCGTCTGATGGCATCCGCTACTGCAGCTACTGCTGGTTCTTGACCCACCACCCGTTCTGCCAAGACCTTTTCCAAATCCAGGTATTTTTGTAATTCCCCGGAAAGCATCTTGGAGACGGGGATCCCGGTCCAGGCGGAAACCACCTGGGCAATATCCTCTTCCCGTACTTCCTCCCGGAGTAAGGAGGGCTTTTCCTCGCCCCGCTGCGCTTCCATTTGACTGGTGAGACGGCTGAGTTTTTTCTGGGCATCCGGGATGAGGCCGTGTTTGTACTCCGCAGCCTTGGTGAGGTTCCCTTCCCGTTCATACCGGGTTTCTTCTATTTTGAGTTCTTCTATGTACTGTTTTATATCCCGGATCTGCTGAATATCCTGTTTTTCCCTATCCCACCGGACCTGCATGGCGTCCCGTTCAGCGGCCAGGTCCGCGATTTCCTGGTCCAGTTTTCCAAGCCGTTCCTTGGAAGCCCCGTCCTCTTCCTTGCTCAGGGCCTGCTTTTCTATGGAAAGCTGCAAGAGCTTCCGTTCCAGCTTATCCAGTTCAGTAGGCCGGCTATCCAATTCCATTTTGAGGCGGCTCGCGGCCTCATCTACCAGGTCTATGGCCTTGTCCGGCAGGAAACGGCTGGTGATGTACCGATCCGAAAGACGCGCCGCAGCTACCAAGGCCTCATCTTTGATGCGGACCCCGTGATGTACTTCGTACCGTTCTTTGAGGCCCCGGAGTATGGCGATGGTATTCTCCACCGAAGGCTCCGGGGTATAGACCTGTTGAAAGCGCCGTTCCAGGGCAGGATCCTTTTCAATGTACTTACGGTATTCATCAAGCGTCGTGGCCCCGATGCAGCGGAGTTCCCCCCGGGCCAAGGCAGGCTTCAGGAGGTTAGAGGCGTCAGTGGCCCCTTCCGCGGCTCCAGCTCCCACCAGGGTGTGGAGTTCGTCGATAAATAGGATGATTTTTCCCTCAGCGCCTTGGATCTCATGGATCACCGCCTTGAGGCGGTCTTCAAATTCCCCCCGGAATTTTGCACCAGCCACCAGGGCCCCTAAATCCAGGGAAAGGAGCCGTTTCCCCTTGAGCCCGTCAGGGACATCCCCCGTCATGATACGCCGGGCCAGTCCTTCGGCAATCGCGGTTTTCCCTACCCCGGGCTCACCGATAAGGACCGGGTTGTTTTTGGTTCTGCGAGAGAGTACCTGCATAACCCGGCGGATTTCCTCGTCCCGGCCAATCACGGGATCCAGTTTTTCCTGCCGTGCCAAGGCGGTGAGGTCCCGGCAATATTTATCCAGTACCTGATACTTATCTTCCGGGTTTTGGTCGGTGATCCGGGTATTCCCCCGGACTTGTTTCAGCGCCGCGAGGATCCCCTGCTTGGTGATCCCCGCTTTTCGCAGGGCATCCCCTGTTTTCCCCTCGCTTACCGCCAGAGCCAAGAGGATATGTTCAGTGGATACGTATTCGTCTTTGAGGGAAGCTGCTTCGGTCTCTGCTTTTGCCAGGACTTTGGATGCAGCAGAAGAAAAATAAAGCTGAGCCGCGGCTCCGTAGATCTTGGGGGTTTCTGCGGTGAGGGCTTCTGTATGAGCGATAAGTTGAGCCGGATCCGCACCGATGCGTTCAATAAGGGGAGCGACAATCCCCTCTTCCTGCTGCAAGAGGGCAAGGAGCACATGCTCAGGCTCAACCTGGGCATGATCCGCCTTTTGTGCGAGCGCGAAAGCCTCGTTGACGGCTTCCTGGGCTTTAATGGTTAACTTTTCGGCATTCATAAATATAGCATAAAAAAATTAATCCCCTTTGACAATAGACAGTCCAGCATGCCCGCCAGCGGGCTTACTGCCCGTGAAGGGCCGGGTGGTAAGCGAGCGGGTCGCCCCTTGATGTATCTGGGGCTTTTTCAAAAGGGCTGATTCTAAAAAAGCCTTATGTTCATAAATTTTTGGAATAGTACTAGACAAACAAAAAAGAATGTGCTATAAATTTTTAACAAGTAATAAAGCAGTTTTAAGGCTGTTTACAAACCAGATACTTGTCAAGTTGTTACTGGTAATTTTATAAACCGGGTCTTGGGGCTTCGGAAATAGGTTGAAGGAATTGCGCTTACCGGTGCAGTAATAAGGTAGTTGTTTATCGTGATGGTTTTTGATAGGTTTTTGTGCCATGATGTATTAATTGCTTTTGGGGGGGGGGGGGGGGGGGGGGGGGGGGGGGGGGGGGGGGGGGGGGGGGGGGGGG
>JAISOX010000033.1 GCA_031275325.1 Treponema sp.
CCCCCCCCCCCCCCCCCCCCCCCCCCCCCCCCCCCCCCCCCCCCCCCCCCCCCCCCCCCCCCCCCCCCCCCCATAACTAAACACAGACGAGGACCGGTCATTATGGCTCTTCCTTTTCCTCCTTAACCCATAAATGTACTAAAGATACTTCACCGTTGCATAGTTATTAATAATGAGGCTAATATAATAAGTCGAGTGAAAAAAGTCAATATGAAACTGCTTCTTTTATCTGTAGTACCCTGAGTAATGAACTGGAGGGCTTCGGGGGGCCATGCGGATAAGCCCCGAAGCTCTGGAAGGAAAATGAGGAAAACGAGGAAAACGAGGAAAACGAGGAAAAAATCCAGATCCAGCCCCAATAGGTCTCTCATGGTTCTATGCGTTTATTTTTACGGTTGGTTTTATGAGACGCTTATGGTATCATCAGTAAGATAGAAATTTTTACGCCTATTAAGAGGATTATCATGCGTCTAAACAATCAAGCATTGGAGAATCCGGTTCTCTGGGAAGAGGCCGGTATTGAGCTGCCGCTCTTTGACCGGAGCGCCATGATCCAGGCCACCAAATATGCTCCTGCATGGGTGCATTTTGGAGCAGGCAACATATTCCGGGCGTTCCTCGCTGCCCTGCAGCAGGATCTTCTGGATAAGGGTCTGACCAAAACCGGCGTCATCGTGGCCGCTGGCTACGATGGGGAGATCATCGATCTGGTATACCGGCCCTACGATAATTTAAGCATGGCCGTAACCCTGAAGGCAGACGGAACCATACAAAAACGGGTCATTGCCAGCGTCGCGGAAGCCCTGCGTATGGACAAGCCCGAAGATTTTGACCGGCTCAAAGCGATTTTCCGTTCCCCCTCCTTACAAATGGTCAGTCTTACGATTACTGAAAAGGGTTATGACCTGAGCCGCGCCGGGGAAACCCTGCCCGAGGTGCAGGCGGATTTTCTGGGGGGACCGGTAAGGCCGGCCAGCTATATCGGGAGGCTTGCAGGGCTTTGTTATGAACGGTATAAAGCGGGCAAGCTGCCGGTGGCCCTGGTGAGCATGGACAACTGCTCCCATAACGGGGAGAAGCTCTTTAAGGCAGTGGAGGCCTTCGCGGTGCAATGGACCGAAGCAGGCCTGACGGATCCGGGGTTTCTGGCCTATATCCGGGATCCCGCGCAGGTTTCCTTCCCCTGGACCATGATCGATAAGATAACCCCCCGGCCTGATGAAGGGGTCAAGAACATGCTCCTTGAGGCGGGATGTACTGATATGGCAGGACAGCTTACTTCCAAGCATACCCGGGTCGCGCCGTTTGTGAACGCGGAAGAAGCCCAGTACCTGGTCATTGAGGATACCTTCCCTGCAGGGCCTCCTGCCTTGAAGAAACTAGAAAAGGCCGGGGTCTTCTTTACAGACCAGGAAACCGTGGACAAGGTAGAACGGATGAAGGTCTGTACCTGCCTCAATCCCCTGCATACGGCCTTGGCGATTTTCGGCTGTCTTTTGGGGTACACCAAGATCAGCGATGAGATGAAGAACCCGGATCTGGTAAAACTCGTCGAGGGCATCGGGTATAAAGAAGGGCTTCCCGTGGTGGTGGATCCGGGCATCCTCTCTCCCAAGGCCTTCATTGATCAGGTATTACAGATACGCTTTCCCAATCCCTTTATGCCTGACACGCCTCAGCGGATCGCCACGGATTCTTCCCTTAAAATCCCCATCCGTTTTGGGGAGACGATCAAGGCGTATCTGGCCAGCAAGACCCTGAAGGTACAGGATCTCAAGCTCATTCCCCTGGTTCTAGCAGGGTGGCTCCGGTATCTTTTGGGAGTGGACGATAGGGGCGCAGCCTTTACGGTAAGTCCGGATCCCCTGTATGAGTCCCTGGCCCGGTCTTTATCCACGGTGAAGCTGGGACAGCCTGGGCCTTTCCATGAGGTTTTGGCGCCCATTTTATCGGATCAGCGGATTTTTGCGGTCAATCTCTACGAAGCAGGGCTTGGGGAACGGGTAGAACAGTACTTTGAGGAACTCATGGCAGGTCCCGGTGCGGTAACAAACACCCTGAAGCGGCATCTCCTTTGATCGCGAGGAAGAAGGGGGAGGTTTTTTCTGTAGTCCCATGAAACAGCCCCTCCCCGCCGGCTGTAACGGGCTCCCCGCCGGTTGTAACGGATTCCCAGCCGGCTGTAACAAGTTCCCAGCCGGTTGTAACAAGTTCCCAACCGGTTGTAACGGATTCCCAGCCGGTTGTAACAAGTTCCCAGCCGGTTGTAACGGGCTCCCAGCCGGTTGTAACGGATTCCCAACCGGTTGTAACGGATTCCCAGCCGGTTGTAACGGGCTCCCAACCGGTTGTAACGGATTCCCCGCCGGTTGTAACGGATTCCCCGCCGGTTGTAACAAGTTCCCAGCCGGTTGTAACGGATTCCCCGCCGGTTGTAACAAGTTCCCAGCCGGTTGTAACAAGTTCCCCGCCGGTTGTAACAAGTTCCCAGCCGGCTGTAACGGGCTCCCAGCCGGTTGTAACGGATTCCCCGCCGGGGCTTTCAGCTTCTATGACATACAGAAGGTCCAAAGCCCCGGCATATCCAGGCTGTAAACCGTACCGGTCTCAAATCAGCGGGTAATCAGTCCCGGTCCCTGCAAGGCTGCTTGCGGGTATCCTCAGAGTTCTATGTGCAGCAGCCCCTGTTTCTTGAGATTCAGGATATACTTGGCATACTTCTTATCAGTTAAGGCAATGTGGGCTAGTATCCAATCCTTCAAGTAGCGAACAAAATCATTGGGGACGAATTGTTTACCCCCCTGAAAACCCTTAACCTCCTCAAAGATCTGCCGGATAAACCCTTCATGTTCTTTTTTATGTTCCCCTATATCCGGGTAATTAACGCTTTCCAGCAGCTTTTCTTCGGCAGAAAAATGATACTTCACGTAATCAACCGTACCATGAATGGTTTCCATAAAATAGACCGCCTTGGCGTCCCCCTCAAGACACCCCTGGTATAAGGTATTGGTCATGGTAATCAGTTCTTTATGCTGCTCATCAATCAGGGGAATACCCACCAAATACCGGTCATCCCATTCCACCAAAATTCTATCGTTCATAATCCCTCTGTTTAATACCGTTTTTCAGGCTAAAGCCTGGCAAAACAGCGTTTTTGATGGAAGTTCTTGGGAAACTGAAGTTTCCGAAGAACTCTCATAACCTCTTCCTTACGCGATTAAAGAAAAGAAACAATGCAGATCAAAAAAGAACCACCCTCGTGGAACCGTCCTCATCAACTCCTGGTGCAGTTCCTGAGGCTGACTAAGCATAGCATAGGAGCGGGCCGAGGGCAACAGCTTTTACGGGGTATGCGTGAAAAAGAGGATAATTATGCCCATAGCCGGATCCCCTCTTGTATCGTACCCTTTATATAGGGTATGGTATAGCAAAAGACACTACAGGTACTGTAGTAAGCATAAGGAATCATAATGAAGATTGAACGCTTGTTTACGGATCCTCAGACCGGACCCTATAAGGATATCCGCTGGGAGGAACGGAAGAGTGAAATTCGCAATCCTGATCAAAAGGTGATCTTTGCAGATCCCCGGGTGATCGTGCCGGCCTTTTGGAGTCAGATTGCCACGGATATCATAAGCCAAAAGTACTTCCGCAAGGCCGGAGTTCCTGCGGAAAAAATATATGCCTGGAAACAATGGGCCCCTCCAGGCGGGGCGGCCGCGGCGCCGGATCCTGGGGACCAGCTTCCCGAAGATGGAGCTGAACACGACGCCCGGCAGGTGTTTCACCGGCTCGCGTACACCTGGATGGACTGGGGCAGGCAAAACCGGTATTTTGACGCTGAAGCAGACGCCAAAGCTTTCTATGACGAGACCTGCTACATGCTTGCCCACCAGATGGCTGCGCCGAACAGCCCGCAATGGTTCAATACCGGGCTTTATGCGGTCTATGGGATCGATGGTCCTGCTCAAGGGCATTATTACTTCGATCCTCACGAGGGAACCCTTAAAAAATCCGACAGCGCCTATAAGCGGCCTCAACCCCATGCCTGTTTCATCCTATCGGTAGAAGATGACCTCGTCAACGAGGGGGGTATCATGGACCTGGTTACCCGTGAAGCCCGGCTGTTCAAATACGGTTCTGGTACGGGGTCCAACTTCTCCCGGCTGCGGGCTGCTAATGAGCGCTTGTCCGGCGGCGGGGTTTCTTCGGGGATGCTCTCCTTCCTCAAGATCGGGGATCGGTCCGCTTCAGCCATCAAGAGCGGGGGTACTACCCGGCGGGCGGCCAAGATGGTAACCCTCGACGCGGATCATCCTGATGTGGAAAAGTACATTGACTGGAAAGCCGGGGAAGAGCACAAAGTGGCTTCTATGGTTACCGGTTCCCGGATGGTAAAGAAACACCTGGACGCGATCAAGAAGGCCCTCGCCGGGTTCCGGGGACCTGAAACAGACCAATTCAAGGTGGAAAAAAACCGGGATCTGGCCGGAGCCCTGCGAAACGCCCTGGGGGATCAGATTCCGCCCACCTATCTGTACCAGTTGCTGCGACGGCTTGAACAGGGAGACGAGACGGTAAATCCCGCCTTGTTTTCCACGGCCTGGGATGAAGAGGCTTATAACACCGTTTCCGGACAATCCGCGAATAACAGCCTCCGTTTGAGCGATGATTTCATGGAAGCGGTCCGGGACGATAAGGACTGGCACCTCTTGGGGAGGATTTCCAAGAAAACCGAGAAAACCATCAAAGCCCGGAAACTCTGGGAACAGATCGCCCGTTCTACCTGGCAGTGCGCCGATCCCGGTATCCAGTACCATACCACCATCAACGACTGGCATACCTGTCCTGCAGGCGGCGAAATCCGGGCTTCCAATCCTTGTTCTGAATACATGTTCTTGGATGATACGGCCTGCAACCTGGCTTCTATCAACCTCGCCGCATTCTATGACCGGAAGACCCGGAGGTTTAACCTGGAAGCCTATCTCCATGCTATTAGGATCTGGACCAGTATCTTGGAGATTTCTGTGGTCATGGCCCAATTCCCTTCACCCCGGATTGCGGACTTGTCCTATCAATACCGGACCCTGGGGCTGGGTTTTGCCAATCTGGGGAGCCTGCTTATGGTCATGGGTCTGGCCTATGATTCAGAAGAAGGCCGGGCTGTGGCAGGGGCCCTCTCGGGGATCCTTTCCGCAGAGGCCTACGCCCAGTCCGCGCGTATGGCCGCAGAACAGGGGCCTTTTATCCGGTACCCTGAGAACCGGGAAGCCATGCTCCGGGTGATCCGCAACCACCGTCGAGCCGCGTACAACGCCCCTGCTGGGGAATACGAGGGGATTCACCGGACGCCTAAGGGTATTGATCCGGCCTTTTGTCCTGCCTATCTTTTGGATGCAGTCCGGGCATCCTGGGACCAGGCTCTGGAACTGGGCACAGCCCAGGGTTTCAGGAACGCCCAGGTGAGCGCCATTGCTCCTACCGGGACCATCGGCCTCCTTATGGACTGCGATACCACGGGAGTGGAACCGGACTTTGCCCTGGTGAAATTCAAGAAACTCGCAGGAGGAGGGCATTTTAAGATCATCAACCAGTCGGTCCCGCCGGCTCTGGAAGCCTTGGGCTACACCCCTGCAGGGATCGACGAAATAAGCGCGTATGCTACCGGACGGAAAACCTTTACCGGAGCTCCTGGAATCAACCCTGAAACCCTCGCGGCCAAGGGTTTTACCCCGGATGCCTTAGCTGCGGTGGAGGAAGCGGTCAAGACGGCCCTAACCCTGGAAGGGGTTTTCAGCCCTTGGATTGTGGGAAAGGACTTTCTGGAAAAGACCCTCCATATTCCTGAAGCGACCTGGGCTCTGCCAGGATTCAGCCTTTTGAAGCACTTGGACTTTACTGATGAGGAGATTGAAGAAGCGGAACGCTATACCTGCGGCACTATGGGGCTTGAGGGCGCGCCGGGTTTACGGAAAGAGCATTATCGAGTATTTGATACCGCCACTCCTTCGGGTAAAAAGGGGAAACGTTCCATCCCCTGGACCGCCCATATCGGCATGATGGCCGCAGTGCAGCCCTTTATTTCCGGGGCTATCAGCAAAACCATCAATATGCCTAACCGCGCGGACTTTGAAGACGTAAAAGGGGCGTATATGCTCTCGTGGAAGAGCTGCCTTAAAGCAGTGGCCCTCTACCGGGACGGTTCCAAACTGTCCCAGCCCCTCTCCTCCTTTGCCCCGGGTACGGATCCCCTGGCAGATACTATCCTGGAATTGGAACGGACCTTGGATACTGCCCCGGGGCCTGCGGAAAAGAGCAAAGCCTCAGTCAGGGGGCTCCGCAAGAGTCTGCCTAACCGCCGGACCGGTTACACCCAGAAGGCCAAGATCGGGGGGCACTCCATTTTCATTCGTACCGGGGAATACGACGACGGCAATCTGGGGGAAATATTCCTGGACATGCACAAGGAAGGGGCCGCTTTCCGGAGCCTCCTCAACAGCTTCGCCATTGCCGTGTCCTTGGGCCTGCAATACGGAGTGCCTTTGGAAGAATACGTGGACGCCTTTACCTTCAGCCGTTTTGAGCCCAATGGGACGGTTCAGGGCCATACCTACGTGAAGATGGCCACAAGCGTGCTGGATTACATCTTCCGGGACCTGGCCATAAGCTACCTGAAACGCAGCGACTTGGGGCAGATAAAGCCCGAAGACCTCCTGGCCACGGGTACTGAAAACCAGGGAACCCCTCCCAAGCAGGGAAAACCAGAGCAGCCTAAGGCAGGTAAAGCCGCGGCGCTGCATCAAGCCCGGCTCAAGGGTTATGAAGGGGATCCCTGTCCTGCCTGCGGTTCGTTTACCCTGGTGCGGAACGGTACTTGTATGAAGTGCGACACCTGCGGAGGAACCACCGGCTGTAGTTAAGTCCTGTTTAGAGAAGGGTTCAGGATAGGGCCAGGGAGAAAGCAGGGGGTATCCGCTTTTTCCCTGGCCCTCAATCATAGGAGCCTGCATGTTTTAGACCCGAGTCTGGAACCGCTGGATTTTTTTCTACTAAAAATCCGCAATTACGCGGATTAACCCTCATATATCTTGAGTAATTCGCGTTCATTCGCGGACCTGGTTGCGAAGGCTTATCGCAGCCTCCCGCGAAGGCTTATCGCAGCGCCCTGCGAAGGCTTATCGCAGCGCCCTGCGAAGGCTTATCGCAGCCCCCTGCGAAGGCTTATCGCAGCCCCCTGCGAAGGCTTATCGCAGCGCCCTGCGAAGGCTTATCGCAGCCTCCCGCGAAGGCTTATCGCAGCCCCCTGCGAAGGCTTATCGCAGCTTCAGAAAAATGAGCGTTCATTGAACTCAGGTTTATGAGGAATACGTATCAGGGTATCATCACCGCCTTGGTTCCAGTGGAGATTATCAGGATTCCGGTATGGATACTGCCGCCAATCTATGCAATACTGCCCATATCCATGGTATAGAGGGTATATATGCGGAAAACGAGCGGATGGGGTATCCTGGCGCTGTTCTTGGCTCAGGTATGGCATCCAGCGGTCCTGAGCGGGGAAACCTTTTTCTATAAACATCAAACCGGCGACAAGTACCGGATCATTTCACGGGTAGATGAAGGGGTGTATGTAAACCGGCGTTTTAGCCATCGCTCTGAGATAGTGAACCGGATCGCCGCGGAAGTACGGGGGGTACAGGACGGGGTCGCGCAGCATGAAGCGGTCTTTCAAACTGCAGAACGAGCCTTGGGAACGGACAAGGAACCGCGTTTTCTCTGGAACCGGGAGTATCGCTCGGTCTTTGGCCGTAACCCCCAGGGGTATATCACCATAGATCCGCAGTATTTTATGCCGGTGGTCAGGAATGTCCCGGTTTTCCCTGAAGAGGATCTAAAACCAGGAGCCGCCTGGTCTGCAGAAGGCTATGAGATGCACGATTTTCGGGCGAGTTTCGGCATTGATGAACCTTACCGGATTCCTTTTATGGCCCATTACACCTTTCTTGGAAACCGGGAATGGCAGGGCAAGGAATACCCCGCCTTTTCCGTGTCCTACCGTATCTTCGTCGAGCCTGGGATGGTTTCCGGGGAGGCCTATCCCATCAGGATTATGGGGGCTTCGGATCAGGTGGTGTACTGGGATAGGGGCTTGAGTCAAGCCGCGGCATACCAAGAACAGTTCCGTATGGTCTTTACCTTATCTAACGGCGTAACCATCGAATACCGGGGCAGGGCTGAGGCGGAGATCCTGGAGTCCCGGATTATGGATAAGGAGCAAATCGCCGAAGAAATCAGCGATGATATTAGCCGCCTGGGTATTGGGGATGTCTCGGTACGGGTAACCGATGAAGGGATAGCCATCAGCCTGGAAGACATACAATTCCAGCCGGATTCTGCGGTTTTACTCCCCACAGAACAGCATAAACTGGATAGTATCGCGACCATTTTGATGCGCTATCAGGATCGGGATATTCTCGTGGGAGGCCATACCGCCCTCGCCGGTTCAGCAGCCGGGCGTATGCAGCTTTCCCAGGAACGGGCTGGGGCAGTAGCGGATTACCTGATTCAGCGCCAGGTCCGCAGCCCGGACCGGGTCGTGGTTCAGGGGTATGGGGCGGAACGGCCCATAGCGGATAATACCACCGATGCAGGAAGGCATCGGAACCGGCGGGTGGAGATCACCATACTTGAAAATTAACCCCGGGTATGGTACACCAAGGTAGCCATGAACTATTCCAGTCTGACCAATCTTGCCTTAGTCGCGTGTCCCGGGGGCGAGGTTTTTGCTGATGAGGTGATCCTGCATCTGCAAGAAGGGTATCTCCATAATTTTGAGCTGATGGCCAGTGAATTGGCTGCCCGGTATAATCTGGATGCCCATACGGTGGCGGCGCGGATCAATTTCATCAACGATGTGCTATCCCCCATACAGTACGTCAACAGGAAGATAGATGGTTTCCAGACTCCTCAGTTCAAAACTGCCGCCCGGTTCAGCCTCTTTTCCAATGGGGAAGTAAAAGCGGAGATCCTGGAATCCATCCGTGGTAAAGATACCTATATTGTTCAGGATGTGGAAAATCATTATCCGGTGCCTTTTAATGAAGGAAAGACCAGGCAGGTACTCTCGGTTAATGATCACCTCATGACCACCTTGGTTACGGTAGATGCGGTAAGGCAAGCCGGGGCCGGCCAGGTAACGCTGGTGATGCCCCTTTACCCCTATTCCCGGCAGCATAAGAAAAAAGGCCGGGAAGGGCTCACCGCCAGCCGGGTGGGGAAGATCCTGGAATCTTTAGGGGTAAACCGGATCATTACCCTGGACATCCATTCCCGGGAGATTGTCAACGCCTTTAACTGCCTGCGGCTTGAAAACCTTCATGCCAGTTATCAGATCATCCGGTCCTTGGCCAGGCTTCCGGAGCTTGTATTAAACGAGGATTTTGTGGTGGTGTCTCCTGATACGGGCGCGGTGGATCGGAATAAATTTTACGCCACTGCCCTCAAAAAACCTTTGGCCCTCCTGTATAAAGAGCGGGACTATTCCCGGGTTTCCAAGGATGCCCTGGAAAACAACATCTCCGAGATAAAGCTCCTGGGAAATGTCAAAGGGAAGACGGTTTTCATGGCGGATGATATGCTGGGAACCGGTGGAACCCTTCTCAAAGCCATGCAGTTTCTCAAAGACCAAGGAGCGGGCAAGGTGATAGCCGCGATCAGTCTTCCCCTCTTTTCTGGAGACGCGATTTCCTATTTTGACGCGGCCTATAAAGCAGGGCTTTTTTACCGTATCATCGGGACCAATGCCGTCTACCATGAAGCGGTTTTGCAGCGGGAATGGTATATCAACGTGAATATTACTAAGCTCTTTGCCCAGACGATTTGCCGGCTGCACCAGGGTCTTTCCCTGAGTTCCCTGCTGGATAACCGGGATGTCATCGTCAAGCTCTTCGCAGAAACCTGATGCCTAGAACCCCTTGGATACTCTGTGCGGATATAGGCACTTCTTCCCTTAAAGCCGCGCTTATTGATACAGAAGGCCATGAAGCGGCCCTGGTCCGGGAGGCCTATCCCCAAGCGGCTTTTGCTTCAGGTACCATCCTTGCGGCAGATTGGGAGGACGCCTTGGCCCGGGCATGGGGCAGGCTTGCTTCCCAGACCGGGGCGCAGCCAGAGGCGCTCTGTATTTCCGGGAATGGTCCTACCCTGGTTCCCCTTACCGCGGGGGGAGCAGCCTTAGCGCCGCTGCACTGGTATGGTCCCCGCCTCGCTGCCGGGGATAGAGCCCAATCTCCCCAGCCGCAATCCCTCTTTCTCCCTTATATCCGTTCTTTTGTCCAGCGCCGGCCGCAAGATTACGAAAAAACCAAGCGCCTCTGTTCTGCCCAAGAATGGCTGGCCTACCGGCTTGGGGCGGATCTGGTTACCACCTTGCCTGCCCCGGCCTATGAACCCTATTATTGGGATCAAAGCCAGTGCGGTTCTGCGGAGGTGGATATCCGCATGTTTCCTCCCTTCGTGAAACTGGGAAGCATCATCGGGAGGGTTTCTCCGGCTGTAGCTGCCCGGTTCAGCCTTCCTGTAGGACTCCCTTTGGTGGCAGGAGGCCCTGACTTTATCATGGCCCTCATCGGGGTAGGGGCCTTGAAACCCGGTGTTGTCTGTGATAGGGCGGGGACTTCCGAAGGCATCAATGTATGCAGTCCTTTCCCTATTTCCGGGGGAGGGCTCCGGGTGCTTCCCCATCTGAATGAAGGCTTGTGGAATATCAGCAGCATCATTCCCGCTTCTGGCCGGCTGTTTGAATGGTTCAGAACCCTTACCGGCCAAGAGAGTCGGAGTTACACAGAACTGCTAACAGAACTTATCCCTCAGCATGGTTCCTTTCATAAATCCCAGACGTGGTTCTTCTCCACAGATCCGCTGCCCGGGGCGTTCCTGTCCTGGGACGGATCTGCCTTGGCGAGCCGGCAGGAGCTTGGCCGGGCAGTGCTGGAAGCGATGGGGTTTTTGGTACGGGATGCCCTTGCAGCAGTGGCCTGCCAGGGGTTTCCAGTTACGGAAATGCGGGTTTCTGGAGGACAAGGTAAGAATCCGTTATGGAACCAGCTCAAGGCGGATCTCTGCGGGTGTACCCTGCTTATCCCTGAGATATACGACGGTGAACTGGCAGGAGACGCGGCCGTGGCAGCAGTGGCCCTGGGGGAAAGCGCTGATGTAGCCGAAGCAGTGAGCCGGATGATCCGCCTGAGCGCCCGGTATGTACCTGCGGCTCAAACCCGGGACCAGTATGCTGAACAATACCGTTCCTATAGGGAGCTTAAAGAAAAGATCCGCGCTGGTTTAACCAAGGGTATCCATGCAGATCTATAATATCCCGGAATATCCAGGGGCCTTTCTGTTTGATATGGATGGAACCCTCTATATAAATCCCCTGCATATATGCAGTTTCAGATCCGCAGCCTCATTGAAGAGCAGGCCCGGTTACTGGGCAGTTCCTTTAAGGTCATACAAAGGGCTATCAGTGCATACCAGGAAACCTAAGTCCAAACCCACAGTGGACAAGGGCTGAGCCTGGGCAATACCTTGGTACACTTCGGAGTTTCCATTTAAGGAGAGTATTCGCTGGCGGGAAGAACTGTACGAACATGGAACCTGCCTCAAGACATATCCGAAGCTCCGGGAAACGCTGAAACGTTTAGGCGCTGCTCACACGCTCGCGGTAGTAACCAGCAATCCAGTACTGGCGGCCGGGAAAACCTTGGAGGTCTTAGCTCTGTGGGGATCTCTTTCAGGGATTGTGGGCCTTGATACCTGCCTGGTATCAAAGCCTCATGCAGCGCCTTTTCTCAAAGCCGCAACGCTCTGCGGGGTTTCCCCTTCGGTATGTGTTCCCGTAGGGGGATCCTTATGATATGGACATCGCCCTTCCTCTGACATTAGGCATGGGAGGCATCTTGGTAGGCGGTGTGGAGGATATCAGCTATGGTATGAGGAAGGCATCAGAGAATAGCCGCTTCTCTATCGCATACAAGGTGTTAGACTCAATGCGGCATTTAGTGGGTAATATAAAAAAAATTATAAAAAGGCATTTAATATTGACAAAAAACATTTAGGCGGTAGAATGTTATTATGGTTAAATTAACATTATATTTTGTTCGTAAGAAAGGAATTTCATTAAGACGATTTAGAAAAACCTTTAAGGAATATTCTATAAAATTTGCATCCTTAACTGCCATTCAAGAAAATGTGATTAGCTTTGTAATTTCAAACAAAGTACGAATAAAAATTCCCGGATTATTATTTGGAATATATGATGGAATATGGGAATTAAAATTTAACGAAAATAATCCTATGTCAAAAACATTCTCAAATATAGAGTGTATCAAAAAAGTTAAACCTTTTGATCAAGAATTTATTGAATTGGAGAAATGTAATTATATAATCTCCAATGAATATCCGAATGTTTTTAGTGAGAACAATAATAAACCGCATCTACAAAAAGTTGCAAAAATAAGATTCACAACACTTTTAATAAAAAATAACAATTTTACCTTTGATGAATTTGTAAACTATCATAAAGAAAATCATATTCCATTATTTTCTTCAATTCCAATTATTAAAAAATATTACTCGTTATGTAGTCTCACATACACTATCCGATGTTACTTTTGGATTACCACAGAAGAGATTCGATGGAATTGTTGAATTTTGGTTTAGAGATTATATTTCCATGATTTTCGTTTTTATGAATCGCCAGTTCAAGTTTGAAGTGCGAAAAGATGCTCAGAAAAGACCTCGTTAGGAGTCCGGTATCCTAAAGCCTTGCGAGGACGATCATTGATTCTTTCTACTATCCGGTCAAGC
>JAISOX010000066.1 GCA_031275325.1 Treponema sp.
ATGTTCAGTGGTAACCCCATGATGCTTCCCGAACCCTCCTTCGGGTAAGCATAGTTGGGTTAGATTTTTATTATGAGGCATGACCTTTTTTCGGTTAGATTTTTTATGAGGCAATGCGAGGGGGTGTATAAAGCATTGTTTTTTGTTATAATTAAAAACATGGCAGTATGGTCAATGATTCCCTGGTTAAAAATACGTTCCATCATGCAGACCTTCAGGGCCAGCATAGAGGATGCGTTGCAAATCCGGCGGAATCTGGTGCTTCTCTTGGGGGCGCTGGGGTTCCTTTTGATCTGTCTTATGGGGGTGATCATCCTCATGAATCGTAATACTAAGGAGCCGTCGAATTTCTCCCGAACATTACGTAATAATTTTAAGCCCTTATCAATTGCGCCGGAAGATCTTTTTCTCCCGGATGAACCAGATTTTCTTCCAGAGGTACTTTTAAACCGGGAACCCCGGAACCCCTGGACCCTTGAAGATGTCCGTCCATTCTGGACAGATCCATTGCAGGATGATCCTGAACTGTGGCGGGAGCGGATAAAAGCGGCTATTGATGAATTCTTGGAAGGGGTTCCATGAAGATACAGAAGCTATACGAGGGCGTTCGCCTTTTTTTATTGGTTTCCCTGATCCTTGCCTGGGGCGGGAGGGGTGTTGTATTCGGTACCAGTACGTTCTCGGTTTTGTCTCCTCAAGAAACGGGTACAGCCACCAGTAGGTACTCTGAGGTTCTTGGGATTGAGGGAGGGTATACTCGCCTAGGACAAGGGGCGGCTCCATACTATACTCCAAGGATTGTAGAAATTGATGAAGTCCCTCGTTTTACCCGGCTCCACAAGGTCCTGGTTGCTGAAACCGGGGATAGGGTTTCCGATTCTGCAGATGCCCTGCTTCCTGAAACCCATCTCCCTGAACAGGTTCCCCTTGAGCAGAACTTCGTTGTTCCCTTACCAGGACCCAGGTCTCTGCCTTTAGCAGAAACAGGAGAGCCAGAAGTGCAGTTCTCGCCCCCCCCTACAGTACCCCGGAATATGGAACCGGCCTTGCCCCCTACTCCTGAGCCTGCTATTGCTGGTATTGGTCTTCCAGGTATGGTATTTCCTCCTGGTCCGCCGCCGGTTGAATCTTTGGAACTCCCCCCAGTTCTTGAACCCTCTATAGCGGATCTTATTCCTGCTGCTGGACTTGTTCCTTCGGTTTCCGTTCCCCCCTCTCCACCTCCGGTGGATTCCATCGAACCGGTATCGGCCTTACCAGAACCTACACCGCCTCCTGATGTGCCCCTTTCTGGTTTCATCGTAACCGTGCGGCCCTTTATCCCGCCCCAGGAGAGGACATCCGCTCCAGTTCAACCTCCCTCCTCTGCTGCAGTGGAACCGGATCCGGTCCAAACGCCGGAACCGCCTCGGTTTATCAGACCTGCAGAACCGGAACCTGTTCCTCAGATAGTCCGTCAAGTCCTTCCTCCGCGGGAGAATCCTATTCAAGAATCTCCTGCTCAAGGCGCTTCACCTGGCTTTCAACAGGAAAGACAAGCAAAAGCCGCCTATTCAAGGACCGTTCAAGCTGTAGTAGGGCAGATGGTGGCAATTCCGTTCCGAGGAACCGGTTGGGTCTATCTAGGTGAACAGGAATCCCAACCGGGTATTGCCTATAATTCCCGGTACTTAGAAAAAGAAGGGCAGACATTCGTGTTCCAAACAGAAAGCCCGGGAACCTATACGCTTACCTTCTATAAACAAGATTTTATTGAAGATTACATTGTCAATGATGCGGTTCAGGTGATAGTCAATCCAGCGCAGGTTTCCGAGAGAGGAAGAACATCCATGCAGGCGGATCCAGGCAGGGTGATCGCAGAACCCCGCTGGCCTCCCCCTCCTGGAGAAGCTGGGGAGGCCCGGAAAGTTTCCCCTTCCGTCCAGCAACCCCTTGGGGAGCTTCCTCTTGCTGCGGTAACTCCCCGGGAAATTCCCCCTGCTCCCCAACCCCCAATTGACTACCTACAGCAGGCTCGGGAAGCCTATGCTGCAGGACAGTTTCCCCAGGCCCTTTCTTCTTTGGATCAGTTTCGGGAACAGTACCCCGCGGGGACCGATGAAGCCTGGTGGCTCTACGGCCAGTCCTTGGAGGCAGCTAGTCCAAACCGGGATATTCGCTCTGCTCTGGATTATTACCACCGGCTGATCCGAGAATATCCTCAAAGTCTTCGGGGAAACGATGCCCGGCGACGGATTGCCTACCTGGAGCGGTATTATTTTACGATTCAGTAAGGGATTATGATAACTCCTGCAGATACAAAAGATAACGCAGAAAAAGCAGTCGCTGAAATCCTGGAGGCATGTAAAACCGAATTAGCCAAACGGATCGTGGGCCAACAAGAAATGATTGAGGGACTGCTTATGGCCCTGATTGCGGAGGGGCATATACTCCTTGAAGGGGTCCCTGGGTTGGCGAAAACCTTGGCGGTTAAGAGTTTGGCGGATATTACTGGTCTTTCCTTTAAACGAATTCAATTTACTCCAGACCTGCTTCCGGCAGATCTTACCGGTACCTTGGTATGGGAACAAGGTACCGGGACCTTTTCAGTCCGCCGGGGCCCGGTTTTTGCTCATGTGATCCTGGCAGATGAGATTAACCGGGCCCCGGCAAAGGTCCAATCTGCCCTGCTTGAGGCTATGGAGGAACGGCAGGTTACCATT
This sequence comes from Treponema sp., assembly GCA_031275325.1. Lineage (GTDB taxonomy): Bacteria > Spirochaetota > Spirochaetia > Treponematales > Breznakiellaceae > JAIRLU01. Next base: position 2,703 of record JAISOX010000066.1, read on the forward strand.
GGGGAAACCACCTATCCTCTGCCGGATCCGTTTTTTGTATTGGCCACTCAAAATCCCATTGAACATGAAGGGACCTATACCCTCCCAGAGGCGGAACTGGACCGGTTCCTCCTGAAACTCCTGATCCGGTATCCCAGCATGGAAGAAGAAATTCGGATACTGAAAATGACTGCTTCCCAGAAGACCTGGAGCCTTCGGACCGGCAAGCAATGGACCCCCTTAGATCCAGTTTTAGATACGGCCACGTTGACCCGTCTAAGGGCTGCTGCAGATGCGGTCTTTATGGATGAGCAGATTGCCGCATATATAGTCGCGGTGGTGGCAGCCTCAAGGCCCTTAGCATCAAAACCTGTAGAAAAAGCGCTCCGAGAGGGGCTGTACCGGTATATCGCCTTTGGCGCATCCCCCCGGGCGTCTATTGCCCTCTACCGCTGTTCCCGAATCCGAGCCCTTTTTGAAGGCCGTTCCTTTGTGAGTCCTGAAGACGTAAAGGCTGCGGCATTACCGGTTTTACGGCATCGTATCGTCCTTTCCTATGAAGCTGAAGCAGAGGGCCTTGATCCAGATGCGGTCATTTCCCGGTTACTGACCTTTGTACCGGTACCCTAAGCTATGCAAGCGGCCTTCATTGATACCCATGCCCATCTCTCCCTGCTTCCCCAGGGAGCACTCCCCAGGGAAGCCAGGATTTCCCAGCTTTTCCAAGGAGGATTCCGCGGGATTATTGATATTGGAACCGAGGCTGAGGATCTCAGCGGCCGGCTCAAGACCTTTGCTCGATTTGATCGGATCCAGTTTAGTGCAGGTATATGGCCTTCCAAGGAATCCATTGCCGCACGGGAGCGCTTGCTTCCCCGCTTAGAGCAGCATATCATCGCCGCTCCTCCAGGCCGTCTCATTGCTATCGGCGAATGTGGGCTGGATCGGCACCATAACCGGCAAGAAACCGGTGCGGACCTAGAAGGGGAACGGGAACTGTTGGAACTACAACTGGACATAGCGCAACGGCATCAGCTTCCTCTGATCATCCATTCCCGGCAGTCCGCTGAGGAATCTTGGGGTATCCTCTCCCGCTACCCGAAAGTCCAAGGGGTGATTCATTGTTTTTCCTATGGAATTCCAGAAGCCCGGAACTTTTTACAGTTGGGGTATTACCTTTCCTTTGCGGGTACCCTTACCTATAAAAATGCCCAAGGACTCAGAGAGGCCCTTCAGTTTGTTCCCTTGGATAGACTGCTTCTGGAAACCGATGCGCCCTATCTTGCACCGCAGCCTTTTCGGGGAAAGCCTGCGGAACCGGGTATGGTGGCGGAAACCTATCATCTAGCCGCAACATTACGCCAGATAAGCCTAGAAGCCTTACAAGCTGCCATTGTTAAGAATGTGAGCGTTTTATTTGGAACCCGGTTTTGATCGGGGGGAGATCACCTCAAACCCGCAATAAGGCACGAGGGCCTTGGGGAGGCGAACCGAACCATCAGCTTGCTGGAAGTTTTCCAACACCGCGATGATACCCCGAGACACCGCCAAAGCAGTTCCGTTGAGCATGTGGACGAAGCGGTTCTTCCCGGTCTCGTCTTTGTACCGGATGTTAAGCCTGCGGGCCTGATAATCGGTGCAGTTTGAAGTGGAAGTTACCTCTCCCCATTCACCACCGCTGCGGGAGGAAGGATTGGCCCTTCCCGGCATCCAGGCTTCCAGGTCCCACTTACGATACGCAGGGGCTCCCAAGTCTCCGGTACAGGTATCCACCACCCGGAAGGGAATCTCAAGGCCGGTAAAGATTTCCTCTTCCACCGAGCGGAGTTCCTGGTGCAGGCGGTCCGATTCTTCCGGCAGGCAGTAGAGGAACATCTCCACTTTGGTAAACTGATGCACCCGATACAAGCCTTTAGAAAACTGCCCTGCAGCCCCTGCTTCCCGGCGGAAACAGTGGGAAAGCCCTGCCATCCGTAGGGGGAGTTGCTCTTTGGGGAGGATCATGTTAGCATAGTAACCTCCCAGAGTAATCTCCGCAGTCCCTACTAGGCAAGTCCCCTCCTCTTCCAAAGTATACACATTTGACTCGGCTCCCCGGGGGTTAAAACCAATGCCTTCAAGGATCTCCGCTTTGGCAATATCCGGGGTGATATAGGGAGTAAAGCCCTTTTGCTGGAGTATATTCAGAGCATATCGGGTAAGCCCCAGTTCCAGAAACACCCCTTCATTTTTAAGGTAGTAGAATTTAGTCCCAGAAACCTTGGTACCTGCGTCGAAGTCGATTATGTCCAAGTCCTGCCCTAGTTTCACATGGTCTGCAGGCTCAAAATCAAAGGTTCTGGGCACGCCGACCCGTTTTACTTCAAGGTTATCCTTATCCTCTTTACCGACAGGAGCCTCAGGATGGGCCATGTTAGGGATACGACGCCCTTCGGTATCGAGGTCTATCTCCACTTGGGCCAGTTTTTTTTCGATGGTGGCAATATCATCTTTTAGCTTTTTCCCTTCCTCAATAAGGCTGTTCCGTTCTACCACATCATGGGTACGTTTCATGGCAGCGGCGTTGGCATTCCGTTGTTGTTGTAGGGATTGCAATACCTTGGTCAACTCGGTCCTTTGGTTAAAAAGAGCTACGACTTTATCTGCATCAGCCTTCATATATCGATGGGCAATATTTTGCTTCACCTCGGAAAGATGCTCTAGGATGAAACGATAATCTAACATAATGGGTGATAATACCACTTCAGCCTTCTCCATACAAGACTTCCTTCAATTCGGAATATGAAAATCCCCTTAAGCTATCCAGCCGGCAGGTGAAAGGTGGTATACTGATAGGCGGTCCTTGGGAGGGGACTTGCCATGCTCAGGATAAACAAAGCGGATCA
>JAISOX010000107.1 GCA_031275325.1 Treponema sp.
CGGTAGGAGAGGGAATTTCCGCCAGCCGGAGGGCGTCCGCCAGAATCCGGTCCGCCAGAGGGGACTTTGGTTTTCTGGGGGCGTGCAAAATCCCGGCGGCCTTCCCCGCAAGGGTGTTAATTCCCCGGACGATTAGCTTCTGAAACCCCTCCACTATCCATATTTTCACGTATGTCTCCGCCGGCGCCCCCCAAGGGACGTAATTTTAACTTGGTACAACTTAATCTTAAAATATTTTCCGGGATCTGTCCAAGGGGCCGGGACCGGCAGCCAGGGCGAGCGCATATAAAAAAGCGTAAAGGGAAGGGAAAAAACGGCCGATACAGGCAGATTGGAGGGGACTATGAATAAGCAATCGCTACCGCCGTTACTCGACTTTTTTAAGGACATCAAAGACCCGCGCATCGAACGGAACAAACTCTATCCCTTAATCGAAGTTATTGTCATCACTCTGCTGGCCGTCATGGCTTTCGCCGAAGGGTGGGAAGACATCGAAAAATACGGGAAAGCCAAAGAAGCCTGGCTGAAAAAGTTCCTCCCCCTGGAACACGGCATCCCGAAACATGACGTGTATCGGCGGGTCTTCACCCGGCTCAAGAGCGAGGCCATCGCCTCCTGCTTTATGGCATGGGTGCGGGCAATAAAGCGGGACATTAGCCGGGAAGTCGCGGACTAAAAGTCCGATGCCATTGACGGGAAGACCATTCGGGGGAGCTTCAATGCCCGGGAAGGAACCAAGGCCATTCACCTGGTCAGTGCCTGGGCCACTGAGAACCGCCTGGTCTTTGCCCAGGTAAAAACAGAGGAAAAGAGCAATGAGATCACGGCGATACCGACCCTGTTGGAGATGCTCGCCTTGCAAGGGTGCATAGTGACTATCGATGCCCTGGGGTGTCAGTATAAAATCGCCGACCAGATTGTCGCAGCCGGAGCGGATTACCTGTTTTCCCTGAAAGAGAACCAGCCGACCCTCTATGATGACGTTAAACGGTACTTTGAACCCATCGACGCGGCCCATCCCGACCCGAACGTTGCGACCCATACGGCTTTTGACGTGGATCACGGCCGTCTTGAGACCCGGTTTCACGGGATAACCGGGGATGTCGCCTGGCTTATTGCGTTGCATCCCACGTGGAAGAGCGTCAAGTCCGTCGGCATTATTGACTCCGCCCGTGAGATCGGGGATAAAACTTCCTTTGAGCGGCGCTATTATGTGTCCAGTCTGGCTGCGGATCCCGTCGTGTTCGCCGTGAGCGGACGGGGGCATTGGGGGATAGAGAACAGCCTGCATTATGTGCTTGGTGTGATGTATCGGGAAGATGCGGCCTGGCTCAAGAGCGGAGACGGGTCTGAGAACTATGCCTATTTCCGTAAGATAGGGATGACGGTGGTGTGGGCTGACCGGGAGTCAGAGGACAGTATCAAGAGCCGAGTGAAACAGATGGCATGGAGTGATGATTATTTAGAGCGACTGCTTTTTCACTCATCCTTTGTTTCCGAAGCCCCGCTGGAGGACCCTGGGGCATATTGTATATGCGCTCGCTCTGCCGTTCTTCCCCCCAGAGCATCGGCGTTTACTTTTCCGCAGGCAAGGAGGACATGATATAGAGCTTATCCGGAAATAATGCCTGGATGAACCGGGATCAGATTTCTTCAAACAATTATAGCACAGGCAAACTCTACCAATGCCCGATAGTTCCGGGCCTTCTTCTCTTACCTCACCAACACTTTCCTGAACCGGTTAATCCATGAATGACACACCTCTACCACTCACCGCCGTATTACAAACTCCGTATTCTTTTTCCTCTCCCCATGGCCGTATATCCCATCCCTTCCACAAGCTTTTGCGAACCTACCTACCCCCGCATCAAAACACCCATTCTCCCCTTCTGGATGGGCGGTACTAATGGATGGTAAGGTCTCTTCCAACAGCTTTACATCATGCCTGTTTGCCCCGCTCACCACAATTCCGACGGGTAATCCAATGTTTCGACTACGACACTCCGTTTCGGCCCTTTTTTCCCCACCGCTTCCTGTTCCAACGCCCCTTTCACCATACATCCCTCCACACGTTGCCATTCCCTGCCCAACGCGTGCAACTCCTCATAGCTGAATAGCCTTTCCTCCCATATCCGCCTGAAAAAACCGGCTTCAGCCCATTCGCTGAAATACTCATGGATACTGCTGGCCGCCCCATATTCCTGGGGAAGCGCCTTCCACTGGATACCGGTTCGTAACACATACAAGATACCTTCCAGTACCTGGCGGGGTGGTATCGGTTTCCTTCCGGCCCCGGGCTTTCGCCGGTAGGTTCTGTTTTCATCCCGTTTCCGCTGGGGAATGAATTCCTTGATCTGTTCCCACAACTCGTCCGTCAATTCCCATGATTTGATACTGCTTCCTGCTACTCTTTTCATATCTTTTTTATCGGCTGTTCTCTATTTACGGATAAGCTCTTAGTATATCATGCCCTCCTTGTCTGCGGAAAAGTAAACGCCGATGCCCTGCTAAAAGCCAACCCTGACGTTGCCGGGGCCTTACAAAAAACGGGAAACAGGCCCTGGGGAAGTTCTGTGGAGGGTTGAACACCAAGATACATAAGATGGCAGCCGACAATCAGTGGGCCATAGGGTTTATCCTGTCCCGCGGTGAGGCTTCTGACGCATATACCGGACGGTTTTTACTGGACACCATAGGGAGGAAGAGCAATCCCGATGAGGACCGGCCGCTATTGCTGTTACTGGATCGGGCCTATGAAGCAGGGGAGACCCGGCGGCTTGCATTCGAGTGGGGGTATAGTCCAGTGGTTCCACCTCAAAAGGCTCATGCCTCTGTAAAGCCCTAAGGTATGTGCAGGTACTTCGATAAGGTACTGCCAGTGCTACAGCAATAGGAGCAATAGGTGAGGCCGCTTTTTCGACAGCCTTTTTCAAAACCCGGTAAGCTAGAGAAAAAAGGGGATAACCCGGTCCGATTGAACTTGCCCAAATCAAGCAAAGTAGATAGATTTTTATCTACATGGTATTTCTTACCATACCCTTATTCGGAAACTTAGGTTTCCGTAAAAAACGGGGATTTTATTAAGCAATCCCCGTTTTTTGGGGGACTTGTGCCGGACTAAGGTCCGCCGGACTTCAGTCCGCAAGAACCAACCAGGGGGATCGAACAAGTCCCGTATATTTTTGATATGCGCGCTTTTTATTGCGTACTAGCGAGGTAATTATGCATACTGTTCTTGAAGCATTAGGAAACATTGGAATCGTTCCAGTAATTAAGATTGATGACGAGGCCCAGGCAGCGGCCTTGGCTCAAGCTCTTATAGCAGGGGGTATCCCCTGCGCGGAGGTAACCTTCAGAACTACCCAGGCGGAAGAAGCCATACGCCGTATCAGGGCAGCAGCGCCGGGCATGTTAGTGGGGGCTGGTACGGTTTTAAGTACTGCCCAGGTTGATAAGGCCGTAAGCGCGGGGGCGCAATTCATTGTCAGCCCTGGGTTTAATCCCCAGGTGGTTTCCCATTGCATTGAACGGGGAATCCCGGTTACCCCTGGCTGTACCACCCCTACGGACATGGAACGAGCCTTGGAATTGGGGCTTGAAGTGGTCAAGTTTTTCCCTGCAGAACCTTCGGGGGGGCTTGATTATATCAAAGCGGTTGCAGCTCCCTTTCCCACGCTCAAGTTCATGCCTACCGGAGGGATTCATAGGGGAAACCTTGCCCGATACCTAGCGTACGAGAAGGTCCTGGCCTGCGGCGGTTCCTGGATGGTCCCCGCGGATCTTATCAACCAGGGAGATTTCCCCGCTATTACCGCGCTTTGTACAGATGCAGTACAACAGGCCTTGGGTTTCTCCGTGGTCCACTGGGGTATCAATACAGAGAACGCGGAGGAAGCCGCGCAAGCCGCCCGGCGTTTCAGCGCTTTGTTTGGTTTTTCTTATAAAGAAGGGACCGGTTCGATCTTTGCCGGAGAGGCTCTTGAGGTGATGAAGTCCCTGGGTTTGGGTAAGCATGGCCATATCGCTATTGGAACCCCCAGTCTGCCCAGGGCCATAAGCTATCTGGAACGGCAGGGAATCCGGTTCAATCAGGACAGTATCAAACGGGATCCTCAAGGGGCCGTGACCCTTATCTATCTTCAAGAAGAGATCACCGGGTTTGCCCTGCATTTGGTTCAGAAAAAATAGGAAAATGAGGAAAATAAGGGAGAAAACATGGAAAAAACAGGAAAGATTATCAGTTTTGGGGAAATCATGTTACGCCTTGCGCCGGAAGGGTATTACCGGTTTGTCCAGGCCAGCCATTTCGGCGCTACCTACGGCGGCGGGGAGGCCAATGTGGCGGTTTCCCTGGCTCAATTCGGGCTTGATGCGGCCTTGGTAACTAAGTTACCGAGCCATGAGATCGGTCAGGCCGCGGTGAATAAGCTCCGGGAATTCGGGGTGGATACCTCCAAGATTGTCCGCGGGGGTAAACGGATAGGCATCTACTTTTTAGAAAAAGGCGCTTCCCAACGGCCTTCCAAGGTGATCTATGACCGGGAGGGATCCGCTATTGCCGAGGCCAAGGCGGCTGATTTTAACTGGGACCGGATATTTGAAGGGGCTTGCTGGTTTCACTTTACCGGAATTACCCCTGCTTTGGGAGATACCTTGGCGGGGATTTGCCTTGACGCGCTTAAAGCGGCCCGGGCGAAGAACATTACCGTTTCCTGCGACCTCAACTACCGGAAGAACCTGTGGTCCCGGGAAAAGGCCGGGCAAGTGATGGGTACGCTTATGCCCTGGGTGGACCTCTGTATTGCCAATGAAGAGGATGCCGCGGATGTCTTCGGCATTCAAGCCAAAAATACGTCGGTCCATTCCGGGAAGATAAGCAGCGAGGGGTATCAAGAAGTAGCCAAGACCTTAGCGGATCGGTTTGGGTTTAAGCAGGTGGCTATCACCCTCCGGGAGTCCCTGTCTGCCAACGACAATCACTGGGCGGCCATGCTGTACCATGGAGCGCAGTATTTTTTCTCGAAAAAGTATGCGGTTCATATTGTGGATAGAGTCGGCGGGGGCGATAGCTTTGGGGCGGGCCTCATCTACGGTTGTCTTCAAGGTCTTTCCCCCCAGGAAACCCTGGACTTTGCCGTGGCCGCAAGCTGTCTCAAACATTCGATTGAAGGGGACTTCAATCATATTTCCGTGGAAGAGGCGCTGAAACTCGCCGGGGGCGACGGCTCAGGAAGGGTGCAGCGCTAGGACTTGATAAAGACCTCATGGTCAGAGACAGGAGACCGGGTTCAGCCGCCCTGACCAGGCGCAGGCCCGGTTTTATACGGTTTCTTTTGAAGGAGGATAAATCAGCACTTTATGGATCCGGTTTCCATCCATGGCGGCAATGGTAAACCGGTACCCGCAATACACAAAGGTAGCGCCAGCCCGGGGAATTTCTTCGGCCAGATTCAAAATGAACCCTGCTAAGGTATGGTATTCCTGGTGTTCCCCCAGGACGTGATCAAAGCCCAGGGATTCGGCCACCGCATCAATGTTTACGCCGCCTTCCACCAGGTAGGTTCCATCATCCTGAAGAAGGATAGCTTTCGTTTCGAGGACAGGGGTAGAAAGCTGCCCTACGATTTCTTCGATGAGGTCCCGCACTGAGAGAACCCCTGAGAATCCACCGTATTCATCCATGACCAACAGAAAGTCCGTATGCCCCCGCTTAAAGGCGGCAAAGGCTTTGAGGGCAGATAAGGTTTCTGGAACAAAACAGGGCCGTTTCATGATGGAACCAAGTCCAGGCCAGGGGCCGTTCAAAAGGGCAAGCAGGATGTCTTGAACCGAGACCACCCCCGTAACTGCATCCAACGTACCCTCTGCAACGGGAAAGTACCGCTGATCCCGGTACTCAAGCGCGGTCTGCCGTATCAGCTCCAGTTCAGCCCTACTATCCAGCCAGGTAATATCGGAACGATGCGTCATAAAGGTCCCCACGGGCCGTTCCCCCAGATAAAAGACCCCCTCTACCATGGTCCGCTCGGTCCGTTCCACGATCCCTGATCTTTCCCCTTCCTGTAAGGCGATCCGCAGCTCATCTTCAGTCATGCCTATAGCAGGCGCGCTGTCAATCCGCAAACAGGTACGGATCAACGCCCCTATCCTGGTGATGATGCAGTTAAGGGGTGCGCAAAGCACAACCAAAGCCTTAATACACGGCAAGGCCGCTGCGGTGATTCGTTCCGGGGCAACGAGGGCAATCTGTTTGGGAAGGGTATCCCCAAGGATGAACATCAATGCGGTGATGACTACCGTCAGGATCACCCCCGCCAGGTATGCTCCCCAGGGGCTTACCGGTTTCTCAGGAGCAAACCAGGTTGGTAAGAATCTCATGATTTCCATACCCCCTACCACTCCGGCCAGGATCCAGAGAAAACCCGCGCTTATCCGCAAGGCGGAAAGAAAAAGCAGGGGATTCTCCACTGCTTCCAGGACTTTCTTGTTTTGCTTGTTTTGCTCTTCCGCCTTTGCCCTGAGCCAGGTTTTGCGGGAAGCGATAAATGCGGTTTCAACCAAGGAGATCCATCCTTTTACCACCATGATCACCAGCATAAACCAGATTGCAGGTAAGGGATCTTCCATAAGTATCAATTATCGCGGTAACTCGGACCCATTACTAGGTGTTCTTCTCGAATTCTTCTTTGGTCAGAGGGCGAACAATAGACAGACCCTGTTCAGGAGCAGTTTGAATATAGACCTTGCCGATTCTCGGGATACCGGTTAGTTGAACAATGGGAAACCGGGGATTTTTAGGATTCACTTCCACCACCTGTCCTTTCCTTCCATTGGCCAGGAGCACATAAAGTCCAATAGGATAGAAAGAAAGCACATTAACCAGCGCCTTGGTTATGGTATCATCGTACTGTTTTTCCTCATTTTTGAGGAAATAGAGTAAACCGCTATGCAAGTCTTTAGCTTTCTTGTGGGGCCGGTTAGCGGTTATCGCCTCATAGGAACAACTGACCCCGATTATTTTTGCATAGAGACTAATTTGGGTTCCATGAAGTTTTTGGGGATAACCGGAACCATTTTCCCGTTCATGATGCTGCAATACTGCGGTACATACCGGAGCAGGAAAATTGAGCGCGGTAAGCATGTTGTAACTCAAGATGGGGTGGGTCAGGATGGCCTTCCGATCTTCCAGGGTGAGGTCCCGCTTGTATAAATTAACTTTAGAGGGCAATTTAGTCATACCGATTTCATGGAGAAGCGCGGCCACACCCAATTCAATAAGCTGATCATCCGGTAGTTTGAGGGAAACCCCTATGCTCAGGGCAATAATAGTGGAGGTAATGGTATGAGTTATCTGATAGCTCAACTCCACTTCCGGTTTATAGACCAAGGGGACCCGGAAAAAGGTATGGTAATCGAGTTGTATGATGGCACAGGCTGCCTGGATCTTCTCCGCAAGAGCGGTGAAGGTAAGATCGTTTTTTATCATCCCCGGGGTAAAAAGATTGGCCACATATTTCTGAAAGGCTTCATAAAATTCCAGGGCCTGCTTGAGTTTATCCTTATCGCTTACGACCACTTCTTCTACCCGGGGTTCTCCGTCGCTATATACCTCCTTAAAATTCCAGTCTAAAAGGGCGGTAGCCAATTCCTTGGAGAACTGCATATCCGGTGTGGCTAGTATAAACTGTTTGTCAAGATAGAGGGGAGCGGAAAACAAACTTCCTTCCCGAATCTCCGTAACCCTATAATTGTGCATTCCATATCTCCTATGATTCGGTCCTCAGTATCGGCCATTTCTGTATTATGACCCCTCTGTTATTACCGATAATAGAATTATTGTAGGATAGAGCCTTTTTCAAAACCTGGTTAGGGGTGAAAAGGCTCAGGAAGAACCAGCCCAAGGACAGGTTCTTCCTGTACAGCTACCGTTGCTTTCTCAAAATCTGACATTTTGAGAAAGGCTCACTATACATTTATCGGTCAGGGAGGATGATAAAATGAGTCGGGAAAAGCGCTTTGGGAGAAAAACAGGGGAGAGGACGCGTTGAAATTCAGATATGTGTTTATTGCATTTAATATAATTATCTTCGTTTTTTTGCTGGTCATTGGCATCTTGTCGTTTTATATACTGGGTTCGGAAATCGCGCTTGAGTTTTGGCGGACAAGCCGGTTCTTTATCCTGCTTATGATCCTGGTGCTGGTAGGGCTTGATGTGTTTTACGGTATTAACCGGCGTCTGTATGTACTCCTGGAACGGGAAGACTGGCCTGGGCTCACCCAATACCTGGAGACCCGGATCATCCAGGATGCCCGCTACTCCTCGTCTCTGGTACGGCTTTTGGTGAATACCTACTTCATCCTTTCCGAGCCTGCCTCGGTGATGGACCTGGAAGACAAGATCGCCCAGAAGAAACCTGCCTTGATTGAAGAACAGGCCCTTCTTTTTGGGGCTGCCCGGATTTTAGCTAAGGATATAAACGGGGGGGTACAGTTCTTTTCCGCCCGCCTGGATGCTGCAGTCGCCCGATCCGGCAAGGGTCTAGGCTTCAAAAAGGATCCCCGGAAGACCGCATGGATACGGTTTTACTATGGGTTCACCCTGCTGCTGGAACGGCAGTTTTCTATTGCCGCGGAACAGTTCATAATCCTCTCAAAAGAGGCCAAGGATCCGGTGGTCATAGGCTTATCAGCCTATTTTCTCTCGGACATTCTGAGCAAGATGCTCCTGGATCGGGGCCTTGATCTTCAGGCTACTGCGACAGATGGCCGTAACCGGGTAGGGGCAGCGCTTCATACCATAGACGCCTGGTACAAGGAGGCGACAAAACTGCAAAACGAGATCTATGGGGCCATTTTGGTACCCTATCTCCGGGATGCAGGGCGCTGGATATACCGGGATTGAGCTTTTTAACGAGTTCGCCCCCGTCCTTTTCCATGACGCGCATCCTAGGGTTTTCAATGTCCAGCTTCTACCCAAACCGGTTTCCCGCAGGGTAGGGGTTAGCGTAATGCTGCCAGAGGGTAATAGTGTCCCAGTATCTGGGCTGCGGTAAACCCTGCTTTGGCCATACCGGCAGCGCCGCTTTGATCCAGGCCGACCCCATGGCCCCAACCAGCCCCTTGAAAGATGAAGTACTCAGGTTTGCCGTTTTTTCCCAGCTTTGAACGGATGGTAAAGAGGTTGCTCCGCAGTCCCCCCAGGCGGGATCTGATACGGTCCCCTTTAATCCGTAGGGTTCCCTGGGCGCCTCGGATTTCCACTTCGTTGATCCTGCCTGAAATGCCCCGGCCTCGACTTATCACCTGGAGAATCTCTCCGATGTTATTCCCATCCGCGGCATTGCGGCTGCGTATTTCCTCTGCAGCCACCCATTTTTCCCAGCGGTACGCTTGAGAAGAATGGAGATCCGGCATTGATGCATAGGATCGAGGCCGTTCCCGAATCCACCGGGCCAATTCGTCCAGGGGCAGGGGATTTGCCCGGGAACTCAGGAGCTTATCAGGAACCGCAGCATTAAAGGTGCTCATACCCCATACGGAACGGCTGTCTTCGCTGTACCCTCCATGATTAGCAGAATAGTATGCTTTGAGGGGTTTTCCCCCGGCTGTCAGGTACATGCCCCTGGTGGCGTCTACTGCCGCAGTCGTGGCCCGGGCCTCTCCGTTTACCCCCCGGTATGCAGCGGAAAGCACGGAGCCGTAGAGATCAAACCCCTTTTCCTTGGGTACATCCCGGTTGTAGTCCCCCAGACATGCCAAGGTATAGGACCGGGCGGCAATAGCCTGAGCCTTGAGGGCTTCTGTGGGCCAATACGCGGGCATTTCTGCGGGAATAACCCCATAGAGGTATTCTTCTATATTAAGAATGTTAATCAAGGTGATACCAGCCTTCTCAGGCCGAAATTCGATGCTGCCCCGGTAGGAACGGTCTTCAAGGGTAAACCCAGAAAGGAGGGTGGTATTTTCCGGGTCCTGGTATTCCAGCGCCACCGGTTCTGCTGCGATGATCAGCGTTTTCTTCGCATGATCCAAGAGGAAGAGCTTCCCATTCCGCATTTCAGCCCACAGCTGTTCCGGCCCCTTGCCGGTGAACAGGGGCCTTTCGCCAGGAAGGCGCAGGATATAGGGACCGCCAGTTTTTACCGTGATGCTGGTTTGTTCCTCTGCAAGCCCTATCCGTACTAGGGGCATCCCTTGGGCAAGGGAGTTCAATGCCCTGACCTTAGGGGGATTTGCCGCAATGATCCGCTGGACTGGGGGGCTTTCCTGCTCTCGAGCGGGTTCCGGCATCTTGCGGAGAACCTCATTGAGATCCCGGATGATGGCATCCTGCTGGGGAAAGTAGCGATGGGCACGGCTTAAGAATTCATAGGCTTCTTTATACCGGTTCTGGGTCAAAAGAACCTTACCTAAAGGAAACAGGGCCACATGCAGTTCCGGATCCTGGCGGATTGCGGTGCGGAAACAGGTCTCTGCTTCTTCAGGAGCAGAGCCGGCCAAGAGTTCCCCTAGAAACAGCCATGCTATGGGACGGAAATTTTCCATGGAAAGGCTTTTTCGCAGGGCCGTGATAGCCCTCTTGGTATCCCCGGTATCCCGGCGAAGTATGGCCTCATAGAACAAGACTTCACCGGTCTCTCTGGAAAGCGGGAGGAGCTGGATGGCCTTTTGGTAGTTCCCTGCCAGACAGAGACTGACAAAAAGCTCCCGTTCAATTTCAGGATCCGCTGGTTTATCCGTATACAATTGCTCCATTAACGCGGTCGCGGTGTTTCCATTCCCTATTTCAGCGTATGAACGGGCAAGCTGCCAGAGGATAGATACATTATGGGTATCCTGTTGAAGGCCCTGTTCTAAGTTGCGGATACTCCCCTCCACATTACCTTGGTAGTAGGCTCGTAAGGCCTGTTCCCCGGTAAACGGAGGAGGGATAGGGGCGCTTGAAGGAGGCCGGGCCGTAGGAGGGACTACCGGGGGCCTTGAGGCTGGCGGCGGACTTGGAGAAGGGGCTGGGCGTGGGGAAGGAGGGGGTACCGGTACGGCTGCAGGTACGGGAGGAGGAGCTGGAACAACAGGAGCCTGAGGAGATGGAGTGAATTGAGGGGGATCCGCCGGAGGAGGAGCAGAGGATGCAACCTGGGCTGGGGGGAGGGTCTGGGGCAGCTCTTCAGCAGGAGGATCCGGTAAAGCCGGAGAAACCACAGGCGGAGTCGAAACAGGGGAAGAGACGGGGACTTCAACCTGGTTAAAGGGCTGAACAGGCGGCTCCTCTTTTGGACCCACGGGGTCAGAAGGACCTCCTGGAGAGGGCTGTGTTGCTGCGAGCGGCGCGGTTGGGGCAGGAACAGCAAGAGGCGTACTAGCAGGAGAAACATCAGGGACATGAGGCTCGGGATCCTCCTGAAGCGGGGCATCTTCGGGAGTACTTACAGGAAGGGGGGCATCAGATAAAGGTATAGACCGCGGCGCCGCGGTACAGGAAGTAAAGATAAGACCGAGACATAGGAGCAGGAACATAGGTCATAATAACCTAAAAAAGGACTCCTCGTCTATCAGGGACGCAATTTTACCCTTAGAAAAAGATCTGAGATGGGGCAGGGGACGGGGAATACTCAAGGCGCACCAGCGGGATTTTGACGAGATTGCCAGAGAAGCTGGCGGTAAGATCCAGCCCAGGCCACGGGGAACCATAGAACCGCAAAGGTCTGAACCCTGACACGGCCTAGGTCTGAACCCTGACACGGCCTAGGTCTGAACCTTGACACGGCTTAGGTCTGAACCTTGACACGGCCTAGGTCTGAACCCTGACACGGCCTAGGTCTGAACCCTGACACGGCCTAGGTCTGAATCTTGACACGGCCTAGGTCTGAACCTTGACACGGCCTAGGTCTGAACCTTGACACGGCCTAGGTCTGAACCTTGACACGGCCTAGGTCTGAACCCTGACACGGCCTAGGTCTGAACCTTGACATAGGCTATGTCTGAACCTTGACACGGCCTATGTCTGAACCTTGACACGGCCTAGGTCTGAACCCTGACACGGCCTATGTCTGAACCTTGACACGGCCTAGGTCTGAACCCTGACACGGCCTAGGTCTGAACCCTGACACGGCCTAGGTCTGAACCCTGACATAGGCTATGTCTGAACCTTGACACGGCCTATATGAATATACGGAGGTCATCAAAGGCGGGCAGGAATGTTCAACAGGAACGCACAGGAACATACAAGCGGAGCAACGCCGAAGCGGACCTTCAGCACGGCGTTGGATGGACATGGAACAGCCTGAAACCGGCATGGTTTGCCGGAACATTCAATAAAGGCTTGAAACTGGCGGAAGGGTATATGGAACGGAGGGGTTCTTATTCCCCTGGACGGGGTACGGTATTTTTCATCGGAAACCGTCCATTAAAGGCTGGAATGAGAGCCTCACCCAGGCTGGAGTGAACCCTTCACCCAGGCTGGAGTGAGCCCTTCACCCAGGCTGGAGTGAACCCTTCACCCAGGCTGGAGTGAGCCTTTCACCCAGGCTGGAGTGAACCCTTCACTAAGGCTGGAATGAGCCTTTCACCAAGGCTGGTAAGATAATCTCCCTAGATACATGTAAAATTGCTGCTCTTTGGTTTTATGGATTGGGATACGTGCGACCAGCGGCCCCGCAAGCAGTGCTTTGGGGAGTGGGATCCAAGCCTTCGAGGCGCTGTTTATGAGGGGCTGCTCTCAGCAGCCAGCTTGCGGTGCAAGGTCTTACGGCCAATGGCCAGGATCTCCGCAGTCTTGCTTTTATTACCCTGAAAAAACGTAAGCGTATCCCGGATGATGATCTTCTCCGCATCCTCAAGGCTCGTACCCAGGGGGATACGGATCCAGCCCTCCTCGCTTTTCCTCCGTAGGGTCGGGGGCAGGTCATCCTCGGTGATGACCGGCCCCTTAGCCATGACCACTGCGCTTTCCATACAGTTCCGCAGTTCCCGCACATTACCAGGCCAATCATAGGCATAGATGGCGGCCCGGGCTTTCTCATCAATGGTATCCACGGTTTTACCGTTTTCTCCTGCAAACTCTTTGAGAAAGGCCGTAATAAGCAGGGGCAGATCGTCTTTCCGCTCCCGTAACGGAGGAACCAGGATGTTTACTACATTGAGCCGGAAATAGAGATCCTCCCGGAAATTGCCCTTCTCGATCTCCCCTTTGAGATCTTTATTCGTGGCCGCCACGATCCGCACATCGGTCTCAATAGTCTCCTCTCCCCCTACCCGTTCAAATTTCTTTTCCTGAAGTACCCGCAGGAGCTTGATCTGGATGTTCTGGTCGATTTCCCCAATTTCATCAAGAAAGAGGGTCCCCTCGTGGGCAAGCTCGAAACGGCCCCGTTTCCGGGTCGCAGCCCCGGTAAAACTACCCTTCTCATGGCCGAAGAGTTCACTCTCCAAGAGGCTTGCGGCGAGCGCGGCGCAATGCACCTTAACCAAGGGCTTTCCCTTGCGGGGAGAAAGCTCGTGAATCGCGTCGGCCACCAGTTCTTTTCCCACCCCTGACTCGCCGGTAATAAGCACCGAAGCCTTGGCCGGGGCTACCCGGCTGATCGTATCAAAGACCCGGCGCATGGGGCCTGAAGTACCGATGATGGTTTCAAACTGTTTGTGCCGTTCCAGTTCTTCTTCTATGCGCCGGTGTTTGAGCACGAGTTCCCGGTTCTGGAGGGCCCGCTTTACCAAGAGGGAAAGCCGGTCTAGGTTGACCGGTTTAGTAAGAAAATCGTAGGCCCCATTCCGCATCGCCGCCACCGCGGTCTCCACGGTGCCGTGACCGGTAAGGACGATCACCGGAATTCCCGGACTTTCTGCGGTGATACGCTTGAGCAGTTCCTCCCCGCTCAAACCAGCCATACGGAGGTCGGTGATCACCAAGTCAAGATCCCCCTTTTGAAAACGCTTCCATCCCTCATCTCCTTGTGCAGCCGTAACCACCTCATAGCCGTCCATTTCCAGCGATGCCGCGAGTCCTTCCCGGATGTTTTTTTCATCATCCACCACCAGGAGCTTAAATTTCATAGATTGCCTCCGCTTCACCTTCGTAACTGATAAGCCTCCGCTCTTTTTGAGGAATAGGAAGGGTGATGATGAAACACGTCCCCTCTCTTGTTTTAGACCTCACCGTAATCTCTCCTTGATGTTCCCGGATTATCTTGAACGCCAAGGTAAGGCCAAGGCCGGATCCGGTTTCCTTGGTGGTAAAATAGGGCTCGAAAATCTTAGAGAGGTTTTCTTCAGGGATTCCCGTACCTGTATCGCATACCTTAATGATAATCTCCCCATCCCCCTTCTCGGTGATGACCCGCAAGGCGCCTCCCGCAGGCATGGCGGCAATGGCATTCTTGATGAGGTTGAGGAGGACCTGCTTCATAAACCGTTCATCAAAATCAATGCGGGGAAGATCCTCGGCAAGGTTCAGGATGCAGCGTATCTGAGCTTCTTCCAGTTCAAACCCCACAAAATCCGTGAGTTCTACGATGAGGGTATTGATGTTTCCTTCCCGAAAATCCATATTCATCGGACGGACTGCAAACAGAAAATCCACGACAATACCGTTGAGCCGGTCGATCTCTTCATTGACCACCCCGATATAGGTATCCATAAGTTTGAAATAGTCCACTGGTTCCTGATTGCCGTCCCCGGTCCCCTCCGGGTTCGAGGCGAAATACCGATCCCTGTTCGCAGCCATAGCTTTTTGGATGAGTTGGATATGGATAGAAAGAGAGCCGAGCGGGTTTTTGATCTCATGGGCTACCCCTGCGGCCAAGGTAGTAAGACTGGCCAGGCTTTCCATGCGCCGCAAACGGGCCTCTTTGCCCCGTTTTTCGGTGATGTCTTCCACATGGATAAGTGAACCGGACACCTGATGATCCTGGACTAAGGGAAGCACGCTAAAACTTAAAAGCCGCTGTTTGCCCTTGGTTTCCACATCGAATTCCCGTTCCTCCACCCGGTCGCCATGCATCAAGGCGGTTTCAAGAAATTCAGCCACTGGTTCATCCCGGATCAAGGTCCATAGCGGTCCATTTCCTTGTTCATCATACCCGAGGGGAAGAAACCGTTCAGCGTACTTATTGGCCAGGATGAGGTTATGTTCCGTATCGCATACCAATATCCCATGGGCCAGAGAATCCAGTACGGTTTCAAGCCGTTCGATTTCAGCAGCCGCAGACACCAAGATGTCCCGGATCTGTTCTCCGGTCATCTTGTTAAGTTTTTGTAAAGCCCGTTTAATAAACTGCCTCATGTGATAGCTTCCTTTACGCTTATGTTAATGCCCTAAGAAAGGCAAAGCTGCTAGGACCAGTGTTCCGCAAGCCCTCGCCGGAGCTCTGTACTAAGCCGTTCTAAGGCCAGTACAGGGCTTTGGTTGTAAGTGCCTACCGCCTGTGCCGTCTCCGCAGTGCACTTCCGCCATATATCCATATCCCCTGGCAGCGCCGGGCCCTGGGCTTGTCTGAGGGAAACCCGGCTTTCCGTAACTACCTGGAGGAGCATCCGTAAAAATTGAGCAAAAAGCCCTCGGATTTCAAACTTTTCTGCCCCTGCCAGAATCGCGGCAATGACGCTTTGGGTATCCTTTCCAGGTTTACCCAGAGCAGATGCCTCGGTGAGGGCAGCGGCGTATTTGCCCAGGGCTACCAGTTCATCCGGGAACCGGGAAACTCCCTTGCTTTTGAGCAGGATGATGGTCCCACGGGCAATGAAGGTGGCAAAAAACCCAGCCAAGGGACGCAGGGAATCTTCGGATACCGGGAGAAAGGAACCAAGATACCTATGGATCCCTGGGGCCCCCTTTAATTCTATGGAAACTCCTTCCGGGCAGGTATCTTTAAATACCTGGCGAATCACCGCAGCTTCCACCTCTGGGGAACGCCGGATAAACCGATAGGGCCTGAGCCGGGATACTATGGTAGGGAGGAGGGCTTTTTCCCGGGAACTGGTTAACACCATACTGACCGATGGAGGGGGTTCCTCCAGTATTTTTAACAGCGCGTTCCGGGCGCCCTCTTGCATCCGGTCGGCATTTTCGATGAGGAGCATTTTCCGTTTTCCTGTAGGAGCCAAATGAGTCCAGGCTGCGGCCCGCCGGATCTGTCCAATGGGAATAAGCTCACTCATGCCTTCGGATTCGAGTTTCACCGCATTTTTAAGGATCTTATCTACTGATTTTTTGAGTTCCTCTGATTGGAGGGTGGAAAACTCATCCAAAGCTTCCTCTAGGACCAAGACGGATTCGCTTACTTTTTTAAACCGGGGATCTTCCTCCCAAAGAATAGGGGAAAACCGGGCCAAAAGTTTCCGTACAGACCGGATAAACAGGAGCCGGCCTGCAGGATCCGGTTCCCGGCAGCAACAAGCCCCGGCCGCGCTGATTTCCGCAAAGAAGGGACGGGGCCCCAGGCTCAGTAAATCCGGATGGGTAAGCAGCCGATGCCGGGAACAGGCTTGACAAGGACAATCCCCTGGGGCCACGGGATCTTCACAAGAAAGGATCCGGGCCAATTCCAGACCAGTAGTACCCTTCCCTGAAGCAGGAGGACCAGAAAATAACATTGAAGGGGCCATCCTCCCTGCCTCTTTATCGGCTCTTAATTGGCTGACCGCAGCTTGTCCCAAGATATGTGCAAACATGGCGGTCAGCTATCTCGGGGGAGGATGGCAGGAAGCTGCAGGGTGTCAGGGAAATAGTGGATAATAACCGGCATGAGTAATTCAGCAAAGATACTTTCATTGATGAGGGATTGGGTATCAAAAAAAGGCTGTATGTTCAAGAGAAAAAGCATCAAGGTTACCAGAACCAAGCCTTCAATCAGCCCGAAGAAGACGCCCAAGACCCGATCCACCCCGCCAAGCTTAATGTGCATGAGAATATCTTTCACCAATAACTCCAGTACCTTAACCCCCACGAAAATAATACAAAACACCGCCCCAAAGGCAAGCATCTCCGGCAGAAAGCGTATGTCTTTGGGAATCTTTGTCCGGATCAGATCTGCGCCCTGCTTATAGAAAAGAACCGCCCCCAAAAGACCAAATACCAAGAATGCGATAGAGAGGAGTTCATCGAGAAATCCCCGAAGCGCACCTCGGATGGCAAAAAGCATAACAAAAACGGTAAATACCATATCAATCGGCACTATATGCTGCATGGTTCTCCTTATTATTCTAACCAATGAAGGATCTTTTCGGCAATGATCTGTACGCCGTCGAGCCTGCCAATCCGGGCGGAGGCTGCTGCCATGGCGCTTTGCAGCGCGCTATCTTCCGCGATAGCGGCAATCGTCGCGCTTAGGGTCTCTGGGGTAGCCTCAGTTCCAAAGGGCTTTCCTAGGACCACCGCAGCCCCGGCCTTAGCGAAAATCCGGGCGTTTTCCATCTGATCCCCCCTGGTCCCGGAACCGCTCAGGGGAATAAGGACCATAGGCCGTCCTGCAGCGGCGCATTCCCAGAGGGCGCCCGCCCCGCTGCGGCCTAAGACCAGTTCCGCGGCGGCAAGGACTTGGGGCATTTCCTCCCGGAAAAAGGGGTAGGGCCGATACCTTTCAGAAGGCTCCAGATCCCAGCCCTGTTCAAGACCTGTCTGATGGACCACCGTATACCGCCGGGTAAGCTCCCCCAAGGTTTCCCGGACCAGTTGGTTTATCTGCCGGGATCCTTGGCTTCCGCCGAGGACCAGGAGTATCCGTTCCGCTTCTTTGACCCTGAGAAAGGCTCTGCCTTGCAGGGGATCCGCGGATCGGAATTCAGGACGTACCGGGTTACCTGCGAGGGTGATTCGGTCTTGATAGGATGCAGGGAAAAAAGCAGCTGTTTCCTCATACGCGGTAAAAATGCTTTGGGCGAACCGGGCGTTAATCTTCGTGGCAAGGCCCGGGCTCAGATCCGATTCATGAGTCCATACCGGCAATCCCAGGGACGCCGCAGCAAGACAAGGAGGCACACTGACGAAACCTCCCTTAGAAAAGAGCAAACGAGGCTGCTCTTTTCTAAGGATTGCCCGGGCTGCAAAAAAACCTGCCCCCACTTTCAGCGCCTCAACCCCGTGCTTGAAGGATACCTGCCGCCGCAATTTACCTGCAGGAACACCGAAAAACTCAAGCCCCGCATGTTCCACCACGGCTTTATCCATCCCTCTGTTGGAACCTATCCAGAAGATACGGCAATTACCCTGTTTTTGGATGTAAGAGGCCACTGCAAGGCCGGGATAAATATGCCCTCCGGTTCCGCCTCCGGTGAAAGCGATATGCACCATATTTTCTGACCCTGGTTACACCCTATAAAAGCAAAAGATTGCAAACCCGTCATCTTTGAACCGCTCTGGATTCAAACCATTGGCCTCCGCCTTATAAAAGGGATTACGCTCCTTCCTCAATCTCATAGTCCCGGTTATGATATGATACGTAAGTACTGGACGCATAACAAAACGGAATTCTCGTATTCAAGTATAGAACCTGCTCATTCTCTTATAGAACCGAAGATAACCTACAGATCGAGGCTATTTCAAAGGCCAAATTTTGAAGCAGCCTCATCTACCCACTAGAATACCTCCTTATTATTCCGAGATCAAGCCTGCGCGTTGCCTCACAGGAGTTCAAAGTATCAAAAAATCATGGTGCCATGGAAGCATAGGCGGGGGACGATCATTCCCATGCATGAGGGCCGATCCCGCCCATGCTCAGAGGCCGATCCTTCCCGTGCTCAAGGGACACACCGTCCCATGTACGAGGGACGACCTTTCCCATGGTCGGGGGACATACCTTCCCATGTACGAGGGACGACCCTTCACATACTCAAGGGCCTACCCTTCCCATAGTCGGGGGACGACCTTTCCCATGGCCGGGGGACACACCTTCCTATGCACGAGGGACGACCTTTCCCATGGTCGGAGGACACATCTTCCCATGCACGAGGGACGACCCTTCACATACTCAAGGGCCTACCCTTCCCATGGCCGGAGGACACATCTTCCCATGTACGAGGGATACACTGTCCCATGTACGAGGGACGACCTTTCCCATGGTCGGGGGACACACCGTCCCATGCATGAGGGCCGCACCTTTGGTTCGACGTGAAGTTTCCGAACAAGGCTATTGAGAAACAGCTTTCTTGTATTGCAGGTAGTCCCAGTGGGTTACCACCCCTACCAGTTTTCCCTCCTCCACAATCGGCAAGTGGGCAATATGGTGTTTGTAAAAGATCCGTTCCACTTCCCGCATGGTAAGATGTCCGTCCGAGACGATGACGTTCTTGGTCATATAGGCCTTAACCGGGCTGTGCATTTGGGCGGCTTTTCTGCCTTTCATAATATCCCGGAGGCTTAAAAAGCCGGAAACCGCCCCCTGGCCGTTGATGACCGGGATGCCGGTGAGATCCTTGGATTCCAGGAACAAGGCCGCATCCAGCAGGCTCAGGTCGTCCCGGATGGTGTAGACATTCCGGGTCATAATATCCCTGGCCCGGATAGCCGGTTTCAGAGAACCTTCCAAATAGGCAAGAAACTGGGTATAAAACCCAGGGCCGTCCTGATGCTTGAGGGTAACTGATGCTGCGGCCTGGTGACCTCCGCCGCCGTATACATAGAGCAGCTCATGGAGATCGATTCGGGCTTTCTGACTCCGGGCGATCAGCAGGAGGGTTTTCTTTTTGGGGATAAAAAAGAAGGCGAAATACGCGTCGGGGTTTTCCACATCCATGACTTTCTCCACCACTGCGGCCAGGCCCCCTACCTGATCTTCCAGTTCCAGATAACTCAGGAGGATCTTATGGCCCTGAATGACGCTGGTCCGAGCCACCAGAAGCATTTGGTTCAGTATGAGGATCTGATCATCTTCAATGCTGTTCTCCAGGAAGGACTTCACCAGCCGTAATGAGGCCCCCATATCCAAGAGGTAGGCTGCCGCCTCATAGTCTTCCCGGCAGACATTCTCATACATGAACCGTCCCGTATCCGCGTAAATCCCGGTTAAGGCGATGGTCGCTTCTTCGGGCTTGAGGGAAATGCCCTGGGTCATGGCCAGTTTTCCCAAATAGGATACTGTGGCCCCATAGGGGCCTCCCTCCACCGTGGCTCCCAGAATATCGCAGCTTTCCAGGTTGTGGTGATCGATGATCCGTATGGCCGGGTCGGAATGCTTGATATGGTTAAAATATTCTTTGACCCGCAGGGCCGTACAGGTATCTACGATGATAATATGGTCAATCCGTTCCCCTTGTAACTCTTCGGGATTTAAAAAATCAAAATAATCCTCGTACAGGGTATAGAGTTTCCGCGCTGCCGGATGAATCAGATTACTCTTGACCAGCCGGTAATCAGGAAACAGCTTTTTTACCAAGACAAGGGAACCAAGGCAGTCTATATCCATGTTACTGTGACCAAAGGCGATATTCATGGGGATTGATTGTACTGGTTTTGGGGGGGATATGCAATCCGTCTCCCTTCGCGGGCTTGACACCAGGACAGGCCGCCCCGTATGGTAATGGTCGAGGAGGCATGATGAAGACCTTATTTGATACCAGCCGCTTAGGTACCATGACCTTAAAGAACCGGTTTATCCGGGCCGCGGTTCACGAAACCCTGCCCCAGGGACGGTTAAACGAACATATAGTAGCGGTATATAAAAAACTCGCGCAAGGGGGTGTAGGAACCATCATTACGGGGTTTGCTTTGGTGGACGCTGCGGAAAAGGCATTCCCCCTGCTTGGCATGTATGAGGATTCCTTTCTTGAGGATCATAAAAGATTAGTTGATCTGGTTCATACCTATACTGCTCATATCATTTTACAGTTGGTGTATGTGGGTTCTTATGTTATGGGAGATCCCCAGGGCATGACCGTGCTTGCACCCAGTGCAGTAGAAAACCTGAACACCCATATTATGCCCCAAGAACTCAGCCTGGAAGGCATAAAGCATATCCAAAAGCAATTCGCCCAAGCCGCGCGCCGGGCAAAACAGGCTGGTTATGACGGGGTAGAATTACACGCCGCCCATGGTTTCTTGCTCAGTCAGTTTATGACCCCCTATTATAACCGCCGAACCGATGCATACGGCGGTTCCGTTCAAAACAGGGCGCGCATGACCATTGAGACCTGCCAGGCTGTCCGGTACGAGGTAGGGGATGATTTTCCCCTATGGATAAAGATAAACGTCCGGGACGGGTTTGCAGAGGGGGTACGTTTCGATGATGTGCTATATCTGTGCGCCCAGTTGAGCCAAACCGGGATCGATGCTATTGAAATAAGCGGCCCCTTTACTGCTTTCCCCAATAAGGCTACCTCATTTTTCAAAAAAGAAGCGGAAAAAATTGCAGCGGAACAGGATACGCCCATTATTCTCACCGGCGGGAACAGAGACCCCAAGGAAATGACCGAAATCCTCAACACCACCAGGATCGCTTATTTTGGCCTCGCCCGGCCGCTTATGAAAGAGCCGGATGTGATCCGCGGTTTCCAGCAGGAAGGGATCCGGTACATCTGATTGCCGGGATATGGTCCCGGGGCTCTTCGGAAGGGCCTGCTGCCAGGATCAGCTCCGCAAGAACCGGCTTAATGCGCCGTCCTGCGGTTTTAGACCACAGCCGGGCGTCTGATCCTTTGAAGAAACGGCCTATATATTTTATCGTTTTCTGCTATACTAACCTAAAATCTTCACTATAGTAGTAGAAGCATGGGAGAGGGAGGGTTTTCCTTGGGTATATCCTCCGGAAGCTGCATCCAAACGAGGTACGTCAGGCTTCTTGCCGGGACCGTCATGCAGAACAATGCACCGTAAGGGGTTTTATGAAAATTGAATTATTTACTTTCTGCGACTTTGCCCAGGAAAATAACGGCAAACTCACCATCGTTGGAACCTTTGATACGATCATTTCTCGTACCTTTCCCTGTATGCATCCTCAGTTAGCGGTGGTCATCAGGATCCGTTTTGACCTGTGGGAATTTTCTAACCATAGTTTCAGAATCGAAACCCGGGACCTCCAGGGGGAAATGAGCATGGATCCCATAACGGGTAACATAGATGTTAAAGGCGTGGGCAATGCCACTGCGGTCTCTCATTTGGTTTTTACCATTTCTAATCTGCGTTTTAAAAACATCGGCGTCATTAACTTTGTATTATACATTGATGATAAAGAAGTAGGTTTGATTCCGCTGCATGTGAGAAAAGGGTGAACCCTGCCTTTACTGTTCCCGATCCCGGGCAATGAGGATGAGCCGCAGGAAACTCATAAGCGCGGTAAGGGCCGAAGCCACATAGGTCAATGCCGCGGCAGTGAGCACTTTTTTCACCCCTTCCAGTTCAACTTCAGTGAGGACCTGATTGCTCCGCAGTATGGCGATGGCCCGGGAGGAGGCATCGAATTCCACCGGCAGGGTTATCACATAAAAAAGCACCGAAACCCCGAAAAGGATAATACCCAGATGGGTCAACACCGGAAGCGAGAAAAAGATACCCCCCATGGCTATCCAGGGGCCAAAGGAAGAACCGATATTAGCTGCCGGAACCAGGGTCCCTCTCAGGGCCAGGGGGCCATACCCGCGGGCATGTTGGATCGCATGACCCGCTTCATGGGCAGCTACCCCGATGGCCGCGATAGAGGTTTCCCCATACACCGGGCGGGAAAGGCGCAGGACCTTTACCCCAGGATCGTAATGATCCGTCAAGGATCCCCGAACCGGCTGAATTGCCACATCCCGGATCCGGTTTACCTGCATTAACAGCCCTGCCGCAGCATAGCCGGTGATGTTCCGGGCGCTTTTGATTCGGGAATATTTTGCAAAGGTACTTTTCACCAGAATCTGCGCGTAAAGGGAAAGGAAAATCGCCGGAAGAACCAATAACAGATAGTATCGATCAAAATACATGGACCTAACTCCTTATGCTTGAGGCTTTCCCCAAAAACTGAAATCCGGGAAAGCTGCTCAATGTATGTGATTCCTTATGGTCAGGGGGATGAGCCAGAGGGAAAGCATGTTCAGCCTGAGGCCCTGTCTTCCCTCACCGATCCCCCCTTGACCTTATACTCACCCTTCTGGATAGAGGATAACCCGGGCCTGCTCTGCTTGTAAAAGCCGTTGGGTGATTCCTTGGATCTCCTCAGGGGTAACCCGGTCGTATAATGCAGGCCGTTTATCCAAACGGCTCAGAGGAAGCCCGTAAATAACCGCGGAATTGGCATAGCTCTGGGCAATATAGGTATTGCTCTGGATAGAATTTTCCCAGGTCTTTTTGAGCGCTGCTTTTGCCTGGGTAAAGGTCCGCTCATCCACAGATCCTTGGGCGATACGGGTGAGTTCCGCCTCAATGGCAGCGCAGAGTTCTTCGACCCGTTGGGGATCGCAGCCAAAGAAAATTTCCATCCTCAGCTCCTCTGGCGGAAGGAACGAAAGGGTAACCCCATCTGAAATCGTATAGACCCCGCCGAGTTTTTCCCGGATTTCTTCAGTAAGTTTGATATCCAGGTACTCCTCTAACACCGCAGTAGCGGCCCATGCTTCCTCAGTGTAGGAGGCCGGTATATACCTGCCCAAGAATACCTGGCTTTGTCCTTCCTTACCCTTATACAGGGACTTGTCTGTTTGGCCTGGCCGGATAATGACGGGGTCTATCCAGGTGTTCCAGGCTGTTCCCGGAGGAATGGAAGCCAGGTAGGTTTTGATATAAGCGCGAAAGCTCTTGATATCCAAGTTTCCCGTAAAAACAAAGGTATAGTCTCCAGGGTTGAGGCTGTCATGGATAAAACTCAGGGCGTCATCCTGATTCACCTGGGCCAAGTCTTCCACCTGCATAGGAGAAAACCGAGGGTGGTTCTGGTACCGGGTTCTTTGAAGCTCATCGTAAAACAGGGTAAGGGGATCTTCCTTTTGCTGGAGCAGGATCGTCCGGTACTGATCGAGCATGGCCTGTATCGCTTCGGTATCCATCCGGGGTTGGGTGAAACTGAGATACAGCATTTCAAAGAGGGTCTTAGCATCTTCAATAGTGGCGGAACCTTGGAAACCCCGGAGAAAGGGTGAAGTCCAGAATGTCAGGGACACTTGTTTGCCCGCTAGTTTCTTGACTAAATCCTGCCGGGAATAGGGTCCCAGACCGGAGACGCTTACCATTTCCGCGGCAAGACTGGCGGACCGGTCCTCTGCTTCCGGCGCGCTGGCAGTACCCCCCCGGGCCTGGGCGTAAAGAATGATTTCATTGTTCCGGTTCTGGGTTTCCTTGAGAATCACCTGCGCCCCATTGCTGAGTTCCCAGCGGAGCGCCCCGGTTTCGGGATCTTCCGATTCCGCCGCAATGGCGCCAGCGCGAGGTTCCTCATCCAGGAGTTTATTGCTGAAGGCCTGCTCAATGGGCCGGGGAATCCGGGCTTTCCGGGCATGGGAAACCAAGCCGCGGATCCCTTCTGGTGAAGGCAAACCAGATGCTTCCCCCTCAGGGGCAATCACGAATACGGTGAGGTCCTCCGCGGCAAAATAATCCTTTATCGCTGCAGCTATATCCCGGGAACCGATACCGGGAAGCAAGGCTTTCACCGCTTCCAATTCCCAGGCAATATCTGGGAACGTCTCTCCCTTGAGGAAATGGCTGGTAAGAGCCTGAACATACCCGCTGGACGCTTGCCGGTCTTTCTCGGAGTGTAACCGGGTCAAATAGGCAAGCAAAGCCTCCTTGGCCCGATTCAGTTCAGCTTCGGTGAAGCCATAGCGGACCATGGATTCCTTTTCCAGCAGCAACGCTCGCAGGGTTTCTTCAGTTGCCCCGGCTTTTGCCTGGGCTAGCAAAATATAGTAACGGGAAGCAGCCCCATACCGGACCGTTCCCGCCTGGGCGCCTATATAGGGAGTCTCGGCCTTGGAAGCGGCTTCATCAAAACGGAGGGAAAGGATATGATCGATGAGGTAATCCATCACCCCTTCCCGGTACGATGCGAGATCCTGGCTTCGAGCCTTGGGCGTCCGCTTGTAGTAAAGGTTCACCTGGGTATAGGGAAGTTCGGGATCCGTAAAAATTGCGGTATCTACGCCTTTTTGAGGAGCGGGCAGATCATACTGAGGCCGTTCCAAAGGCGTCTCTGGAGCAGGCGCGGAAAAAGCGGTCCCTAAGGCTGCTTCCAACGCGGCGCCGTCAAAATCCCCCACCAAGATAAGGGCCATGTTATCCGTTCGATACCAGGTCTTATAAAAATGCTGTATCTTCGACGGAGAAGCCTGCTCAATGATTTCCGGGAGGCCGATAGGGCTGCGGTCTGCATAGGGGGAACCGTGAAAGAGGACCGGCAGTATTTGCCGCCGGATCCGCTCGGCGGCTCCTAGACGGGAACGGTATTCTTCCATAATAACGAGCCGTTCATCATCCACATCTTGGGGATCAAAGGTGATAGCATGGGTCCAATCATCAATCACCGCCAAGGCGGTATGGGGGATCCCCTTGCGGCCAGCTTCATCCAGCTCAGTAGGGACCTCAATACCGTATACGGTATCATCATAGCTGGTATAGGCATTCACCTCAGGGCCAAAGCGCATTCCCAAAGAACGGAGGTACTGGATCAACTCGGATTCAGGAAACCGGGCCGTGCCGTTGAAGGCCATGTGCTCGACAAAATGGGCCAGTCCCCGCTCATCCTCCTGTTCAAGTACGGATCCGGCATGTACTGCCAAGGTCAGGTAGGCCCGGTTTTCAGGTCTGGCATTTTCTAATATATAGTAGCGAAGCCCGTTGGGTAAGGTTCCGGTCCGGACCGCTTCCATGAAAGGGACCGGATCAGTAGGAAGGCCCAATCCGGCATACGCGTCAGTTCCGGTTTTGGCTCCAGAAATACAAGAAAGAGTAGCGCCCGCCGCTGCCAGGGCGATGAAAAGGAGCGCCATCCTAGGGTATTTATATAACTGCATAGTTCTAGTATAGTGAATCTTCATCAAAATAAGAAATAGTACCCTCTTGTCCCCAGGATAAACCCATAGGCTCAGGAGGCAGGGGGCCAAAAACTGAAGTTTTGGAGCCGCCTCAGATGCCCTCCAGGTTAAGCAATAGATCCTGTGCCAATTTTTCGCAATGTAAGTGTTTAAGCGCAACTATTGACATTTTTTACGGGACCAGGTAGTATATTTCTATGTTTCGGTTAAGCCCAGCCCAAAAGCCAGCCCCCGTCCGCTCGTGGAGTTTTGCGGAGCAAAACTTCGGGGCAAAGCCGCAGGCTTTGCCGGCTCCCGATTATACTGTATTAAAAAGACGGTTTGTCAAGTATCTAAGCCTTAATCTTCATCAAAATCCCCTAAAAACGCGTCAACCTTACTCATCCCGCGGCAAAAACGCCGTATCCCTTATAACGAATGGGTCATCCGTTGAAACGAATAGGTCATCCGTTGAAACGAATGGGTCATCCGTTGAAACGAATAGGTCAGCCGTTGAAACGAATAGGTCAGCCGTTAAAACGAATGGATCATCCGTTGAAACGAATGGGTCATCCGTTAAAACGAATGGATCATCCGTTGCAACGAATAGGTCAGCCGTTAAAACGAATGGATCATCCGTTGCAACGAATGGGTCATCCGTTGCAACGAATAGGTCATCCGTTAAAACGAATGGGTCAGCCGTTGAAACGAATAGGTCAGCCGTTGCAACGAATAGGTCATCCGTTGCAACGAATAGGTCATCCGTTAAAACGAATGGATCAGCCGTTGCAACGAATGGGTTATGCCGGGGCTGCATCGCCCCAGGGGAAACAAAAACCATACAAGGAGGCGCATAATGGCAAAAACCACCGATTGGCTGCCCGGCAAGCGCGCGGATCAACTGCTCATGGCCCGTAACTGGCTCAGGATCATGACAACCGAGGTGCAGGCCGGGTGGAACATTCCCCAGGCCCAGTTTACGGAACTGGAGCAGCTCCACGCCGCAGCAGCGGAACTGCTCCAAAAGGCCATGAGCAGCGAGCGCACTGCGGTCATCACCGAGCAATGCAAAGCGGCCTTCGACGCTCTGACCGGGAAGATGCGGTTCTTCAAGAGCCACTACTTTCTGGCGCCGCCTCTGACCAATGCGGACCTGGTGAACCTGGGCTTTACGCCCCACGACCCCCA
>JAISOX010000117.1 GCA_031275325.1 Treponema sp.
TTTTTTCCTCCCGCAATTTCCGGTCGATGGTCGCGGGGCTGATTTTCAGTAAATCGGCCCGTACCGCATCGGTTATGCCGAATGCGGGTACGGATACCAAAAAGTCCATTTGCGCCCTGAGCTTGCCACAGGGCTGCCAGAAAAAATCCCAGACCGCCTTCAGCGCCTCAATATCCTGCGGCGTATAAACCGTCTTGCCGGCCCGCTTTTTGCACTTTTTGGTTTTCCCCGCCTTGAGCGTTATCCGCTCGCCGTTAATTCAGGCAACGTGCATTTTTTCACGGTTCGCCAAGATATGCAAGGCATATTTTCGGCAATACCCGGTATTCCCGACAAATTCGTCGAGAATCTTTGTTTTGCCCTTCCGCCCGGCCTTGCGGTACCGCTTCACGGTCTCATTCGTAAGCGCCTGTCTCGTCTTCATGTCTAACCCCACTTGTAGCCTCCGCCTGAGCTATTATGGCGGACGGTCGTTTTTGTTTTGGGTTAGATTTTTACGATGAGGCATGACCCCCGTAGGGTTAGAATTTCAATAAGGCAACGCGACCTCTTGTACATCGGGGTCAATATGGCTACTATGGAAACACTTTTTTGAGGTGAGGCGTAACTATGATTCTTGTGTTATCTAAAGGCATTTCTCCCCATGACCGGGAAATGATCCGTATTTATCTGCAAGACCGGGGGTTTACGATCCGGGAACAACAGCTTGGGGATGAGGCAATCATCGGCGCTATTGGGAAAGGGGTGGCGGATCTCCGGGAACTGGGGCTCCTTCCGGGAGTTGAGCGGGTAGCAGCCACCTCCAAGCCCTATGAATTGGTATCCCGGGAGACCAAACCAGAGGATACCATCGTTACCGTGGGACCGGTAAAAATCGGCGGTTCCCGGATTTCCGTTATTGCAGGGCCTTGCGCCGTGGAAAGCAAGGCCCAGATCATGGAAACCGCTGCACAGGTCCGGGAGTCTGGGGCGGTGATGCTCCGGGGAGGGGCCTATAAACCTCGGACCAGCCCTTATGCCTTTCAGGGCTTGGGAATGAAGGGCCTAGAATATATGAAGGCCGCAGGAGAAGCCTATGGGATGCCCATTGTTACCGAAGTGGTTTCCCCTGAATTGGCAGTGCAGATGAAGGACTTAACCGATATGTTCCAAATAGGGGCCCGGAACATGCAGAATTTTGAGCTCTTAAAAAGAGTCGGCGCCATTGGAAAGCCGGTGCTGCTCAAACGGGGGCCTTCTGCGACCATTGAGGAATGGCTCCTCTCCGCTGAATACCTGCTGGCTTCCGGTACCAAGGATGTGGTGCTTTGTGAACGGGGAATCAGGACCTTCGAGACCTATACCCGGAATACCCTGGATATTTCCGCGATTCCGGTGGTGAAAAGTCTTTCCCATCTGCCGGTTATCGTGGATCCTAGTCATGCAGTGGGCATTCGAGCCAAGGTCTCTCCTGTGGCCTTAGCTGCGATTGCAGCAGGCGCGGACGGCCTTACCGTGGAAGTCCACCCTCGGCCAGACGAGGCCCTTTCCGACGGCCCCCAGTCCTTGTATCCAGAACAGTTTGAACGGCTCCTGCGGGATATTGAGGCCATGGCCCCGGTGGTAGGTAAGGAACTCCTGCGGATACCCCAGCCCAAGGCAGGTCTTGCGGATTCCGGGAAAAGGACGGAACCGATCCAGTCCAAGGAATCCGCGAAGGTAGCTTTCTCTGGGGAAAGCGGTGCGTATGCTGAACAGGCCCTGATACGGGCTTTTGGGGAGGAGGCTCCCCGTTTACCGGTTGCTTCTTTTAGGGCGGTTTTCGATGCGGTCCTGGACGGGTCCGCAGCAGCCGGCGTGGTACCGGTGGAGAATAGCCTGACCGGTTCGATTCACGAAAATTACGATCTTTTTTTACGGTACCCGGATATTGGGATTGTGGGGGAATTGAAACTCCGCATTGTGCACTGCCTCATCGCGCGGGAAGGCACCGCCATGGAGTCTATCCGTATCATCCGCAGCCATCCCCAGGGTTTTGCTCAATGCCGGGAATTTTTAAACCAATACCCCCAATGGCAGCTTGAAACCTATACCAACACCGCCACTGCGGTTGCCTCTATTGCCCGGGAAGGGGCCGCTCAAAAGGAGGCTGTTTTCACGGTAGCGGCCATAGCCGGGGAAGTGGCGGCTAAGGAATTCGGGCTTCAGGTCCTCAAGTCGGGAATCGAGACAAACCCCTTAAACTACACCCGGTTTGTTATCATTTCCCGACGGGTTGGGGATACCGCTCCCGCGCCGCCGAGCCTGGGATCGGATAAACCCAATAAGGCGTCTTTAGTGTTTTCCGTGTCCGATGAACCGGGGTCTCTTTTTGCATGTCTGCAAATACTCAGTGAAAAGGGCATCAATATTTCTAAACTTGAGTCCCGGCCCATCCAGGGACAGCCTTGGCGTTATCTTTTTTATGTAGATGTGATCATCCCTGATACCAAAGGGGTTTTTGAGGCTGCTATAGGAGCCTTGAAAACCAAAACTGAAGACTTCCGGTTTCTCGGTTCCTATCGGGCTTCGTTGTAACCAAGCCTGTACCCGGCTCCCTGTCTTTTATGAGCGGCTCATTGTCTTTTATGAGCGGTTCCCTGTCTTTTATGCATGGCTCCCGGTCTTTTCCTGCGGCCCCGGTGAAGGAGGTCCGTTTTTAAGGGGAAGGGCAGGGTACGTTCATGCCCCTACTCCCAGGGGAAGCCCCCTCCTCCTGCTACCCAATCCACGTATTGCACCGCAGTCCGGGGGGAACGGCCGTTAAACCACCGCTCCCAGCGGAGCGCGTTTTCTCTAAAGGTTTTCCATGCTTCCTGGCGGTGAGGCGGATCGGTTATGATACCCCGATCCCGGGCAATGGATTCGGCAATACGAAGAAATTCATCTTGGTCCGGCGCGGTGAA
Source organism: Treponema sp. (assembly GCA_031275325.1). Classification (GTDB taxonomy): domain Bacteria; phylum Spirochaetota; class Spirochaetia; order Treponematales; family Breznakiellaceae; genus JAIRLU01. Next base: position 2,925 of record JAISOX010000117.1, read on the forward strand.
CACCACAGTCATGCCAAAACGATCCGCCAAGGAGAACTGTTCCTGCATGGTATCGAACGCCCGCATGTCCCCGGTAGCCAGGGCGTCTGCGGCCATAGCCGTAGTGGGCCGATCCGCAACGTACTCTTTAACCAAGTGCCGGCGGTTACTGGTGGCATAGATCACTGCCTGGGCAGGCCTCGCCTCAATCCCTCCTTCCAGCAGCATCTTCAGCGCGGTAAAGGAATCGCCGGCCTTTTCAAAGGAAAGATCGTCGATGAAGATGATGAAACGCAGGCCCCGGAAACAAAGGGTTTCGAGGATCTCCGGAAGCTGCGCCAGTTTCCCCTTGGGGACTTCCAGAAGCCTGAGCCCTCGGTGGGCATACTCGTTACACACCGCTTTGACCGTGGCGGATTTGCCCGTGCCCCGGTCGCCGTAGAGCAGCAGGTTATTGGCGGGTTTTCCCTCAAGGAAACGGAGGGTGTTAGCGATAACCACTGACCGCGGCGCTTCATATCCCGTAAGGGAGGAAAGCTGCACCGGGTCGGGGTTCAGCACTGGTTTCAAGGCCCCGTCCCGGGTACAGCGGAAGGATCGGTAACGCCCCAAGGCGCCTGCACCGGTCCGCTGAATATACGCGGTAAAGTCCGCAAGCCCTGCAGCCCAGTCAGTATGTTCAGGAAAGAGCGCGTCCAGGATGGGATAGGCCCCAGCCCGCTGCCCCTCTGCTGCCCACAAGAGCCGGGCTTCCTCCTCAATGGCATGAGCCGGTTTATCAAGAAAAGGAAACCCTTCCCGCAGGAGGTTCCCCAGATAAAAACCCAGACCAGGGATATCAAAGGCCGCAATCCTCCCCAGCCGGGAAAGATCGATCTGCGCCAGGGTAACCAAAACCCGCGGAAACTTCGCAAAGCCTCCTGGCTCTGGGTGAACCTCTGCAGTACGGGTAAAAAGATTGTCATCCCTGAGGGTCATCCAGGCCAGGGCATGATAAAAATCACCATGCCCCTGATGGGCTTCCTGGCAGGACATTTCCGTTTCGGCCAGGGAAGCCATAAAAAAAGCCCAGGAACGTATAAGGGACAACTCAGAAGCCGCAGGGCTTTGGGAAGCTGCCTGCTCAAGGAGTTCTTTAAAGGCCCTTATAAGGGGCTTGTCCCGTACTTTTGAAAACAGGACAAGTCCCTCTATATCGGCCAAGGCGGTCTTTGCAGCCTCGATCATACCCAGTTTCATGCAGTATGGGGAAGCATTTTGAATACCTTGGCAGGACATTTAGCCGCACAGGTCCCGCAAGAGGTACATTTGGCATAATCCACCAGGGGGATCCCTTTATCCAGGGCGATACATTTTTCAGGGCAGTTTTTCACACACAGCCCGCATTTGATACACCCTGCCTTACAGGTCTTTTTCACCATGGTCTTGATGGGGTTCCGGTTGGAACAGAGGGGTATAGCCCCTTTCCGATCAGCGGGAATATCCCGGAGCAGCTGCTGGGGGCATTCCGCGATACAGCGCTTACACCCGGTACATTTCGCCCGGTCAATATGGGGTAATCCGTCCGCCCCGATGTTGAGCGCCCCGAATTGACACACTTTGCTGCAATCCCCGTATCCCAAGCAGCCCCAGGAACAGAGCTTCGTGCCTCCTGCAGAGAGTTTCGCCCCCCGGCAGGTGGGAATGCCCCAATAGTCCCCCTTGAGCGGGGCATGTTCCTTGGAACCCTGGCAGGCCAGGATCGTAACCAGGGGCGTTACCGAAGCGTCTCCTCCCATGAGGGCAGCGAGTTTTTCGGCAGTCCCCTTTCCCCCCACGGAACAGCGGTTTATTTCTGCGGTTCCTGCGGCCACTGCCGCGGCATACCCGTCGCAGCCGGGAAATCCGCAGGCCCCGCAGTTGGCCCCGGGGAGGCATTCCCGGACCTGACCTTTGAGCGGGTCCTCGGGAACCGCGAAGAATTCCCGGAAAAAGCCCAAAGCTAACCCCAGGATAAACGCTAAAATCAAAGCAAAACATGCGGTAATGACAATAATCATCCTAACCTCCTATTTAACCAGCCCGGAAAAACCCGTAAAGGCCATAGAGAGCAGACACGCGGTAACAAAGAGTATGGGAGTCCCTTTCAAGAAAGCAGGAATAGGACTGGTTCTGATCCGTTTCCGGATCCCCGCGAGGAGGAGGAGGGACAAGAGGAATCCCATGGCCACGCCGATGGCAAACACCAGGGATTCCACCAAGGTATACCCGTTGGAAATGACATCCAGCGTAACCGCCAGAATCGCGCAGTTGGTGGTGATCAGGGCAAGGTAGATCCCCATAGAGGAATACAGCGCGGGAGCCGACTTTTTAAGGTAAAATTCCACTAATTGAACCAGGGAGGCGATAACCAGGATGAAAACCAAGAGCTGCAGAAAGACCAAACCCAGGGGTTCCAGAACGAACTTGTAGATCGGCCAGGTAACGCAGGTGGCCAAGACCGTAACAAAGGTAACTGCCAAGCCCATGCCAATGGATTTATCCTCATCGGTGCTCATCCCGATGAAGGGGCAGAGGGCAAGGAACCGCATGAGAATCACGTTATTGATCAAAAATGCGGAGATAAATATTTTAAACAAGTTCATGCTTGTTCCTCCTCGAATTGTTCGGTTTCTTGCGGTTTAAGCCGGGCCTTGATGAGGAGGTTAAGACTGATGAACAGGGCGAACACAAAAAAGCCTCCTGGAGGCATCACAAAAAACAGAATCGGCTGAAAGCTTTCCGGGAGCACCGAGAAGCCCAAAAGGGTACCGCTTCCCAGGATTTCCCGGACTATGGATATGCCCGTTAATACCCAAGTGTATCCCAAACCCATACCCAGGGCATCGGAGATCACGTTCACCAGGGACTGCTTGGAAGCAAAGGATTCAACCCTGCCCATGATGATGCAGTTTACCACGATGAGGGGAATGAAAACCCCCATAGCCTTGGACAGATCCGGGAAATAGGCCTTGAGCATATAATCGATCACCGTGGTAAACGCGGCAATAACAATGATGAACACTGGAATCCGTACTGATTCAGGGATGAGTTTCTTGAAAGCGCTGATCACCAGCTCTGACATGAGGAGTACGAAGGTCATGGAAAGACCCATCCCAATGCCATTGGCCACTGCGGTGGTTACTGCCAAGGATGAACAGAGTCCAATCATCAGCATGAGCAGGGGATTCTCCCGTACCAGGCCGTTGGTAAATATCCGAATGAGGGGTTTCATTGTGCGCCTCCTGTCTGAGCCGCGAGCCAGGCCAAGGCCGCATCCCCTGAAGCCTTAACCGCAGCGGTAACAGCCCGGCTGGTAATGGTAGAAGCGGTAACAGCCGCCACATCCTCTTTTACCGTAAAGGGATCCTCCACGGGCTTGCCCGAAAATTGACCGTAAAAGGTGATTTTTTTGCCCTTGTCCACATAGTACGTGGGAGAAGCGGCATTGGCCCCAAGGCCGGGGGTGTCCTGATGTTCCAGGATTTTGACCCGGCTGATCCTGCCGTCCGCGCCGACCCCTACCAGGACCTTGAGGATTCCGCCATAGCTGGCTGCAGAGGCCTGAATTGCCGCGCCCATAAGGGCCGTGCCTTTCCGCACCGCATATTGGGTTTCAAAGGTTACTGCCGGATTGAGACTCCCAATGGTCCCGGTAATCTCCGTAAAATCATCCCCTTCAGGGAACAGTTCCCGCAGGGCCGCCTCTAAATCCGCTTGCTGGCGTACCGCAATGGTTTCGCTGGTAGCGGAATACACAAAGGCAAGCCCCACACATGCGGCAGTGGCATAGAGCGCCAATACAATGCCCAGTTTTAACATACCTTTCATTTCCCTGCCCCCTTAGGCTTTGGCACAAAGCCGTATTTTTTCTGCAATAAACGGTTCAGGAAGGGGGTAACCGCATTCATGATGAGCAGCCCATAGGTAACCCCCTCGGGGTAATTGCCCCATTTCCTGATAAGCACGGTGATGAGTCCTGCGCCGAAACCAAAGACCAGTTTCCCATACGCGGTGAGAGGAGCGGACACATAATCGGTAGCCATGAAAACCGCGCCGAAGAGGACCCCGCCGCTTAAAATCGCAAAGAGGGGATCCATTCCCAAGAGCAGGGAACTCAAGACCGTGGCAGCGATCATGGCTGCCGGGGCTCGCCAGTCTATGGTCTTGGTAATCAAGAGGTAGACCGCCCCTACCAGGATCAACAGGATCGAGGTTTCGCCAATACAACCTCCGTGGTTGCCGAAAAACAGGGTCCCCATCACCGCCCCATAATCCGAGGATGGATCGAGCCCCAGAGATTGGGCTATATCCGCAAGGGAACCCCCTTGCTTGATGATGTTAAGGGGCGTAGCAGTGCTGATCCCATCGGTTACAGATGCGCCGAACCCCCCGGGGGTATGCCAGGTGGTGATTGCCGCAGGGAAGCTCATGATGAGAAAGGCCCTGCCGATAAGGGCCGGATTAAACACATTGGCCCCCAGGCCGCCGAAGAATTCTTTGGCCACCACAATAGCAAAGACCGCCCCCAAAGCGGTAATCCACAGGGGGGTGCCTGGAGGAAGCACCAGGGCCACGAGAAGCCCGGTTACTGCCGCGGAAAGGTCCTTAATCCGGATGTCCTGTTTAATGAGGGACCGAAAACCGGCTTCCCCCAGCACTGCCGCAGCTACTGCCACTATAATGGTTAAGAGGGCAGGTAATCCGAAGATGAACACCCCAAAAATCGAAGCCGGGGCCAAGGCGATGAGCACATTGGCCATGAGCTGTTTCGTAGCAACCGGAGAAACGATATGAGGGCTTGATGCAAGGATCAGGGATGCATGTTCATTTTCCGTCATAGAAAATTCCTTTATTTTCCGTCATAGAAAATTCCTTCTATAAAAATAAAAACCGCCTATAGGGGCCGCGTTACCAGCTTCCCTCCTGGGAGGTATGCTGAAAACGCCGCATCATGCCTTAGGTTTTGCGGCGGCCCCGGCTTTCGCGGCGGCTGCCTGAGCCGCCTGCTGCCTCGCCCGGAGGCGTCCCTTTCCAACCCGGAAGCGCTGGACCAGCTTGATCCGGGCAGGGCATACAAAGGTGCAGCTTCCGCACTCAATACAATCCATCAGCCCCGCTTTTACCGCATAATCCAGATCCCCCGCTTCCAGGCTATCATTCACAATCGCCGGAGAAAGCCTGCAAGGACAGTTCCGAATACACCGGGCGCAGTGTATACAAGGGGTTTCCGCGGTAGCATAGGTTTCTTCAGCGGTCATCAGAATGATCCCGGAGGTGTTTTTCTGAATCGGAATCGCCACGGTAGGTACGGCAAAGCCCATCATAGGCCCGCCGAAGAGGATCTTTCTGAGCCGGGAGTAATCAATATCCATAAACGCCGGAGGCAGATCCGTCAGCAAGGTGCCAATAGGAGCCCGGATATTTTTGGGGAGTTTACAGGCCCCTCCGCTCACGGTCAAGTCCCGGTCAATCAGGGGTTTCCCCAAGGTAAAGGCTTCAGCTATGGCCACGAGGGTCCCCACGTTCTGGACAATACAGCGGGCATCCATGGGAAGCCCGCCGGAAGGCACCTCCCTGCCGGTGAGCGCGGTGATGAGCATCTTTTCACCCCCTTGGGGGTACAGGGTTTTACAAAGCCCCAGGGTGATCTCACCGGAATAGTTTCTCAGCCGGATTTCCTGTTCCAGCAGCGGAACGAGGTTCTCCTTATTATCCTCCATCCCGATGATGGCCTTCTTCACGCCGGTAATTTTCATGATTATGGCCAAGCCCTGGATCAATAGGTGGGGTTTCTCCGTGATGATCGCCTCATCGGTGGTGAGGTAGGGTTCACATTCCGCGCCGTCCGCGATGATAAGGTCGATGGGCTTATGGGGCGGCGGAGACAGTTTGACATGGGAAGGGAACCCGGCTCCTCCCATACCGGTCATCCCTGCATCCCGGATTCGCTGGAGCGCCTCCTCTCGGGTACAGGTAAATGCATCCAGGGGAGGCATGAACTGCCCGTCCGGGTTTTCATCAGGCCCCTCAGCTTCGATCACAATACAAAGCCCTTCACTGTTGTTTGACTGGGTCCGGGGCTCGATTTTCTTGACGATCCCGGTAATCGAAGCATGAACCGGTACGGTCATAGGCCCAGGACTGACCGCATCCGCGATTTTCTGCCCCCGCTTCACCGCATCACCCACCTGCACTAAACTTTGATTGGGAGCGCCGAAATGCTGATTGATAGGAATAACCACCTGTTTCGGCGTAGGTACCAGTTCCACCGGTTTCCCTTCGGTAGCGGTTTTCCGGGTGGGAACGTGCAAGCCCCTCTTAAATGTGCTTACAGCCACTATAGATCCTCCTGTAACGCCTTAAAAACATAGCTTTTAAGGAGATGAATCAGTTTCAAAACTTCAGTCTTGAAACAGCCTCAGATAGAAAAATACTGCGCTGCATCAACGAACCTTGCGTATAAGATTCCCTCACTGGATGCAGCATGTTGAAAAAGTTCAACTGTACGATTTTTTACACTATACTAAGTCATTGGGTTAGACTCTCAAGATCGGCCATTGGGTTAGGCGATTAACGTATTCTTATGATACCCGGTAACGGGAGGCTCGTCAAGATCAGGGTTTCGAGCCTGGGCCAAAACTTTTTTCCCCTGTTTTCCGCTTTTTTCCGCTACCAGTCCGGCCATGGGAAAAAGGGAGGGGCCTCCGCTTTTCCCAAGCGGGCGTTCCAAAACTCGGTTGGTTTGGGAACGCCCGCAACTAACCCGTTTGTTGAAGCGGCCTTGAAAAGTAAAAAATCCCAGGATTTTACCCCTCCTTTTGCCCCAGGAACTTGACATTTCTCTCATGGAGATATATACTGATCATTATGCAAGGGCTTGTAAAGAGAGACCCCAGAGGGACTCGTAAATCTTCTTTATTACCCCCCCCCCCCCCCCCTATTCTAAATTATTATACTGTAAAGACTTATAATCCTTACCTTTACTCCTGTACCCGCAAGACCGGCATAGCCTGTCCGCAGGATAAGGTCCTTATCCTAGAGGATAAGACTCTTATTCTATGGGATAAGGCCGCTATTCTACAGGATAAGGCCGTTATCCTAGAGGATAAGACTCTTATCCTACGCAATAAGACCACTATTCCACAGGATAAGACCCTTATCCTAGAGAATAAGACCGCTATCCTACAGGATAAGACCGCTATCCTACAGGATAAGGCCGTGTCCGTCAGGACAGCCTCATATATACACCCTAAAAAAAGGAGAGACCCATGAGCTACATACCTACTAAAGAAGCGGAATTTGTGGAGTGGAGCGAGAATCTTATTGCCGTGTCCACCGAGCACAAAGTCGAATGGAACCTGCCGGAGGATAAACTCGCGGAACTGCAAACCCTCCATACCCAGGTGAAGGCCCTCTATGAGCTGTGCCAAACCGCATCCTACACCAAGCTGGATATGCAGCAAAAAAACGAGAAGAAAGACCGGCTCGTTCATCTTGAGGAGGTGTTCGTGCGGAACAACCTGCAGAACAACGACGCCATGACCGACGAGGGGCGCAGGGCGCTGCGGATACCGATCTACGACGTCAAGCCCACGCCCCATCCGCCGCCTGAGGGTATTCCTGAAATCGAGATTACCACGCCCCTCCCCCGGACGGTGCATATCAAGTTCCGGGA